>NZ_CP139303.1:0-359184 GCF_034092465.1 Prochlorococcus sp. MIT 1223
TAAAATAATGAACATTTTCTCATAAAAGCTTAGATTTATGGTCTAAGTAGGAATTGCCTGTGTTTAGGGGTGAAGAAGTTTGGAGCAAGGTTCAAAGGTCCCTTCAAAATAATCTAAGTAAGCCGTCTTATGAAACGTGGATTAGACCAACAAAATTTTATAGCTATGAAAATTACATTTTGACGTTAATTGCTCCAAACCCCTTTTCCAGCAATTATCTAAAGAAAAATTATTCAGATACTATTCAAAGTCTTGCAAAAGAGCTTTTAGGACAAGAAATAAAGGTCCAATTCAAAGCAATAGAAGGGGAGACTCTTGATAAGGATCCTTCTGAAGATAGGGTAGAAATTAAATCTTCCAACTCTTCTAGGGGAAATCAGTCCTCTAATACAGCAGCGAAGCCCCCCAGGGTTAAAAAAACTTCACTTAATCAAAGGTATGTTTTTAACAGATTTGTAGTTGGTCCGAATAGTCGAATGGCTCATGCCGCTGCTATGGCAGTGGCCGAAGCCCCAGGACGTGAATTCAATCCGCTCTATATATGTGGTGGCGTTGGATTAGGTAAAACACATTTAATGCAGGCTATTGGTCATTATCGCTTAGAAATTGATCCGACTGCAAAAGTTACTTATGTTTCTACTGAGACATTTACGAATGATTTAATTCTTGCAATTAGGAAAGGCGAAATGGAGGCTTTTCGAAATAAATATCGTGCTGCCGACCTGATTCTTGTTGACGATATACAATTCATAGAAGGCAAAGAATTTACCCAAGAAGAGTTTTTTCATACTTTTAATGCTCTACATGAAGTAGGTCGTCAAATTGTTTTAACAAGTGATAGACCTCCTAATCAAATTTCACGCCTCCAAGAACGGCTGGTTTCTAGATTCTCTATGGGGTTAATCGCAGATATTCAAACGCCTGACTTAGAAACAAGAATGGCAATATTGCAAAAAAAGGCTGAACAAGAGCGAATGCGCCTCCCGCGAGATTTGATTCAATTTATTGCAGGAAGATTTACCTCAAATATCAGAGAACTTGAAGGAGCTTTTACACGTGCAGTGGCCTTCTCGTCTATTACCGGATTGCCAATGAACGTAGAATCAGTTGCTCCAATGCTTGACCCCAGAAGTCAAGGTGTTGATGTAACTCCTAAGCAGGTAATTGATAAGGTTGCTGAGGTTTTCGATGTAACAGTAGATGAAATATGTAGTTCAAGTAGACGAAGACCTGTAAGCCAAGCTCGTCAAGTAGGAATGTATCTTATGCGTCATGGAACTGATTTAAGTTTGCCTCGGATAGGCGAAGCTTTTGGAGGTAAAGACCATACAACTGTTATTTATGCAATTGAACAGGTTGAAAAGAAATTGTCTACTGAACCAGAGATGGCAAGTCAAGTTCAAAGAGTTAAGGATTTATTGCAAATAGATTCTAGAAAGCGAAATTAATAGAATCTTCCATTCCAGCCAGATAAATGAGATGCTGCTCTTGAGCAGACTAAAGATCTAGCTGCTGAAAAAGCTGGATGCAAGTTTTTTGAATTAAATGGTGGTAAAGCTCTTCTCCTAAGCCAGCTACTCCATTGAAATTCATGGTAAGGAATGAGTGGTTCAGACAGAATAATGCCTTCCTTCTTTAGCTTCCAGACAAGACTTCTATAAGGATCATCTTCCATTCTTAATAGGCTCGAAGGTAGCTCTTTAGCTTCTTTGGGACCTCTGCCTCTACTGTCATATAAATATAACCAGCCTTGTTGGGATAAATAGTCATAAACCTCATGATTTTCTGAAGTGTCTAACTCTGAAACTATGTATCCAAACGCTTCAGCATTATTATCTAGTTCAACCAGTGCCTTCAAACGATGATGACGATCTAGCATCCATAATTCATGATTTTTATTTTGTACTAGTGGAACTGGTCTCTTCTTTAGATAGGCGGAAATTTTCTTATGGCTTTCTTCTTGAAATTCTTCTTGACGTGCCCATACCTCTGAAAATCCCACACAGATCTGCGTAGGCTTTAAGTCCTTTACTTTTATTTTAAATAGCTCTTGATTTGACAGAGGCTTTGGAATTTGTCTGTAGTTTGGTAATTGAACTTTTAGTGACATAAATAATCAGAATTGGTCTACAGCTCGCTCATTTACTAAATCTAGGTAGGTTTGATAAAAGTATTTTCTTTATGATGATCTTATTGATTTTAAAAAAAGTTCTGGATTTTGATCGAAGCGATTTAAAAAAGGTATTGGAGAACTTTCTTCATTTCCATCTATCTGAGCTGTCTGCTCAAGGGATTGGCGTAGTTCTCTTGCTGCAAGCAAAGTCATATCTCTAGGTACAGAGATTCGATCTCTTAGATATCTCAATCCAGCAGCACTTCCTTTATTAGGCGTGGCAACTTTATTTGTCACGAGGTTTGTTAGAGCCGCTCTCAACGGTTGGTCAAAAAATTCTCTACCCATTGGATTTACTTTCTTAATTGATTCACGATGTTTTAAAACCCTTGTTAATGCCTCGGCTTTTGACTCCTTAGAATATTTCACTGAGATGGAAATTTCTTGCTCTTCAAGTCCTTTCCCAATATCTATTAGATTGGATATGTTTTTCTGTTTTTTATTGTTATCGAACCAGCAGCCTCCCATCTGAGGAGGTAAATCATGAGCATGAGTATGAAAATCACCTTGAGTTCCTCTATATACATGGTCCTTTTCAAGTGCACTGAACCAATTATTAATGCTTTTATATTCTTTTCTGAGGCAAAAGCCTTTGTAGTAAGCCAATGAAGCATTCATTCTTTCTAAGTAAGGAATAAATATAACGTCTCCACTTCCCGGAGAAAGGACGCCGTTATTATTAGTTGGATCGAGCCATGGAGTAGAGCTTTTACTTAAAGTATTCTCCACTTCTTCTAATATAGTCTGAAAATTTTTCCTTCTTCTTTCATTTTCTTGATAATTATTTCTTGAAGGGCTACATAACCAAATACACCATTGTCTAAATAATCTTCTTTCTAGTCTTCTTAACCATAATGTCTTAGGGTGAAGTAATGAATTAGCAAGTGGACCAAACTTCTCTTCAAGTGAAAGGAGAATATCGTCGCTTTCAGTAATTATTTTTCCTTCTAGCTCAATGGCAGGTAGTAAGCCGGAAGGTACTTTATTTAGATACCAACTTTCTTTTTTGCCATAACAACGCATCGTTACTTTTCTTATTCGGTAGGGGATTTCTTTCCATTCGAGCCAAAGCCAAACTTTTTGGCAGTAAGGGCACCAGGCATGATGATCTCTATATAAAGTTACTTGGGCATTTTCTTCTGGTTGTCCAAATAAACGGAGTAAAGCATGCGAGTTATTTTTACCACTTGCTCGATCTTCGTCTATTTGAGGCAATTCAAGTAATTCTTCCCATGAAAGTACATTTGTGGCTTGGTTCATGTAAATAGTGGAGAATTGGTTAGTTGGGTTTAAATTTTAATTGGAAAACACGTTTGACTTAATCGTTTTAGGCGCTGGCTCTGGAGGGTTAGCGGCTGCTAAGAGAGCTGCTTCTTATGGTGCCAAAGTGGCAATTGTGGAAGGAGATCGAGTTGGGGGAACTTGCGTTATTCGTGGATGTGTACCTAAGAAATTACTGGTATATGGCTCTAGCTATAGACAATATATAAAAAATGCAGATAGTTATGGCATCACTTTTAAAGATGTCAAAATTGATTCTCAGATCTTATTGCAGAACACAAGAAAAGAAGTTGATCGATTAAATGATCTTCATACTAAAAATCTTGAAAAGGCAGGTGTTGAGTTGATTAAAGGTTGGGCAGAGTTTAAAGACCCTAATTCAATCCTGATAAAAAATATTTCTGATAATCAAGGAGAAATTGAAATTGAGGCTAAAAAGATTTTAATTGCAGTTGGAGGTTCTCCTATTCGACCTGATATCAAAGGAGCTTCTCTTGGCTGGGTTAGTGATGATATGTTCGCTTTAAATAGTTTTCCCGACGAGATAGTAATTGTAGGAGGTGGCTTTATTGCTTGTGAGTTTGCATGCATCTTGAATGGTTTTGGTGCAAAAGTTTCCCAATTTGTTAGAGGAGATAACTTATTAAGAGGTTTTGATCTTGAGCTTTCTGACTTATTAAAAGATGAGATGGTAGCTAATGGAATTGAATTGAACTTCGGACAATCTATTTCAGGCATTGATGGTAAAGAAAATGATTTAACTTTAACGACTAATACTAAGCAAACTTTAAAGACTAAAGGAGTCTTATTTGCTACGGGGAGAAATCCTTCAATTAGTCGATTGAAATTAGAAAATGCTGGTATTGAATCTATTAATAATAAAATAAATGTAGATAAAAATAATCTAACTAGTATCTCTAATATCTATGCAATAGGTGATGTTACTAATCGAATTAATTTGACTCCTGTAGCAATTGATGAGGGTAGGAAGTTTGCAGATAAAATTTGGGGGAATGGGACTCTTAGTGTTAATTATAGTTTGATCCCAAAGGCGGTTTTTAGTTCTCCTGAAATTGCGGCAGTAGGTCTTACAGAAGAGGGCGCAATCGAGAAGTATGGATTGGAGAATATCAAAGTCTTTAGATCTAAGTTCAAACCAATGTCTCAGTCTTTACCAAAGAGTGGAAAACTATGCCTCCTTAAACTAATTGTTAAAAGAGATAATCATAAGATAGTAGGTTGTCATATGGCTGGCGAGAACTCAGCAGAAATAATACAGATGGCTGCTATTGCTTTAAGACTTGGAGCAACAAAAATAGATTTTGATAAAACAATGGCACTTCATCCAACTATTGCAGAGGAGTTTGTGACAATGAATGCCTAAGTAGATAAACTTAACTTTGATCTAAAAATACAGTTAATTTAATTTCGAAGTATACTTTTCTTGATTAATTATATAAAAATATTTAATAGATTTAATTGCTACTAATATTAATCCTGTAGGAAGAATAATGGAAACCAAAATTATCCTGAATTCTTCATGTAGAATAGGAAATGAGTAAGGTATTATTTGATCGATTAAATATAAAATATATAAACTTAAAAGACCTATCCCTTCTAACCTACTTATTTTTCCTTTGGTCCAAAAAATAGGCATGCATGCAAGAGTAGAAAGAAGCATAATAGGCATGTCTTTGTTGATTAATACCTCATCTATTTCTAGTCCTGTTGTTCCTGAAGAAATGGCACATAAACTTAGGACAAGAAGTAGGTTCAAAATACTACTTCCGACGACATTGCCGATAGCAAGATCGGTCCGCCCTTTAAATGTGGCTATTAATGAAGTAATTAGCTCAGGCATCGATGTGCCAGCGGCAACTATAGTTAGGCCAATTACCGCTTCACTCACTCCAAGAAGTAAAGCTATTGAACTTGCTCCATTAACAAGTAGCTTTGAACCAAAAGAAAGTAAAACTATTCCAATAAAAAGCTTTGTCAAAGAATTTATCCAATTATTTGATATCGGTTGAGGAATGACTCCCGCATTACAATCTTTTTCTTTTGACTCTTCTCGGACAGTACGAATTTCCCAAGCTGTATTTATTAATAAAGCAATCAATAACGCTATTCCGGCTTGCCATGTAAGTCTTCCGTTAGAAGTCATGCCCCAGACCGCAGACGAAACAGCTATCAATAGTGGAACATCTCTACGAATTAGTCGACTTTCTACTTTTAATGGAAGAATAATTGCACTACTTCCAAGGACTACAAGAATATTGAAAATATTGCTTCCAACTACATTGCTCGCTGCCAGTGCATCCGAGCCTTGATAAAATGAGTTTAAACTCACAAAAAGCTCGGGTGCACTTGTCCCTAGGGATACAACAGTCAATCCGATTACTAATTGTGGAATTCCTAGGATCCCTGCAAGAATTATTGAGCCTTGAACAAAAAGCTCGCCACCCCAGAAGAGAAAGGCTATCCCAATGATTAACTCTAATAGAGACGATGTAAAATCATGCATAGTCTTTTTTATGTTAGTTCCTTAACAGAAAATCATTTGTTCTTTTAATTTTATTTTGCTGAATCTTTTTCATTTTTTGTTTACCTGTTAGATTAACTATAGATACCTTATTAAGGTAATAGTATTTTATCTATTGATCCCATATTGGGTTTGAGCTTTTGATAGATCAGATTACTTTGCGTCAACCAGATGACTGGCACTTACATCTAAGAGATGGAGCGCTGCTTGAATCCGTTATTGGCTATACGGCTAGAGTTTTTCGTCGTGCCATTGTGATGCCCAACTTAACCCCACCTGTAACAACTATTGAAGCTGCAAGAAATTATAAGAAGAGAATATTGAATGCTGTGCCTGACAATTTATCATTTACTCCTTTGATGACGGCCTATTTGACAGATGACTTTTCTGCAGAAGTTTTAGAAAAAGGCTTTGATGAAGGTGTTTTTATAGCCGCTAAACTATATCCTGCAAACTCAACAACTAATTCTTCTAGTGGAGTTAGTGATATAAGAAAAATTGACTCTCTTCTTGAGACGATGGAAAGAATAGATATGCCATTGCTTATCCATGGGGAAGATACAGATCCCTTAATTGATATCTTTGATAGAGAGGCAGTCTTTATAGACCGTCATTTGCAGCCTATCTTTAAACGTTTTCCTAAGTTACGTGTTGTCTTAGAGCACATTACTACTGTAGATGCAGTTCAGTTTGTTGAAACAAGTGGATTCAGGCTCGCAGCGACAATTACACCCCATCACTTGCATATAAATAGAAATGCAATGTTTTTAGAAGGATTTCGAAGTGATTTCTTTTGTTTACCGATAGTCAAAAGAGAAAAGCATCGATTGGCTTTAAGGCAAGCTGCTACAAGTGGAAAATCTTGTTTTTTTCTTGGTACTGACTCTGCCCCTCACCTTCGCGGTGCAAAAGAGAATGCCTGTGCTTGTGCAGGCATATTTAATTCTCCTTATGCAATTGAAAGTTACGCAGAAGTATTCGAAGAAGAGAATTCCCTTAATCGATTGGAGGCTTTTTGTAGTGAGTTTGGTCCTTCTTTCTATGGCTTACCAGTAAATACAAGTTCTATCAAGTTAGTAAGGCGTTCATGCCTTGTTCCGGAAAACCTTCATCTTGGAAGAAGAAGTCAGGATTTATCAATAGTTCCATTTCATGCAGGGGAAAATTTAAATTGGTCTTTTGTCAATATTGAAAAATAATTGTTTATTAACAGTAAGCTAATTGAGTGGGAGTAGGGGGACTTGAACCCCCACGGCCTAAAGCGGCCAACAGATTTTAAGTCTGGTGCGTCTACCAATTCCGCCATACTCCCTTGAAAAGGTCGGGTAAGTAACCTTACCCTGATCATAGTTATTGAAGCGCACTTTTCTCCATAGTGACTTTACTCGCATTGGGAAATCAAATTCCCAACAACTTATTACTTGTCTTTGGCACTTATGCTGTGCTGGGCTTTATTTACTTGGTGGTTGTTCCATTAGCTCTTTATTACTGGATGAATAATAGATGGAATTTCATGGGAAAGTTTGAGAGATTAGGAGTTTACGGATTAGTTTTTCTTTTTTTTCCAGGTTTAATTATATTTTCTCCTTTTTTAAATTTGCGTCTTAATGGACAAGCTGAGAAATAGAACATGACTCGAGCAAAAGTTATTCAATTAGGTTTTTTGGTTCTGCTATTAGGTGGTGCTGGATATTTTGCTTTTCTTACATTTGGTTTTGATGAAGCATCTGCTGGTATAGCCGCTGAGGCTGTTCTTATACTTATAGTCCTAGCTTGGACCTTCTCTTACTTTCTCAGGGTTATTAATGGCAAGATGACGTTTGTTGAACAACGCAAAAGGTATAGAGCTGCTTACGACCAGATAACAAATACAAAATTAAAATCAAAATTTGAGTCTTTGTCTGAAGAAGAGCAGAAACGCTTGATTGATCAACTTGAAAAGTAACAAAGATTTTTTACTAACACTTTGATTTAGGAGTCCCGACAAATTAGCCTAAATTAGTTTTTTAAATGAGTGATAATAGTGAACACATTGAATTTAAAACCTTGAATAGTTCAAATATCTCTAATCGCTTCTTAAAAATTAAGCAAGAAGGACGAATTGCTTTAATGCCTTTTCTAATGGCCGGCGACCCTGACTTGAGAACAACCTCAGAGATTTTGTTGAAATTGCAAGATAATGGAGCGGATATTGTTGAGTTAGGTATTCCTTATAGCGATCCTCTTGCAGATGGTCCTGTTATTCAGTTAGCGGCTTCACGTGCACTTTCTTCTGGAACTTCTCCGTCAAGTGTTCTTGAAATGTTGAGTCAATTACGAAATAAATTGTCAATACCTGTAATTCTTTTTACTTATTGCAATCCTCTTTTGAATATAGGATTCGAACGATTTTGTGATGAAGCATCAGAAGCAGGTGCTTCTGGACTTGTTGTTCCAGATCTTCCTCTAGAAGAAGCTGAGAAGTTCTCTTCAATTGCTTCAGATAAAGGTTTGGATTTGATCTTGTTAGTTGCACCTACAACACCTAAAGATCGAATGAAAAGGATTGCTCAGAATACTAAGGGGTTTACATATCTAGTTAGTGTTACAGGTGTTACTGGAGAGAGGTCAGTTATGGATAATCGTGTGAAGACTCTTGTACAACAACTTAAAGAATCTTCGGTTAGTCCTGTTGCTGTTGGATTTGGTATTTCAGCTCCTAAACATATTCGTCAAGTTCGTAGTTGGGGTGCTGATGGAGCAATAGTCGGTAGCGCTCTAGTCAAAAGAATTGCAAGTGCTGTACCTGGTAATGAGGTAGAAGAAGCTGTTAATTTCTTGAATGAATTGAGATCAGAGGTTTGAAAAAATATTATATAGCTATTTTAATTTTTAAATTTTGAGAAAAATAAAAAGTCCTGGAATCATTCCAGGACTTTGCTTTTTATTTATTATTTATATTTTTTATTGACTTATTAGTGATTTTTTAATCATCACCATCTTCAGCACCTGCAGGAACAAGTCTTATTTGCTTGCGACCTAGCTTGATCTCAAATTCATCTCCAGCTTTTAGATCTAATAAGGCAGTATATGCCTTACCAATTAAAAGATTTCCATTGCCTTGAACTGTCGCTACGTAACTAAGCTTTCTTCCTCCTTTACCAATTCCAGCTACTCCTGTAGCTCCAAGGCTTACACCTTTAGCTTCAAGAAGAGCTTCATAAAAGGCTGTGAAGTTAAGACGTTCACCACCATCCTTCTTAGTGGATATATATCCACAAGCCTTAACAAGATCTGATTTGCTTACATCACCAAGTTCTTTGACTTTGGTGAGTAGGTCGCTACCTGTGAGCATAATTCTGAAATAAAAGAATCTACATAATTAACATAGCAAAATGTATGCCAATTGTGTCAACATTAGGGTGTTAATTTTCATGGATTAATTAATCATCGAAATTATGGAGCGATTTGTTCTTTGGGGTAAATACTGTGAGAATGCTATTGAAAAGCGAACACCATTTCGTGAAGAGCATCTAGATAGGCTTTCTAATCTTAAGAAACAAGGCTTACTTATTACGTTGGGTCCTACAAAATGTACTAGATATGTTTTTGGAATATTCCAAGTTTCTAATCTTGATGAATTAAGGAAGATAATTCAAGATGACGTTTATTGGAGAGAGGGTATATGGATTTCTTATGATATTTATCCTTGGACCCAAGCTTTTTGAGACTGTTCCCATATCCAATTTGCAACAATTTTATCGCCTTCTTCTCCAAGAACTTTTTTATATCCACTCATGTTTCCTATTCCATTACGAGCAACTTTTGCAATTGCTTCGGGGTTATCTAGACCATTGCGTTTTAAGGCAGATATCTTAAGGGTTTTGTTTCTTCTGATAATGTTTCCTCCATTTACATGACATCCTGAACAATGTTCTAAGAAAAGTTTTTCACCTTTTGAGTTGTTAAGTGCTAATAATTGATTTGAGTAGATTAAGAATGTTGAGAAGAGAAAAAAAGATATTAAAATTGAACCAAAAAGTTTTTTAATGAGTAGGTTCATTCAGAAGTCAATAAAATGGGAGTACGGAGATTTTCTTAATTATTGATGTTTTCTCTAAGTTCTTCTAATAGAAGATCTAGTTGATTAAAAGGATCAGATTCTTCTTGATTATTATTTATCTCTTGTTGAGGATTAATCCAGTTGCTTTCTATTGAGCAAAGACGCTCAGCAATTGTAGCAATACCACCTTTTTTGAAATCTGCTTTTAAGACTTCAATCAGATTTGGCATCCTTGATGAGCTGGCTTTAAGACTTTCTTTTAGATCCGCCTGGGTTTTTCCCCTGTGCTTAAGCCAATCTTTTATCAGAAAAGTAAGCTTTTCTTCTAGATCCTTAGACCATTTGATCATTTTATAAAGGTAACCATGTATCAAGTTTTTTCAGAGCCCTGGCCCTTATCTGAGGCGTCATATGATTTTGCCAAAGACTTATTACAGCTGTCAAAGCAACCAGATCATCGCTGAAACCTGCTACAGGAATAAAATCAGGCATTAGATCCATAGGCATTATTAGATAGCTGAGTGCTGCAAACATAGAGATTTTGACTTGATAAGGAGTTGAAATATCTGTCATCATTTCAAAAGCTTCTAGAGCAGGTTGAGCAATAGTTCTACCTGCCTTTATTAATATTTTCCTTAATAGCCCTTCATCAATAACAGAACTATCGATAACTTCTGCTTCGTAAAAATCTTTTTCTGATTTTTTATTAATTGTCATTTGTTTTTTAAGACTAAAAAGCCTTCTTCCTTATTTTTACTAAAAAAATGAAAATACCAACAATTCAGATTGATTTAGTTATATGAGGAAGGTTTATTCATTCACTTTCAATAGGAATCCCTTCACCTATTCCACTATTCACTCCGGCTCGGCGTAGTTTTCTTAGTGCTCTTTGAACTACTTGTCTGCAGTACTCTCTGCTGCAATTCATATGACGAGCAACTTCTGCCAATGTTCTCCATTGATTCGTTCCATCAAGACCAAATCGCAGGCTGACTATTTTTCTTTCTTTTGGAGTTAAATTTGCAGTGTCAAGTAAAGACCAGGCTGAGTCACTCCTTTCTGCTAATTCAGCTAGTTCCATTGGTGGGGTTTCTTCACTAGGTAATACATCAACTAGTTCTGATGGATCAGACTTTGACTTGATTACTCCTTGAAGACTTACGGTGATACTTCTTAATTCACATGCTAATAATTCTTCAACTTCTTCTTTTGATATATTCAATTTCTTAGAGAGTTGTGCGCTTGTTGGATGAATTCCATTTTCTTGCATTAAACGAGATTTGGCTGCTCTTAGTTTTGTTAGTTTTTCATTGATATTTACGGGTATCCTAATCGTTCTACTTTGTGTGGAAAGTGCTCTATTTAAGCCCTGCCGAATCCACCAATAAGCATATGTAGAGAATCGATGGCCTCTTTTGGGATCGTATTTTTCGACCGCTCTTGTTAGACCTAAGGTTCCTTCTTGGATTAAATCAAGTAGCTCAAGCCCTTTCCCTTGATAACGTTTAGCAAGATTTACAACCAGTCTTAGATTGGCTTCTATCATCTTGTTCTTCGCTTTTTCTCCAATTCGAATTGCTCTCTTTTCTATATCTGTGTAATCGCAAGCAGGCCCTTTACCTCCAGCAATATGACATCTCTGAGTCAAGGCAATCATTTCTTGCACTTTTCTGCCCATAGTGAGTTCTTGTTCAGGAGTAAGGAGCGGGTGTCGCCCTATCTCTCCAAGAAAGTCGCTTAAAGAACTCACGAGGTTTTCCTTATTTATATTCTTAATCTAGAGAAAAAATGTTTACTTTCTATTAGCGTAATGAATAGTTCGGAATTGATGATTTTCTTTCCACTTTTTTGAATCAACTTTTCTTGATTGGATAAAAATTTTTATTGATTTATGAAGTATTTTTTTAGGTGTACATACTTATATAGTTATTGTGTCTTTTCTCGTTAGTCTCTTTAAGTAGATTTATTTTCATCCCATGCCCCTGGGAACAATCTTTGGCAATGTTGTTTTGCAAAAGGCTGGAATTGCTTACATACATTATCTGAGTTTTATGATTTGTTTTGGAGCATTAGTTCTGGAACGAAAGATCTTAAAGGTCTCCCCTGATCGAAAAGAGGCTATAACTCTTCTTCTGGCTGATGTTGTATATGGAGTGGCTGCATTATTGCTTCTTTTGAGCGGCCTTTTAAGAGTTCTTTACCTTGGACAAGGCAGTGAGTTCTATACTCAAAATCCAATTTTTTGGATTAAGATAACTATTTTTATAGGAGTAGGATTACTCTCTCTTTATCCAACTTTTACATATATTCTTTGGGCTATTCCCTTAAGTAAAGGAGAGTTGCCAAAAGTGGATTCGATTTTAGTTGAACGAATTACAAAAATAATCAATATTGAATTGATTGGATTTATCATGATCCCTCTTTTTGCAACACTTATGGCAAGAGGGGTTGGATTGGGTTAAGGGAAGTAAGAATTGATTATTTTTCAGGATTAATTGGTTGGTTTTAGATCCTTATTTTATGCTTTATTTCTTCTCTTACCTCTTCTAGAGGCTAATACTTCAAGGACATCATTCCAGTTTACATTGTGATGTTTTAGTGCGACTTGTAAGTGAAAAAGCAAGTCTGCTGCTTCATTTGCAATTGAAGATGGTTCATCATCCTTACATGCCATTACAAACTCGGCTGTCTCTTCTCCTATCTTTTTCAGTATTTTATTGTCCCCTTCTCTTAAAAGGCTATTGGTATAACTTTTTCCGTCAGGTTGGGTATATCTAGATTCAATTGTTTGGAATAACTCACTGCATGCATCAGCAGGAACTATTGAGATCTCGTTTCCTTCCTTTTTTAATATTTCATTAAAGAAACAACTCCTTTTCCCTTCATGACAAGCAATTGAACCTACTTGTTGAACTGTGAGGAGGATTGCATCGGCATCACAGTCATATCTCATTGAATTTAATTTTTGAGTATGTCCGCTAGTTGCACCTTTCTCCCATAACTCTTTTCTGGATCGACTCCAATAATGTACTTTCCCTGTTGTAATTGTTTTTTCTAATGATTGTCGATTCATCCAAGCCATCATTAAGACAGCACCATCTAGCCAATCCTGCGCAATGGCTGGGATTAGGCCATTTTCATCAAAAGAAAGTTTGTTTATGAAGGATTCACTCATAGAAGTCATACACTTATTTTAAGAAGAAGTTTTAGTTTGATCTTTAACTAGTCTCCTCAATCGTTTATTGGATGTCTATCCCTAATTTCACTTTTACTTGTAGTAAGAGTTTTAAAGACTACCCCTGTTGCCATAGACAGTGGAAACATTCAGGACACTGCAAATTTGTTCATGGATATAGTCGCAGCTTCACCTTTTGGTTTGCTGCAACTAATCTTGATGAGAATGGATTTGTTGTTGATTTCTCAAGTCTTCGGGAAGTAGAGGGGAAATTAAAAAATCATTTTGATCATACATTCCTTATTAATGAAGATGATCCTTTGATTCTTGACTGGCAGAGACTACATAAAGAAGGTGCACTAGATCTTCGCATAATGAAAAATGTGGGAATGGAATCATCTGCTGAGCTTATTTGGAATTGGGCTAACTCTCTTTTGTTCAAAAAAGACTCTGGTAGAACATGTTGCTGGCGCACTGAATCAAGAGAAAATGATTCAAATGCAGCTTGTTTTGAGCTCGTCCCTGATTGGTTTAAAGATAGATAATGTATAAGAAGTGGAAATTATGATATTTAGTTTCTAGCCTTTTAATGAATGAGCATGAGTTTAATTTATAGAATGCGTTTCAGAAACTAAGAATCAAAATAGATCTCATTATTGAATAAACCTACCTTAATTATTGATCCAGGTTTTATACCACCTTTTAAAATTAATTTTGCAATAGGATTTTCTAGTTGCTTTTGAAGTTCTCGTTTAAGAGGCCTAGCACCGTAAATAGGATTAAAAGCTTTGTTTGAAATCCAATTAATTGCAGTTCTGCTAATCTCTATATCAATATCCCTTTCTTTTAGTCTTGTTCTTAAGTTATTGATTTGTATATTAATTATTTGATTTAAATCATTTTGCTGAAGACTATTAAAAATTATTGACTCATCTAACCTGTTAAGGAACTCAGGCTTGAAAGTCTTATTAAGAGAACTTTTAATAATATCTAGCATTCTTTCTCTTTGATTCTCAATTCCTGAAAGCTCAATAATTGCTTGACTACCAATATTACTTGTTAAAATTATTATTGTGTTGCTGAAGTTGACTGTTCTCCCCTGGCCATCTGTCACTCTTCCTTCATCAAGGATTTGTAGCATTAAGTTAAAAATATCATCATGAGCTTTTTCTATTTCGTCGAATAAAAGCACAGAGTATGGATTTCTTCTAATTGCTTCAGTTAATTGTCCGCCAGATTCATGTCCGATATATCCTGGAGGCGCTCCAATTAATCTGCTTACGGAATGTTTCTCCATATATTCGGACATATCTATCCTTATCATTGATTGCTCGTTATCAAACAGTTGCGAAGCAAGTGATTTCGAAAGTGCTGTTTTTCCTACTCCTGTAGGACCTAAAAATAAAAAACTTGCGATAGGTTTATTTGGATCACTTAGGCCTGTTCTTGATCTTTGTATTGCATCAGATATAGACCGAATAGCTTCATTTTGTCCGATAATTGTTTCTTTAAGAGAGTTTTCTAGGTCAAGCAGCTTCTCTATTTCTGATTTGGCTAATTTTTTGATAGGTATAGATGTCCACTTAGAAATTACTTCAGCGATATCATTATCTGTAACCTCTTCGCGTAGAAGGGAACTTTCTTCTGAATTATTCTCTCTTTCATCTAATTCCTTTAAGAGATTGCCCAAAGTGCCGTATTCCAGTTCGGCTGCCTTATTTAAATCATAATTTCTTTTGGCTTGTTCTATCTGTAGTTGCACCTTTTCAATCTCCTCTTTAATTGATGAAATTCCATCAATTGATTCTTTTTCTTTTTGCCATTGAGTATTTAGAGAGTTTTGCTTTATTAGTAGTTCTTTCAGCTCTACTTCGATAAGTTTTAGCCTCTCTTTACTCGCATTATCAGACTCTCTATCTAAAGAGAGTTTTTCCATTTGTAGTTGAACTATTTTTCTATCTATTTCATCAATTTCCAGAGGCCTTGAGGTGATTTCCATTTTCAACCTAGAGGCGGATTCATCTATTAGATCGATTGCTTTATCAGGCAAGAATCTATCGGTTATATATCTATTGCTAAGGGTTGCTGCAGCAACCAAGGCATTGTCTGCTATGCGTACTCCATGGTGAACTTCATATCTTTCTTTGAGGCCACGTAGGATAGAAATTGTATCTTCTATTGTCGGCTCATTAATCATTACTTGTTGAAATCTTCTTTCAAGAGCAGGATCTTTCTCTATATGTTTTCTATGTTCAGTAATTGTTGTTGCACCAATACATCTAAGCTCTCCTCTGGCAAGCATCGGTTTAAGTAAATTGCTTGCATCCATAGATCCACCCGTGGCGCCCGCTCCAACAACTGTGTGTATTTCATCGATGAAAAGAATTATTTGACCATCTGATTTAGTTACTTCTTTTAAAACAGCTTTAAGCCTCTCTTCGAACTCTCCTCGATATTTGGCACCTGCTATTAGAGCACCCATATCAAGAGAAATTAGCTGTCTCTCTTGAAGTGCAGAAGGAACATCTCCATTAATTATTCGTTGCGCAAGCCCTTCCACTATGGCAGTTTTGCCTACTCCAGGTTCCCCAATTAAAACAGGATTATTTTTTGTTCTCCTGCTTAGTATCTGTATAGTTCTCCTGACTTCCTCATCTCTTCCTACTACTGGATCTAGTTTCCCCTCTCGAGCTTGTGAAGTTAAGTTGATTCCATATCTTTCAAGAGATTCATATTTGTCTTCTGGGTTTTTGTCGATCACTTTTTGATTTCCTCTTATTGATTTAATACTTATAAGTAAAAGATCGGTATTAATATTATATTTATTAAAGAAGTTTTTACCGCATCTCTTGTCACTAGAAAGAGATAATATTAAATGCTCTTCTGAAATATAGCGGTCTTTGAATAATTCTCTATACTCTTCAGCTTTTGATAAGACTTTATCTAACTCTTGACCTAAAAACATACTTTCAGGTTCGTTATTTAATTTAGGCTGACTTTTAATGAATTCTTGAAGATCTTCTTTTATCTGCTGTCGCTCAATATTAACTTTTCTTAAAATACTTGAGGCTAATCTATTTTGTTCAATCAGTGCTAGAAAAAGATGTTCTGATTCTATTTTTTGATTCCTACTTTTTCTGGCAATCTCTTGGGAGGAGATTATCGCAGACCAAGAGTTCTCAGTAAATTGCTCTGCGTTAGGTTGCATATAAAAAAGCTTATTTATTTGAGATTATTATTTTTCGCATACTTTGATAAGGAGGTAAACCGATCTGAATCATTTTCGATTAGTTGATGTTCGGTTATTTACACTCTTAATTAACACTAATAAAAGAAGTATTCAAAATCATTCAGTTTGAGTAGATTTAAGTCCTCTCTCAGGTATCTTTTTTGTTGGAGAACCTCCTCTATATATTCTCCTATCAACAGTCTTCTTTTATATTTTTTAGGTGAAAATAAAACCGTAAGCTTTCGCCAGTGAAATCAATTTGTTCAAACTACTAACATAAGAACATATTTTCTTCGTAAGAAAGAACTTCTTTCTACTGCTCTAACAAAAGCCAATAAGCTTTTTCTAGACTTAGAAAAAACTATACTGATTGTTTAAGAATTACTGTAATTAAGAGTAGCTCGACTTTTAATCAAAGACAAAAAAAAGAGGTGGTAAACTACCACCTCTTTTTTTTGTCTTTAAGGCTAGTTAACAACAACTTTTCCTACCATTCCAGCGCCTCTGTGAGGCTCGCAATAGAAATCATAGGTACCAGAGTCGCTAAATGTTCTTTCCCATGACTCACCAGGAGCAAATGCTAGGTCTGGATGACTTAGGTCGTCATTTCCATCGAAAACTGCATTGTGAGGTGCAAGCTTGTTGTTTACAAATTTAACTGTGTCACCAGCGCTTATATTGACTGTGCTTGGCTCAAATGCAAGCATTCCAGCATCTGTGCCAAGTTTAACTTCTACGGTTTTTGCTTGAGCTGAGGATACTCCTAGTGAAACAACCAGGAACAAGGAAAAGGCAGCAGCAGCAAGTGATCGAAAAAAGGAAATCATTCGGTTCTTTATCTCTTTATATAGTTTAGCTTCTTTTGTGCTTTTTTTTCCTATTTATTCCTGAAACATGTAATACCTCGTTTAGTGTCTTTGCGTAACTCCTCCCTCCAAAACTCTCGGGCGTAGTTATTGGGTCGTGAATAAAATTTTTTTGTTTGATGCAGAATCTATCCCAAGTTGTCAGTTTTATTGGAAGAATTTTTATTAGCAATTCAATTAACCAATTCGTTAAGGGAATAGCGGGTGTGTTAATCATGCCTTTCCAATTTAAAAGAGTTTTGATTGCTTCATTCACCGAAATAGCCTCTTGACCTAAAACTAATTTCTTTATCCCAAGTTGATTCTCATCAGAATAAGGCCCATTAGGAGTAGTTGCTAAATGTCCGCATATAAATGCTATATCAGCAGCATGAATGAAATGAAATCTAGAAAATAATTTTATCCAGCGAGCGAGCCATAGCCATTCACATGCTTTGTTAAGGCCTTCCGTTAAGTAACTTGTTGGATAGATGCATTTTCTATCTACTCTTCCGCCAAAGACAAGAGTTGGAAATATTGCAATTATTTTGTCAGAAAAAGAATGCTCTTGTAATTCTTTAAAGCATCTAGCTTTCGTTTGGATGTATTCTGTTCCGTATCTAAAGGCTTCGGGAAGTGGAGAAAGATTATGTTTAAGAATACTGGCTGTTGAAAAGTAGATAATTTGTTCAATTTTCTCTGGGTTAAGAAGATCTAAAAGTTTTTCAACTGCAATTACATTTACTTCATAGGCTCTGCTTGGATCTCCCCATGCAGTTGCAGTATGAATAACTCTTGTGACAGTTGACAATTCATTTGCAAAAATGCCTGGTTGTCTTAAATCTCCAACTATTAACTGAACTCTTGGATGATTTGAATCTATCGCGGTGAGCTTGGATGGATCTCTTAACCAAAGGAGAAGATCTGCTTCGGTATTTTTAAGTAACCAAGTGGCTGTGTATTGCCCTACACAGCCACTTGCTCCTGTTATTAGTATTCGAGCCTTTTTCAAGAATCAGTAATTAAATATATTCATTGATACTTTTTCCAGTCTCAAAGAAAATTTTTGCATTATCTTCTGGAGTCCCTGGGAGAATTCCATGCCCAAGATTGAGGATATGAGATCTTCCTTTGGCCTTTTTTACGGTATCTATAATTCTTTCTTTAATGGCATTTGGTGAGCCAAATAGTAGGCCAGGATCAACATTCCCTTGAATCCCTATTCCCTTTGGAAGTCTTGCACATCCTTCTGCCATATCAACGGTCCAATCAAGAGAAACAATATCTACCCCTGTACTACCCATTCTTTCTATTACTCCTGCACTCCCAGAAATATATAGAATTACGGGAGTATTAGGATGAGTTTCTTTAACTAGATCTACGACTTTCTTCTGATAAGGAGCTGCAAACGTGTCGTAATCGATGGGACTCAATTGTCCAGCCCAGGAGTCAAACATTTGAACTACTTGCGCACCTGAATCAATTTGATAACGCAGATAAATTGCAATTGATTCAGCAAAATGGTTAAGAAGTTTATGGAGTAAGTCGGGTTCTTGGAAGGCCATCGACTTAATTATTGAATAATTTTTACTGCTTTTTCCTTCTACGACATACGCTGCAAGAGTCCATGGAGCTCCAACGAATCCCAATACAGCTGCTTCATTTTTAACACTTTCTCTTAACCTCCCAAGAACTTCTCCAACAAAGCCCATGCTTTCTGCTGGAACTAGTTTTCTCAGAGAGCTGACCTGATCAATATTTCTTATTGGATCTTGAATTATTGGTCCTTTGCTTTCAATAATGTCAAATTGAATACCCATGCCAGGCAAGGGAGTAAGAATATCTGAAAAAAGTATTACACCATCTGGCTTGAAGGCTCTAAATGGTTGCATAGATATTTCATAAGACAAATCTGGGTTTTCAGATCTATCCCTGAAACTGGGATAGCGATCACGCAGATCTCGGTATACCTGCATATACCTTCCAGCTTGGCGCATCATCCAAACTGGTGGACGATCTACTGATTCACCACAGGCTGCACGAAGTAATAAGGGCTTAGAATTACTCATTCGTAGGACGATATCAAGCGAGAAACTTACTAGACGCTGGCCCTATTAGTGCCCATTGGGCAATTGATAAGGAATCTTCTTCACACCTTTTTGGATTTTGGAATTTTTAAAAAGTGCGTTTTCATGTGTCTGGCGACTCTTTATTTTCAAGAACCTTTTCCAATTGACTTAGATGGATTGTGCTTTAGCACTAGAACACTAAGAGGTGGTAATGATAAATCGATGGAATAATCGTAACCATGAATATGCCATTCATCCGTAAATTTACCTCCCATATTGCCCATATTTGAGCCCCCATAGTTTTCCCCATCAGTATTTAGAAGCTCTTCATAGAACCCATTGACGGGTACTCCAACTTTGTAGTTTGAGTGGCCTTGAGGTGTGAAATTAGCTATAACAACAAGCCATTCTCCATCCGTTTTCTCCCTTCTCATGAAACTGATTACAGAGTTTTTATTGTCATTACAATCAATCCATTGGAAACCATATTCGTCAAAATCGTCTTTCCATAATGCAGGCTGAGATTTATAAAGCTTGTTAAGATCTGAAATTAATCTTTGAATACCTTTATGGGGTTCATATTTCGTAAGTTCCCACTCAAGATCATCCCATACATTCCATTCTTTTCTTTGCCCAAACTCCATACCCATAAAGATTGTTTTCTTGCCAGGATGAGTCCACATATAGGCCAGAAGTGCTCTTGTGTTTGCATGCTTTTGCCAGTCGTCACCTGGCATCTTATTTAATAAATTACTTTTGCCATGAACTACTTCATCATGACTTAGTGCAAGCATAAAGTTTTCAGTAAAGTTATAACAAATTGAGAAAGTTACATTGTTTTGGTGAAATTGTCTAAACCATGGATCTAGTTCAAAATAATCAAGCATGTCATGCATCCAACCCATATTCCATTTGAGGTTGAATCCTAGTCCTCCTATATCAGTAGGTTGAGTGACTCCTGGCCAAGTTGTTGACTCTTCTGCAATTGATAGAGCACCAGCAAAATTTTGAAAAAGAACATGATTTGCTTGTTGAAGGAATTTAACAGCTTCAAAATTTTCATTTCCGCCATTCTCATTTGGGATCCATTCTCCTTCAGGCCTTAAATAATCCCTATAAAGCATTGAGGCAACAGCATCAACACGTATTCCATCAATATGAAATTGATCAAACCAATAAATTAAATTTGCGACAAGGAAATTACGAACCTCATTTCGACTGTAATTAAAAATTAGGGTCCCCCATTCTTTATGCTCTCCAATTCGAGGATCTGAATGTTCATAAAGATGACTCCCATCAAAGAAGGCCAAACCATGACTATCTTTTGGGAAATGTCCAGGTACCCAATCTAAAATTATTCCAATGCCTTCCTGATGACATCTATCAACAAATGCTCTGAATTCATTAGGAGATCCATATCTACTTGTTGGTGCATACCATCCAGTAACTTGATATCCCCATGAGCCATCAAACGGATGCTCTGATATTGGCATTAACTCAATATGAGTAAAACCTTTCTCTTTGATATAGGGAATTAATTTGTCTGCAAGTTCTTTGTAAGTTAAAAGTCTTGTACCAGGCTTTAATTCAGCGGCTGGAACGCATTCTCTTGCTTCTCCGGTCTTTTCTATAAATGGTTCGTTAGCAGAAGCGTGCAACCAACTACCTAGATGCATTTCATAAACTGCAATAGGTTGATCAAGGGGATTACTTGTGTCTCGATTGTTAATCCAATGAGAATCCTCCCAATCGTAATTATTTAATTTAGATACGATCGAGCCGGTTGCCGGTCTTATTTCATGGTGGAAGCCATAAGGATCAGCTTTTTGGTAGCAGTGTCCCTCTTGAGAGCGTATCTCATACTTGTAAAGGCAACCTTCATTGATTCCTGGAATGAATAATTCCCAAATACCTCCAAGCCTTTTTTGCATTGGATGATGCCGACCGTCCCAAGAATTAATTTCTCCAATAACAGAAACGCTTCTAGCATTTGGAGCCCAAAGGCAAAACATCGAACCCTTAACTCCTTCTCTTTCGACAAGGTGAGCGCCCATCTTTTCCCAAATATGATGATGATTCCCTTCAGCAAAAAGATGCCTATCTACTTCTCCCATCCATTCATCTCTAAAAGCCCAAGGATCATTTTGAATATGTTGTATTGCTGCTCTATTGACTTTTAATTGATATTTGGAACCAGGGTTTTTACTGAGGATTGTCTCGAAAATCCATGGATGATTTGGATTGGTTAGTTCAATTTCTTGTTGGTTAATTAATAGACATACCTTCTCTGCCTCAGGTACCCAAGCTCTAATTATCCATTTATCTTCATGTGCTTGAGGCCCTAGGATAGAAAAGGGACTGTCATGTTTGCACTCTGAAAGCTTTTGCCCTTCTTTGGCCAGCCAGTCGAAAATAACACTTGTAGCCATGATGGACTGGAGATGTGAAGTTAGAGCTTAATCTGCTTACCGCCCTTTCTTGAGATTTCTTGATCAAGAAGGGGAGAGATATAAAGCTTTGATTTTGAAATATTAATTGAAATAGTAGTAACCAAGCAATCAGAGTCTGGGGCTCCACAAGAAAGATTATCGTCCCCTGGGTTGATCCCAATAGCTGGCCATGCAGCTCCAGCAATTGATAGACGAAGTCTGGTGCCTTCTTTGAAGTCAGCAAGTAAGGGTTGAAGTTTTATTTTTCTTACTTTGGGTTCCATTGCATTAGTTCCAATAACTCTTAGAAAACCAGTTGAAAGTTGTGAAACTTTTGTTTGCTCTTCATTAACTATTGATAAGGCTATGTAAATATCAAACCCCTTCTTATCTGATGAAGCTTCTAATTCAACTATTGGTATACCTTCTAGTCTGATTAACTTATTTAATTTAGAAGTAGTAAAAGTAGCTACGTCAAATCTTTTGTCTAATTCCTTCCTGTCTGTCTCGCCAGGCTGAGGGCTTAAATGTCCACCTATAGCTGGGAATGGTCTCCAGGGGTCATGGACTATAACAATATGTCCAGAGCTATTTGAGTTGCTTTTTAAAATCCCATCATCAGTATTTACACAAGCTTTGCCCTCTGTGGCTAACCCCCACCATTCGGGCATTATTTTGCTATTAAATTCTGATTTTTCCCATTTCTTAGTGGTTAAATTCCAGAGATGTTTATAGTTCGATGAGAAACCTAATTTAGTTTGTTCTTGAAGATGGTATTTAAAAAAATTCAGTAACAGATGCTCAGTCCCCTCCCACCATTGTAGATGAGTTGCAGGCCCAATATGTAGGTAAGGTCTACCTCCAGCTTGTAAAGCATGTTGATAGATATCAAGTATTCCAATTAAATGAGGATCCCACCAACCTCCAATTAAAAGCATAGGTTTAATTAGCCAATCTTTTGAGGGTTTATGGATAGTCCAACTTTTCGAATTGTTTTTTGATTTATTGAGCCATTGCATTGCCATCCCTTGAGGATCATATTTTTCTAATATTTGAGGCCCATCTCTAAGGTAGCTTCCATTTTCAAGACTTTTTCTTATCTCTAACCATCCATTCTTATTTTTAAGACGTTTAACTTTTTGTGCAGCCAGTTGTAATCCCCAAGAGAGCCCTATGTGCCACCAAAAAGCACCACCCTCGCAACTCCAGTGATCGCTCTCATTAAGTCCTGTCATGGCTGGGGCTAAGCAGTCAGGAGGTGTTGAATTAGGTATTGAAACTAGTTGAGTAAGGCCTTGGTATGAGAATCCATATGTACCTAATAAGCCATTGCATTCAGGTAAATCCCTAACCCATTTATGAGTTCTAGTTGTATCAGAAGCTTCTTGCGAAAACCCTGAAAAATCACCTTCAGAGCTACCTTGTCCGCGAACATCTTGAATAATTACTAGAAAACCATGGCTCGCAAAGTAACTAGGATGTAGGTAAGTCACTGTTGAAGCAATTTCTTTTCCATAAGGTTGTCGCATCAATAAGGCTGGCCAAGGGCCCCTTCCATTATTGGGAAGCCATACTCTTGAGCTTAGTTTTACTCCATCATCAAGAATTAAATATTCATCTCTATAGCTTATTTTTTCCAAGACTTCTAAATTTTTCAGACAACATCAGGACAATGTAGTCCCCTAACGTACATTGAAATTATTTCAGCATCTATTGAGCTAAGGTTTCGCTTTCTGGAAATAGATAAAATAGATTCCTTTGAACTTGCTGATATTCCTTTAGCATTAAGAGCTTTGAATTTTGAACATAAGGCAATAGCTTCTTTAGGATTTCTCTTGACACTTTCTAACAGAGTAGATTGAGCCTGCGACAATGAATTAGAGCTAAGAAGTGCGATAGTTAGTGCAATTATGTAGCCCATAATTGGTTTGTATTTATTCTGAATAGTTCTTTGATTATATAGCTATTTTAAGGCCCTAAGAAATCTTGTTAATGTTGCTTTTGGTCTAAGCCGATTTGATGATTGTGTTTAATTGCTTTTGTAATTAATGAATGAGCTTTTTGGAGATTAATAATGGGTTGTCGACCAGTCTTTAGGAAACGTTCAAAACGACCAGTCTTTTGGACCAATTCTGCAGGGGATAATACAGACAAAGCTTGAATAGTTGATACTCCTGAATGCATCAGTAAAGCGGCTTCTCCTAAAGAAACTTTAAGATCACAGATAAGATTAGCTATACACCGTAGTCGTTTGAGATTCCTTGAGGTGGCCATTGTTGTTTGGGTTATTTTTGTTAGTTCCTCATCTTTTAATCTCTTGATTTGAGCCCATGAATTTATTCCTAGTGACAAAAGAATTTTCTTTTCTTCTTGAAAATTTTTTGGAATGTTTTTAAAGGGGTCTTGTGTTTTCAACCTAGATCCGTTTGAATTTCGATTTGCTGGGAATCATCTTCGATTAGATCTGCTTCTGTTTTTATTTGACTTGGGATTTCCCCATCAGTATTCAGATCAATTGAGTTGGGAATAGGCAAGGTGATGTTCTTTACAACATCTCTTAGGACTTCTCCTATAATTACTGGTTTACTAACTCCATTTCCTAAGTCTTCTACTTTCCTCAGACGAACATTAACTAAAGATCTATTTCTTCCTACACCCTTTAGGTTACTAGCTATTTGTTCAAGGGTCGGTTGTATTGCTTCTTTTGGAAAGTCATTAGGTGCTTGGGCTACGACAAGGTCGTAACCATTGTCATAAACGATTGGGGTATATATAGCACCTTCAATGTTAATGGGAGGCCTATAACTTTCTGTAAATGCCCAACAACTTGCAGAAAGTAAGAGGGTGAATATAGTTGACCCAACAAGCCTAAACTTGCCATTCCAATTGAATATGAAAAATAAAATAGTGAGTATTAGTAGGACTAATCCTAACCACGCAAACCAAGTGGTTGCATCTTGAAGTATTTGAGAAATGGACATCAGCTGGTGAAGATGACAATCAGTCCTTATATTTTGATTGCTGCCCTAAAGGTAGATAGAACTTCATGGGAGTAAAGCGAAAATACTTAAAGGTTTTGAGAGCAACTCTCATGGGGGGCTCTTTGATTGCAATAGGCGTAATTGGTTTTTCTTCTGCAGATTGGTTGGCAAAGAAAATAATTGAGTGGTACCAGCCAAAGTTAGAAGAGGATCTTTCGAAAAAGCTTGGACACCCTTTGCTAATTGGACAATATAACGGATTAAGGCCCTGGGGCATATCCTTAGGTCCTACAAAATTATTAGCTGGTTATAAAGATAAATCAACAGCGAATGTATCTAACTTAAAAGTTCAGGTCGCCCCAATCTCAAGTTTGTTAAATAGGCGTCCAGTACTTATTTTTACTTTAAGTAAGGCAAGAGTTAATTTAACGCGGAATAATAAAGGTTCTTATTGGGTACTTGGAACATCTAAAGGAAGTAAGTCGCCAAATTTGGAACTTCAATTTCGTCTAAATGATTCTTCTGAGATATTCTTTGAGCCATCAAAGATATTAGTTAAACCAAATTCCAGGATAAAATTAAATCTCGCTGAAAGTAAGGTTAAGGGAGATTTGAGGCTTGATTTACCTAAATATGGCTCTTTGCAAGTAAAGGGAAATGGCAATTGGAATAAATTAGAGTTTGAAGCGAAAGCTGGATTAAGAAAATTTCAGTTAGAAGCTCTTGATGGCGTGTTGCCAACAAATTTAAGTTTAAAAACGAAAGGTACTGTTAATGGTGCTTTGTACTTAGGTGTGAAAGATGGAACCTTTAGTTGTGAAGGAGCACTAGGTATTTATGGATTCCATCTTGAAGGTGGGGCCTTGAAGGATTCCTTGACATCAAATAATGCAGCATTAACTTGTCAAGATAATTTAGTTCGCTTGCCATTAACTACTTTTAAATATGGAATATGGACTGCTGATATTACCGGAAATATTCCTTTTGATGATTCGAAAAACTTAAGATTGGGACTCTCTTCCTTAGTAAAGATTGAAGATAACTCTCAGGCGAGATTAGAGCTGAAGGCATCGTTACCTTTTTTCTTTAAAGAAGCAGGTTTGACTGCTGGTGTTTTAGTAGCTGACTTTACTTTGGATGACTATCCTTTAAATTCTTTAGGAGCATTCACTGGGCAATCATTATCTGGAAACCTTTCATCAAATGGCAAAGTTGAAGGTCCGTTATCTGAATTGACTACAAATTTGTCTTTTTCACTAGAAAACCCTCAATTCAGTAGTATTCGCTTACAAGAAAAATGGAGTGGAAATTTTATAGGTTTTTCTGGTAAAGGAGGAGAGTTGGAGATGAAATCTGTTGGAGCAGCCCTCCCTGCAAGCATTTCTGCAAATCTTGATGCAAATTGGGGTTTAGATTTTTTAACGATTAGACGCTTAGGTGGAGACATCTCTGTGACCAGAGATCAGCAGAGTTATGTATGGTCGGCTCGAGATTTTAGGTTGGATCGAATTGAACTAGCTCTTCCTCCTGAAAAGAGATTTAAAAGAATCTTTGGTAAATTATCTGGCTCTGGGAACTTCGCTCCAAACCCTCTTTCTTTAAACGGCAACTTATTGTTAGGCTATCCAAGATTAACAGGTCTTAAGTTAAAAGAAGCTCAGATAGTAGGGAATTACTTTGACAAGACTTACGCCATTAATGGCGAACTTTATCCATTAGATCAAGGGAAAATATCTATTTCTACAAAAGGTCGTGTTAATGGATCCTTATGGTCTAGAACAGAGCTAAAAAAAATAAGTCCTGCATGGTTGATTTCAACTGCAATTCAATTACCAAAAGTTAATATTCAAACACCTTCATCTGATGGACGTGCAAAAGATTTAGGGGGATTTGCTATTAACCCGAAAAGAGAATCTCTTGACAATCAGCTGAGAGAGTGGATACGTTCGATTATTGCTTTATCAAAAGATCAACAACTAAAGGAGATAAAGGAAATAATTAATCCTAACGATATAAAAGGATTTGTTAATGGTGTGATTGACGTACAAGGAGAGAATCTACAAAAGCTAAATATTGATTTAAAGGCTTCTGGAAAACTTTGGCCTAAATCTCAAAAGATCAAAAAGGAGACTGACATTAAACCATTTGGAGTCACTATTAAGGGACCCTTACAGATTGGTTGGGGTGAATTCACTTTTGAAAATATTCCTTTCTCTCTTCTTTCATTATTCGTACCTTCTCCTACTGGTTTGACAGGTATGTTTGGGCTAAATGGTAGATACCGATTGGGAAATAGAAAACCAGAGCTGACTGCGGATCTTGTTTTCAATGAAGTTGGTTTGGGAAAAAATAAATTGCTTTTAAAGAAAGGAAAGATTGATATTTCAGAATCAATTTTGAAGCTTGATATAAAGCTTCAAAATTCTTTGTCAACAAAACCCTTAACTTTAATTGGCGATGTTCCACTGGTTGAGTCTTTGCCAATCAATTTAAGGATAGAAAGTCATGGAGATGGTATTAATTTCGTTGATGATTTATTTGAAAATGAAATTGAGTGGAAGGCTGGCAGTGCTGATATTAGGTTGTTGATAACAGGAACGATAGATAAACCAAAGGCAAATGGTTTTTTGGTTCTAAAGAATGGAGAAATATTGCTCAACGAAAAACTTCTCAATGACATTAACGGTACAATGCTGTTTGACTTTAATAGAGTTGAAATACAACAACTAAGCGCGAAGGCAGGAGATATAGGTGTAATAAATGGTAGCGGTAATATCTCTTTGTTTAAGGAGGAGGAGGAAAGCAATCCCCTCTCTATAAAAATTAACGGTGTTAATCTTAAATCTTCTTTCTCAGATGTTCTAGTATCTTCGAAATTAGTAGTACGTGGAGCATTGATTAAACCTGTAATAGGCGGCGAAATTACAGTTGAAAAAGGTTCGATCTCCACTCAAAGATCTGGAAGTACAAAAAAAAATAAATCTAAATCTAAAAAGATATCTAATGGATATGGAATGAGTAAAACCATTCAATTACCTGAGCAAAGTTGGGATCGTCAATCACCACTAGTTTTATTTATTGGCAATGATAATGCTCCTGCAAGCAAGATGGTTAAATCAGCTATTCCTAAGGGATTCTCTTCTGTAAGTTTTGATAACCTAAGGTTAAATCTTGGTCCTCGACTCCGAATTGTTTCTCAACCTGTAGCTAGCTTTGAAGTGGAAGGTTTTCTTTTGTTGAATGGAGGATTAGATCAAACTATTAATGCCAGTGGATTAGTACGCCTACTGACTGGGCGGGTTAATTTATTTACGACTACTTTTGTCTTAGATAGGCGTGAGCCAAATGTAGCGATTTTTGTTCCTGATATGGGACTGATCCCTTATGTAGATGTTAAATTAACAACACGTATCCCTGAGACTGTAATCGATCCTGGAGAAGTGAGCTCTTCTAGTGATTTTGCTACTAATGGATCTAGCTCCATAGGGATAGGGGGATCACGTTTTGTGAAAGTAGAAGTAATTGCAACTGGACCGGCTGATCGTTTAAAAGACAACTATCAGATTAGAAGTAAGCCACCACTTCCTCAGAGTGAATTATTGGGTCTAATAGGTGGCAATTCACTGGCGAATTTATTTAAAGGTAACGATAGTTCTGTTTTTGCGGATGTCCTAAGTCGATCACTTGTTTCTCCTGTTTTGGGGAATATCAGTGGTGCTTTTAATGAGAGACTACAAATCAATCTTTATCCAGCATATGTAAACACAGTCGCCCCAGAGTCGGAAGTAGTCGATAATCAGTCAGCTAATAGCTCCGATGAGAACACTGACGGTTTGTTATCTCAACAAGCTTGGGTAACGGAAGTAGGGATTGATTTGACAGATAGAATAAGTTTTTTGATTCAAGCAACTCCAAATAGAGATGATATACCTCCTCAAGGAACTGTTGTTTTTCAGTTAAACCAGAACCTAGGATTACAAGGATCTTATGATCAAAATGGTAATTGGCAGAGCCTGGTTGAAATATTCGTTAGATATTGATCTATCCTTTCCTTGTATAGATATAAAACTCAAGAAGGAATAATATATTTAGGAAATCTTTTTTTGTTCTAAATTTAAAGCAGGGTTTAATTGGTAAAATTAGATCATTTTTAGTGACGTTCTCTCTTAAGACTATTCTCTTAAATAGTTAATGGATGATTAAATATAGTAAGCGCATGAAAAATTTATCAGTAATATTGTCCCTTTTTGGGGCAATATAAAGCTAAGACAATTTTGCAGAATGAAAAATCTTTCAACTATCCCAGAACCATCCAATGATTTATATCAAAGAGTTTTAGAGGTTAGAAAGTCATCTAAAGAGTTATGTCTTGCCTCAGATGACAAACGCAAGCAAGCCCTTTTCTCTATGGCAGAGGCATTGAATAGTAGAGCTGATGAGATTGTTGATGCAAATATTATTGATTTGCGAAAAGCTGAGGATGAAGGGATTAATAAGTCATTATTAGCGAGATTGAAATTAGATCATTCAAAATTATTAGTTGCTGTTGAGGGAGTAAGGAAAGTAGCAGGCTTGCAAGACCCTATAGGATTAAGCCAATTAAACCGTGAATTAGATAGTGATTTGATTCTTGAAAGATGTACTGTCCCTCTCGGAGTCCTTGGCGTTATTTTTGAAGCAAGACCCGATGCTGTTATCCAGATAGCTTCTCTTGCTATTCGTTCTGGTAATGGAGCGATTCTTAAAGGAGGAAGTGAAGCAACCTTAACTAATACAGCAATCATTAAAACTCTTCAAGAAGGATTGTCTAAAACTAGTGTCAAGTCTAATGCGCTTTGTTTATTGACATCTAGAGAAGAAAGTATGGCAATGCTTCGATTGGATGGACTAATAGACCTGATAATCCCTAGAGGAAGCAATGAACTAGTCAGATTTATTCAAGACAATACAAGTATTCCTGTTCTTGGTCATGCTGACGGTATATGTCATCTCTACATTGATTCTCATTGTGATATCCCTCAAGGTGTTCGTATTGCTTTGGATAGCAAAACACAATACTCAGCAGCTTGTAATTCAATTGAAACTCTTCTCCTTCATGAGTCTATTGCTGAACAATTTTTGAAACAGGCAATACCAGAATTTTCTGAAAGAGGTGTACTTCTTAAAGGTGATAAGGTAAGTAATTCCTTTGGGGTAGCTACTCTCGCCGAAAAAAGTGATTGGTCAACTGAATATTTGGATTTGATTCTTTCTATTAAAGTTGTCTCAGGTTTAGAAGAAGCGTTAGAACATATAGATCAATACGGTTCTCGTCATACAGATGCAATAGTTACTAATAATCTACAGATTGCCGAGAAATTTATGATGTCTGTTAACAGTGCAGGTGTATATCACAATTGTTCAACTCGATTTGCAGATGGTTTTAGATATGGATTTGGTGCTGAAGTTGGAATTAGTACGCAAACCTTACCTCCTAGAGGGCCAGTAGGATTAGAAGGATTGGTGACTTACAAATACTTCCTAAGAGGAAACGGGCATATTGCTGCTGACTTTGTTTCAGGGAAGAAATCCTTTATTCATAAGGATTTAAGTTTATGAGAAATAAGCTACCTTCAGGAGTTATAAAAATAAGAGGTGTCAATCTTTGGGCTCATGTTGGTGTTCTTGAAAGTGAAAGGCTGTTAGGACAAGATTTCCTTCTTGACATTAGTTTGTGGATTGATGTCTCTAATGCCGCAACTTATGACGATGTGAAATTATCGGCTGACTACAGTGTCGCCATAAAAGGCTTGCAGAAGCTCAGTTTTACAATTAAATGTTTGACCATTGAGATGTTTGGCGACAAAATCCTTGACTATCTTGAGGGCTTGTATGGACCAATCCCCATTAAAATTCTTTTAAAAAAATGTAGACCACCTATTAAGGGATTTCAAGGAAGTGTTGAGATAGAAATGAGTCGTAATTATGAGATTTAATCTACGATGTTAAGACGAACTAAAATTATTATTATGGTTCATGGGCTATGGGATAAACCTAATGTTTTTAATAGGCTTGTACTTCGACTTGAAAGTATTGGATTACGAGTCCTTGCTCCACACTTACCTCATGGACTAGGAAATGTTTCTATAAAAACTTTGGCAGAAAAGCTAGATAATTATATTTGTGAGACTTTAAATGAAGATGAATCTTTTGATATAGTTGGATTCTCAATGGGGGGATTAGTCGTTCGATATTGGCTTCAAAGAATGGAGGGAACAAAAAGGACTAGAAGGTTTTTTAGTATTGGGACTCCTCATCAAGGTACGTTCACGGCTCAGGTGGTACCTTCTTGGCTGCTTATAGGGATCGCTGAGATGAAGAGAGGAAGCATTTTCTTGAAAGATCTAAATAGAGATGTGCGAATGCTATATGTTGTTAATCCAGTAAGCTTTTTTTGTTTCTGGGACTTAATGGTTTTCCCTGGCTGGGAGGCAAGACTATTGATTGGAAAAGCTTATAAAATACCAGTCTTAACTCATAAAGATTTAATATCTAATTCTTCTGCAATAGATATTATTACTCAAAAGATCTTACGAAATCTCTAAATTAGGATGCCAAGAATTTTGCTGATCTAATTCTATTCTATAAGCTATTAGATACATCCTTAGTTAATAATAGATAGAATAATTCTAAACCTTAATTTCTAATCAAGGTTTAGTTTATCAGTTTGTATGACTTATCTTTTCGTTAGTATTATTATTGGATATGTACCAAGAAGTGTAAAGAATCTACTGAATCTGCTCTCAGCCTTAAAGAGTAATTGGAATAGATATTTGCCAATAAAATTATTTGGGAAAAAAACTTTTTGTATTTTTGCACTAAATGTTCGCCAAGGTCTTATTTTTACATCTGCAATATCATCAAAGCGAATCCACCATTTTAAGGGATAACGCTTGAAGTAATTTTTTTGATGTGTAAATTTATTGGATTTCTTCAAGAATCTAATTTCTCTTAGTGCATTTAAGCAATTAAGCAATATTTTCAAAGGATAGATCAAAATACTTTCTAGAGATTGAGGGTTTGAATATACAATAATTACTGGATTCCCTGGCTTTGTAACACTTAATAGTTTCCTTACAGCCTCTTCTTGTTTTTCTTTATCTATATGATAGATGGTATGCAAGCTTATTGCGCAATCAAAATAATTGGCTTCGAGAGGTATATCGAAAAAACTACCATGTAAATATATGCCATGTTCACCTAATTTATTTTTTGCATCTTCTAAAGCCTTTGAAGACAAATCTATGCAATACCTTTTTTCGTAATTGACTGAATATTCTAAATACTCAGGGTATTGAATTGGGCCTGATGCCATGTCAAGTATATTGGTACCTTTAATTGGAATGTACTTAAGTAGTCTTAATCTACATTTGCTTACATACTCTTTAGCGCAATCCCTTAAATCCTCTGATTGCTTAGCATCTTCTGTTATACCTTTATAAGTATTCCATAAATTTGAATTATAGTTTTTAGAAAGTATTTCTTCTGCTGATTTCATAGAGATAATTTTAAACTCATTTTACTACACTTAATTCTTGTTTAACCTTATAAATAGAATTCCTTACAAAAGTATAAGTATTAAAAATTAGGGTACGAAGTTAAAATTCTAAGTAGAAATAATTTTCTCTTAAATGTGCTTTCTTCAAGAAAGTAAGTTGTAAAACCAAGGTTATTGGCTTATCTAACTTAATACAATTCAACAGATATTTTAAAAATATATAAGAAAGAGAATCTATTTTGTATTTGACGAATAAATATTAAATTTAGCTATCGCTTTATAGCCCTGAATGTCTTATGAGTGCTTTTGTTGATGGCTGTCTACCTCTAAAGGCTTCAAAAACTTTTGATGGAGACCTGCTCCCACCCAGACTCAAGACTGTGTCACGAAAACGTCTACCAGTCTCGCTGACTTTTTGTACATCATCAAGTCCAACTTCTTCAAATGCAGAGAATGCATCTGAACTGAGAACCTCAGCCCACTTGTATGAATAGTAACCAGCGGCATAACCACCAGCAAATATATGACTAAAAGAACATAGGAATTGATCTTCCTTTATTGGATCTATTACAGTTGTTGATTTTGCGATTTCTCTCCTGATTTGGTCAGGACTAATGCCTAAGTCTTTATTCCATTGACTATGCAGTCTGATATCTGTTATCGCAAAATGTACTTGTCTTAATGTAGCCATTCCAGAATTGAATGTACGACTTTGCTTTAGCTTTTTAAACTCTTCTTCTGGTATTGGCTCGTCAGTTTTCCAATGCTTTGCCATTCCCATAAGTGTTGAACGGTCAAGGCACCAGTTCTCCATGAATTGACTTGGCAATTCAACCGCATCCCATTCGACATTATTTATTCCAGCTGCTTGTGGGTAGTCAACTGTTGTTAACATGTGCTGGAGACCATGTCCAAATTCGTGGAAAAGTGTTTCCACTTCTTCAAAGCTCATTAAACTAGGAGCCTCTTCTGTAGGAGGAGTTTGATTGCAAATTAAATAAGCGACTGGTAAAACCTTGTCTCCTTCAAGAGAGATATCTTTCCCTAGGCATTCATCCATCCATGCCCCCCCTCTCTTTGTAGCAGCTCTACTGTATGGATCCAGATAGAACGAAGCTAAAGTAGAGCCGTCTTTGTCTAATACGTCAAATAGTTTGACGTCTTTATGCCATGTTGGTGCTTCATCTGATTTAGAAGGGATTATTTGTATTTCGAAAAGTTTTCCACATAATTTGAATAATCCATTTAATACTTTTGGCAATGGAAACCAAGGTCGAAGTTTTTCTTGATTAAGACTAAATTTTTCAACTCTTAATTTCTCTGACCAATAACTGATGTCCCAGGGTTCAAGTTTATCTGCTTCAGAAGATTTATGCCTAAGAGCACAATCTTTTAATTCTTGAAGTTCTTTTTTTGCAACCTTTAAGGAAGCTGAACGTAGCTCTTCTAGTAGGTTCTCCACCTCAGTAGTATTTTGAGCCATTTTCCTTGTAAGACTTAGCTCTGCCCAGTTGTTATAACCAAGAATTTTTGACTGATCAGCTCTTAACGTAAGTATTTCTTCAATTATTTTTCTATTGTCAAGAAGACCTTCGCTAGCACGGCTTACATGTGCTTTGTATATCAATTCACGTAAATGTCTATTATCTGAATATGTAATAAAAGGAATGTAGCTTGGCATGTCTAAGCCAACTCGCCAAGGTCCTTTCTCTTTAGTAGGCTCTAAATCATCTTGACTTTTGTCTCCTGCCTCTTTCGCCGTGTTAGCAAGTATTTCAAGAACTCTTGAAGGTAAACCAAGTATTTCTTCTTCTTTGGTTAAAACCAAACTCCATGCTTTTGTTGCATCAAGTACGTGATTGCTAAATATATTTGATAGTTCTGCAAGTCTTTCGCTATTCAAATTAAAACTATTTTTTTGGGAGCCATTAAGGCCTACTCCTCTATGGTTCATTGAGGTTATCTCAGCTTCTAAAATTCTTAATTGAGTTTCGTTTAGGTTGTCTCGTTCCTTCTCTTTTAGGCTTAATAATGACTTGTATATTGTTCTGCTTTGTCCGACTTTGTTGCCAAAACGTATTATCTCAGGTTGTTGTTCGGCATATGCCTCGCGAAGTTCAGGCGAATTGCAAACACCATTTAAATGAGAGACAACTCCCCAACTCCATCTTATTTTTTCCTCAATAAGGTGTAGAGGGACCATTACATCCGCCCATCTTAATGATATGTTCTTATTGATTTTTTCTTCTAATATTTTTTCCAGTTCATCAACTTTTTGATTTAGTTGACCAAGCAGAAAAGGAATGCTTTCTTTTATTTCCTCCGGAGTAATTTCTTTGTAGTTTGGTAACCCTTCTCCCTTTAATAAAGGATATCTTTCTTGTTTATTTATCATGTCAACTTAATTGTATAGATTGAGTTATTGAGATCACATTATGGCTCAAAAGAACATCAGCCAGAGCATTTGTTGAACTTTCATATAGGTCAATTGCTACTCTAGGCCAGAATCCAATAACTAAAGTTGGAACTAATAGGCTCAAGCCTACTGATAGCTCTCTATTAGACATCTCTTTAGTAAAAGCTAAAGCAGGAATCCTTGGTCCAAAAAACACTCTTCGACACATTGATAAAAGATAAATTGGTGTAAGAACTAGACCAATGGCGGCAAGTAAAATTGTTATTGATCTGAATATAGAAGTAAATCCATCTTGACTTGTTATACCCAGAAATACAGTTATTTCACTTACAAATCCACTCATGCCTGGAAGAGCTAATGAGGCTAGAGAGCTTATTAAGAAAAGAGCGAATGTTATAGGTAAGACTTTTGCCAGACCTCCCATGTTTGGAATTGATAAAGTATTTGTTCTTTCGTAAAAGCTACCTGTAACAAAAAACATAGCTGCTGCTATTAATCCATGGCTAATCATTTGCAGCATTGCTCCACTAATTCCTAAAGCATCTATGGCGCCAATCCCAAGGAGAACAAAGCCCATATGACTTACAGAGCTACAAGCAATACGACGTTTGACATTGTCTTGGGCAAATGCATTTAATGCTCCATAAATGATATTTACAATCCCGATAATTATTAATGCTGGGGCAAGTTTTAAATGTGCGTCAGGAAGTATTTGCACATTGAATCTCAATAGTGCATATCCACCCATTTTTAATAAAACACCCGCAAGAAGCATTGAGACTGGAGCATTTGCTTCCCCATGAGCATCTGGAAGCCATGTGTGCAATGGAAATATTGGCAGCTTTACTCCAAACCCAATTAAAAAGCCCAAATAACAAAGAATCGCGAATGTACCCGTAGGGGATTTATGGGCAAGCTCTGTTAAATTTAAAGTAAAAATATCTCCTGAGAGAGCTAATGCTAAACCACTTATTAGTATTAATAATGAGGCTAATGCTGTATATAAAATAAATTTAGTTGCTGCATAAAGACGTCTATTCCCTCCCCAGATGGCAATTAATAGATAAACGGGTACAAGTTCTAATTCCCAAGCAAGGAAAAACAATAGAAAGTCTTGCGATAAGAAAACCAGTGCCTGAGCAGATGCTTGAACCAGCAATAAGGCAAAATATAGTCTTGTTTTATTATTGATTTTCCAACTAGCTATTGCAGATAGAAGAGTTATTAAACCACTTAAAACAACTAATGGAGCAGAAATGCCATCTACTCCTAGAGACCATTCAAGTCCTATAGATGGCAGCCAATTAAGTCTTTCAACAAGTTGAAGTTCGTTTGATTGTTTATTGAATAAATTTGCAAATACTCCAACAATTATCAAGAAGTCAAAAAGAAGAAAGCCTATAGCAAGGTTTCTTGCAATTGTTGAATCTCCTTCTTTTCCTTTTGGCAGTAAAGGCATTATCAATGCCCCAGTCGCTGGCAATAAGACTATTAGAGAAAGCCATGGGAATGTAACTTGGCTTTCAATAGGAAGGGGCAAATTTGCCTCCATAATTTGAGCAAGATGAGTTAAGAACCTATCAGCCATAGGTCTCTCCATAAGTATAACTACTCATTAACTTTTTTGACGCATTCGCTTCCCCTTCTTTGAAGCTCTAGGACGGGAGCTCTGCTTGCGACTCCGGCAAGCTCCCAGGCTCTTACCATGGATTGACTAACCATCCTGCTTTGAGACTCTTCGCATAAAGCCAAAATACTAGGACCTGCTCCGCTTATTGCGCACCCTAGCGCCCCAGCTTTTATTGCAGCAGTCCTAACTTCAAGTCCTCCTTTTATAAGCCCCCATCTATATGGCTCATGCAAGCGGTCGTGCATGCCGTCTGATATTAGTTCGTTATTTCCTGTTCTAAGACCTTGAAGAAGAAGTGAGATGGCTCCAAGATTCATGACGGCATCATTTATTGGAATATTCTTGGGCATCACTCGTCGAGCCTCGCTTGTACTAAGCCTTAATGATGGAATTGCTACAACTGCTTTAATTGAGCTATCCCAGTCGCATCTGATTACTCTCCATCTTTCCGATGCTGCTTTTGCTGTAAGACAAAGTCCTCCAAGCAATGAAGGCACAACATTATCTGGATGCCCTTCGATGTCAATAGCAAGTTCTAGAAGCTTTTCTTTTGGGAGAGGTTCTCCCATTAGTGCATTTGCTCCTACTAGTCCCGCAACAATTGCAGTAGCACTACTTCCAAGCCCTCTCGCTGGAGGGACTGCAAGCTTGACCCTGGCTTCAAGGGCAACGGGTTCTATTTCAGCAGCTTTCCAAACTCTTTGCGCTGCTCTATAGAAAAGATTTTCTGGCCCTCCACGCAAATGATTGCCTTCTGTACTTTCCATTATTAATTCAAATCTTTCAGCTGTTCCCTCAATCCTTTTGATAGTAAATTCATTCTTTAAGCTCAATGCAGCACCTAGGCAATCAAAGCCTGGGCCTATGTTTGCCGTTGTGGAAGGAACTTCCACGATTACTTTTTCTCCTATCAGCGGTGGCCGCATTAGTTCCTAACTATTGAGCTAAGTCTCCCATCTTGCTGGAAAGGATATGAGCTCTGCATGCTGCACTAAACAAGCCAACTTCAGGATCTATCAAGGCTATGACAGGGATTCTTCTCATTAAATCTTTAAAACGGCCTTTGTTTCTAAATGCTTCTTTAAAAGTAATAGATGTTATTCCTTTCAAATGCTTGCTAGCTGTCCCTCCTCCAATCCATAGGCCTGAATAGCAAAGTTCCTTTAAAGCAAAATCTCCAGCTGCTGAGCCGTATGCGCTAAGCCACATCTCCAAAGCCTCCACCATTAACTTGTCTCCGTGCATTGCATATTGACTTGCAATTGAGGGTAGATCAGCCTGAATTGTTTTTTTCTTGGCTCTTGAATTTTCCGCCAAACTTCTAAGGGGATGCGATTTTGCTTCTGATTGCATTAATTTCCAACATGCTATATGACCTAAACCTGTTCCACTAACAATTCTTTCTACAGAGACTCTCTCAATACTTAACTCTCGTTTTATCCATTTTCTAAGGGCCCATTCTTCGTCTGATCTGGGAGCGAATTCACTATGACCTCCTTCGCTAGCTAATGGTGTGATTCCATTATCCGAGACTATTCCTCTAGCCATTCCTAGGCCAGTACCAGCCCCCAAAACAGCAACCATTCCTTTTCTTAAAAGGGGTTTAATGTCATATCCTTCTTGAATTACTACATATTGATGATCATTTAAATGATTAAGTCCATAAAGGATAACTGAGAAATCATTTATTAATTCAACTTGATCAAGACTTGTTCGCTCGCATACTTTTTTAGAACTTATTTCCCAGCTTAAATTAGTCAAATGGCAAGAGTTATTTGAAACTCTTCCAGCTATGCCTATGCATCCGACTCTAGGCTTTTCTATTTGATTAGGCATTTTTTCTAGGAAATCAGAAAGTATTAAATAGAATGAGTCCCAATCTCTAGATGAATATTGCTTTTTGTACCTTTCTTTTATGCCATCTTTCCAGTAATAAATGGCTAAAAGAGTCTTTGTGCCTCCGATATCACAAGCAAGAAAATTCATAACATTAATTATTCAATTGATTGATTTATTAATATAAAATTAAGTAGAATAATTATCAATTCTTTATTTTTAAGCCTTTGAGTGAGATTGCTTGATCAATTATTGAAATTACTTCTTCTAAATCAAAAGACCCGCAATCTTTTCCCTCTCTTGTTCTTAAAGATACCTGATTGCTCTTTTCTTCCTTATCTCCAATAATTAATAAGTATGGAATTTTTCTTATTGTGCTTTCTCTTATCTTTAGCCCAATCTTTTCATTCCTAAGATCAGATTCGACCCTGAAACCATGTTGACTTAATGATTTTGTAGTTGCTACACAAGCATTATTATTCCTGTCTGTAATTCCCATAACAATAACTTGAACAGGTGCTAACCAAACAGGAAATAAACCAGCATAATGTTCAATTAAAATGCCAATAAACCTCTCAAATGATCCTAAGATTGCTCGATGAAGCATTACAGGAACTTCTTTATCTCCTAGCTCATTTATGTATGAAGCTCCAAGTCTTTCAGGCATTGAAAAGTCGACTTGTATTGTGCCGCATTGCCAAACTCTATTAAGACAATCCTTTAAGGAGAACTCTATCTTTGGCCCATAAAATGCACCTTCTCCTGGCAGTAAAGACCATTCAAGCCCCTTTGAATCTAAAGCGTCTGAAAGAGCCTTTTCAGACTTGTCCCAGACTTCATCAGTGCCAACACGCTTTTCTGGCCTTGTAGATAATTTTATTAAAATAGAATCAAACCCAAATGATTTATAAACTTCGAAAACAAGATCTATGAATTCTGTAACTTCTGTTTGAACTTGTTCTTCTGAGCAAAAGATATGAGCATCATCTTGAGTAAAGTTTCTTACTCTCATTAGTCCATGCAATGATCCAGAAGGTTCATTCCTGTGACAAGAGCCAAATTCTGCAAGTCTTATTGGAAGGTCTCTATAACTTTTTAACCCTTGATTAAAGACTTGAACATGGCATGGGCAATTCATAGGCTTTATGGCATATTCTCTGTTTTCTGAAGTTGTAGTAAACATGTCCTCTTTAAATTTTTCCCAATGTCCAGATTTTTCCCAGAGCGATCTATCAACAGCTTGCGGAGTCCTTATCTCTTTATAGTCATTTTTAACTAATACTTCCCTAACATATTTTTCAAGTACTTGATATATTGCCCAGCCATTTGGATGCCAAAAAATCATACCAGGAGCTTCTTCCTGAGTATGAAATAATGATAGCTTTTTAGCTAGTTTTCTATGATCTCTTTTCTCTGCTTCCTCTATATTTTTTATATAAAGATTTAGCTCTTTTGAACTTCTCCAGGCAGTTCCATAAATTCTTTGTAGCATTTCATTATCCGAATTTCCACGCCAATATGCTCCTGCAACTTTTAATAATTTAAATGCTCTTAAATGAGAGGTGTTAGGTACATGAGGACCTCTACACATATCAGTATATTCTTGATGCTTATATAGCTTTATTGTTTCATTTAATGGGATTTCATTAACTATCTCAAGTTTGTAATCTTCATCTCTACTAATAAATGTATTTTTAGCTTCCTCTTTGGAAACTATTTCAACAAAAATATTATAATTTTGATCAACAAGTTCCTTCATTCTGGCTTCTATCTTCTCAAGGTCTTCAGGAGTAAATGTATCTTTGTAAGAAATATCATAATAAAAACCATCTTCTATTACAGGACCTATCGCCATCTTTGCGTCTGGATAAAGTTGTTTCACCGCGTGCCCAATAAGATGTGCAAATGAGTGGCGAATTATCTCGAGACCTTCTTTATCTTTTGATGTAATTATTCTTAAAATTGAATCTGATTTGATAGGAATACATGTATCTAAAAGTTCTCCATTTACTTCCCCCGCTAAAGCGGCTTTAGCTAGTCCAGGACCAATCTCTTCAGCAACTTCCATTGTTGTGACTGGTTTCTCAAATGATTTTATAGTACCGTCAGGAAGAGTTATCTTAGGCATGATTAATAATCTCTATTGAGAAATCCTATTGATTCTTTTACTCTATTTAGAGTCTTTCTAGAGATTTCGTCTGCACGTAATCTACCTTTTTCCAGTATTTTATCTAATTCTGTTTGATCTTGAATAAGCTCTTTATATTTTATTTGAATTGGTTCAAGTGCTGATACTAGAACTTCACTTAAGAGAGGCTTGAATTTTCCCCAACCCATGTCAGCGCATTCTTCAGAAACTATTTGTGGAGCTTTCCCACTAAGTATTGAATAAATAGATAAAAGGTTACTTGCTTCAGGTCTTTTAGGATTATTAAATTCTAATCCAATTTCAGAATCAGTTTTTGCTCGTTTGATTTTTTTTGTTATAAGATCAGGAGGATCAAGTAATGCAATTCTGCTGAATTCATTAGAATCACTTTTACTCATTTTATTCGTTCCATCAGTAAGACTCATAACTTTTGCACCTTCTTTTATTATTAAAGGTTTTGGAACTTTTAAAATATTATTCTCTTTTGTAGAGAATCTAGCATTAATTCTTTGTTGAGCAATATCTCTTGCAAGTTCTAGATGTTGCTTTTGGTCTTCTCCTACAGGAACTAAGTCTGCATCATATAAAAGAATATCTGCTGCCATTAATACTGGGTAGTCCAAAAGTCCTATAGAAACATTATCTCCTTGCTTAATTGATTTTTCTTTGAATTGAATCATTCTTTCCATCCAGTTCAAAGGAGTTAAGCAATTGAGAATCCAGCAGAGTTCACTATGAGCGGGAATCTGACTTTGAATGAAAATAGATGACTTTTCCGGATTCATTCCACATGCAAGGTATAGGGCGGCGGTGGAATTTGTTTCTTTGGCTAATGTTTTGGGGTCATGGGGAGTTGTAATAGCATGTAAATCAACAACACAAACAAAAGTTTCGTGTTCCTCTTGCAGCTCCACCCAATTGCGAATAGCTCCTAGCCAATTACCTATATGAAGGCATCCGGTAGGTTGAACGCCAGATAAAACACGTTTTTGATGCATGAATTATTTAGTCTGAGGGAATATCAATTTTATTTTCTTCAGTAGAAATTGCATCTTGATTAAGTGCTTCACTTTCATTTTTAGATGACTTTTTAGAGATATCTTCTGGTGATTCTTGATTAGTATTATTTATTTGTTCTTGAGGTTTGGAGGGCCTTTCAAATGGATTTGGTTTAGGACTATTTGAAAAAGAGTTTCTATTTTGATCGTTATTTCTATTATTTCTAAAATTATGACTTCTTCTGCTGTCTGAGCTTGTTCCTTCAGATCGATATTCATTAAGAAGATCTTCCAATTTTCCCTGTTCAAGCATCTCTCCCAGAGTCCTTAAAGCAAATCCAAGAACTGCCACAGTTGAGCGAAGATTGAAAGCCTCTTGAAGAGAGCGTGCAGAACGCATTTCATTTTCACTTAATCTAATCCTGAAACCCCCTCCATCTCTATTCCCTTGGCCTCTCCCTCCCTTAAAGCCACTTCTTGAATCATTACGACTGTTCTCGAAGTTCCTTCCACTTCTAGGATCGCTGTAAGAGTCACCCATGGCTTTAAGCCTAATTAATAAAAGAAAGTGTGACTCATTTTGCGGTTTTATGGGATAAATTCACCTCATCCTTCAGCAGATTCACATTTCCTCGAATCAATTTAATCAATTCCTAATGCGAAAATATTTCAATAAATAATTAGTAATTAAAGTAAAAACATGGATTTGTAAGGGCTTAGAGCCCATGTGTTTGCTTTAATCTGTATATGAGCTAAGAAGATGTTGAACCAATGAATTTTGTGAAAAATTTTTCATCTCTTTCATTCCCTTTAAATACAAAGGTCCTTCCCTTGGCGAAAGTTGGAACCCTATTAGGTTCCGTCCTGATTGGCCAATGGTTAATAAGTGATGTGGCTCATATCCCTGGAGGAGGAATTGGAATTCTTGTTGTGGGTTTTGGGGCTTGGTACTTCCTTCAACCTGCGAAACCCTCTTTTAAGGCTCCTTCTTCTGTTCAAGGTTGGATAAGCCGATGTAACGAAGTGCTTGAACAATTTGAATTTTTGGAAGGACAAGAAGATTTTTTAAGAAATAGAAAAAAAAGAGTTAAGTCTCTTGAGGAAATACTTGATAGATCATTTCCTCAAAAGGTTTCTTTTACAGGTACTTCAGAGATTGCATATCCTGAGAAATCAGAGGTAAGCACTGCTTTATCAGTTACTCAATCTTTAAATCTTTCATATAACACTTCTTTACCTATAAGAGATGATCTTTGGCAATTACCTCAATCACTTGTTGAGCAAGACGCGATTATTTATGTTTTACCTGTTCCTCTAAGAGCTGTTGATCTGCTTTGGTTAAAGAAAATTCCAGAAGATCAACCATCATGGTTGATGATTTCTTGGGAGGATTGCGCTTCTTGGACTGACCAACTTAAGGATCTCCAGGCTCAGCTGCCGGAAAGATGGTCTTCAAGAATTATTAGATGGAATATGCCAAATGAAGAAATGAAAAATGTTTTAAGTCCTATTCGCAGGGTTTTAGATAAGCCTAAAATTAATATTGATTCAACCAAGCAAAGATTGTTATCAAGGTTACATTCTTCCTGGCAATCTGATTTAGAGCAATTAAGAAGAGAGAAATTTAAGCTTCTGCAAAACCGGTCTCAATGGATAGTAGCTAGTGCTGTATTTGCCTCTCCTCTCCCTAGCGGAGATCTTTTGTCTGTCGCAGTTGTTAATGGATTAATGATTAATGAAATGGCCAAAATTTGGTCATGCAAAATGAATCCAGAACTTCTTCAGGCAGTTGCACGCCAACTTGCTTGTGCGGCAGTTGCTCAAGGAGTAGTTGAATGGAGCGGTCAAGCACTTTTAGGAGTTGCAAAACTGGATGGAACAAGTTGGATAGCTGCAGGCTCTATGCAAGCATTGAGTGCAGCTTATTTAACAAGAGTTGTAGGTCGTTCAATGGCCGATTGGATGGCTATAAATAATGGACTATCTGAACCCGATTTGGAATTATTAAACCAACAAGTGTCTCAATTAGTTTCAAATGCTGCAGAACAAGAACGTGTCGATTGGAGACGTTTTCTAAAGCAAGGAAAGGATTGGATAGAATTACAAGTTGGAGATAATAGTAATAGTGAAATCGTAGAAGCTTAATTTGAATTAATCTTCTACCGTGATCTTAAATAATCAATATTTACTATTTAATTTTCTATGGGAATTACAACTATGAATAAGAATAGAAAGATTTTTGCTAAATTGAATATATTTTATTTTTTTCTTTTAGCTATCTTTGTATCATCTTGTTCGCTGCAAAAGATAAAGATAATTGAAAACAAAAAGGCTAAAAAACCTATTGCTCTTACTACGTTTACAGTCCTTGCAGATATAGCAAAAAATGTTTCCGGCGATAGATTTATTGTCAGGTCTATCACTAAGCCAGGCGCTGAAATACATACTTATCAATTTACACCTAGCGATCTTGTTAAAGCCAAGAATGCTGACTTGATTATAGAGAATGGATTAGGACTTGAATCATGGATAAGAAAGTTTACTTCTAGTCTTGGAAATGTTAAGACTGTGGTCTTAACAGATGGTATGGATCCAGTCTTGATTGATGGTGATAAATATTCTGGTAAACCTAATCCTCATGCCTGGATGTCTCCAAAAAGAACAATTCTATATGTTGATAAACTTGTTGATGCTTTTACAGAAATGGATCCTGAGGGAGAAGAAATTTTCATTAAAAATGCATTAAATTATAAAAAACAACTTTTAATACTCAATCAAGAATTAAATTATTATATTTCTTCAATTCCAGAAAAGAGAAGATATCTAGTTACATGTGAAGGGGCTTTCTCTTATCTAACTAAAGATTATGGAATGAAAGAGGCTTTTTTATGGCCAGTCAATTCTGAGAGTCAGGTTACTCCTAAAAGGATGGCTTCCTTAATAAAAATAGTTAAAGAAAATCAAATACCGACAATATTTTGTGAGACTACTGTTAGCTCTAAAGCACAGAAAGAAGTAGCAAGAGCAAGTGGAGCAGCCTTTGGGGGGAGTTTTTTTGTAGATTCACTTTCAGAATCAGATGGACCTGCTCCTACCTTGCTAGATCTACAACGTTATAACGTACGTCTTATAAGAGATGGCCTAACGACTGACCTACAAAAAATCAATGAGTTATCAAAATAAACAAATTCAAGAAAAGCTTTTCAGAATAGAGGCTGATCAACTATGTGTTGATTACAACGGAACAGTTGCTTTGTATGACGCAAGTTTAAAAGTAAAGCAAGGTTCAATTTGTGGTCTGGTTGGAATGAATGGGGCTGGTAAATCTACTTTTTTCAAGGCTTTAATGGGCTTTGTTCGTCCATCTAGAGGGAAAATCAAAATAAATGGAGTTGATGTTGGACAAGCTCAAAAAGATCAAGCCGTTGCTTATGTGCCCCAAAGCGAAGGGGTTGATTGCTCTTTCCCTGTGAGTGTATGGGATGTAGTAATGATGGGATTATATGGGTCTATGAATTTTCTAAGAATTCCTCGAGAGTCTGATAGAAGAGCCGTATGGAATGCTCTTGAAAGGGTTGATTTAATTGATCTAAGAACAAGACCTATAGGCAATCTCTCTGGGGGGCAAAGAAAGAGGGCTTTTTTGGCAAGAGCAATAGCCCAAAGAGCTTCTGTTCTTTTGCTTGATGAGCCATTTACAGGAGTTGATGTTCCAACTGAGAAGTTAATGGCACAATTGTTCCTTCAATTTAGACAGGAAGGGAGAACTATTTTAATTTCAACTCATGATTTAAGTCATGTAAGGGATTTTTGTGACTTAGTAGTTCTCATTAATAAAACAGTTTTGGCATATGGAGAAACATCAGAAGTATTTACTAGAGAAAATTTAAGTATGACTTTTGGTGGATTACCTCCTGATCCTCTTTTTGGTTCAAGTTCGTCCAGTCAAATGTTAAGTAATGATTGATTTATTAATAGCCCTAGATCCTTATTCTTTGTTGTTTGACCCTCTTTCGCATGAGTTTATGAGAAGAGCTCTTATGGTTAGTGCTCTCGTAGGTGCTGTTTGCGGACTTTTGTCTTGCTATATGACATTAAAAGGTTGGGCTTTGATGGGCGATGCAGTTTCTCATGCAGTTATGCCTGGCGTAGTAATTGCATATGCTTTAGGAATTCCATTTTCCGTTGGAGCATTTGTTTTCGGGGTTGGTTCTGTTGCGTTAATAGGCTTTGTAAAGCAGAAATCAAGAATTAAGGAAGATACTGTAATAGGGCTAGTTTTTACCGGTTTCTTTGCTCTTGGCTTGGTACTTGTTTCAAAGATAAAAAGTAATATAGATTTGATGCATATTCTTTTCGGAAGTCCACTAGGTATTTCTCAGTCAGATGTTAATCAAACAATAATTATTTGTTTTATAGTTGTATCTATTTTATTGATCTTTAGAAAAGATTTAATGCTTTATTGCTTTGATCCTACACATGCAAGATCTATTGGCATAAATACTGGATTAATTCATTATTTACTCTTATCGGTTTTAAGCCTTTCGGCTGTTATAGGACTTCAAACTGTTGGCATTATTTTGGTTGTTGCAATGCTTATAACCCCTGGAGCAACTGCATATTTACTTACTGATAAGTTTGATAGAATGACTATTCTGGCCGTTATAAGTAGTGTTGTGTCCAGTGTTCTTGGAGTATATATTAGCTACTGGTCAGATATTGAAACAGGAGGTTCAATAGTTCTGGTTCAGACATTAATTTTTTTACTAGCATTTTTATTTGCCCCTAGATATGGAATATTTAAAAATCGTTCATCTTTGACTTTATAGGTTTGATTAATAATATTAATAAAAGTGAAATAGACACTCGATATCAGGATCAGGAATGGCCATGGTGGCCTTTGTTTCCTCTTTACCCTTATGGGCGAAAAAGAACAATTTTCAGTGAATTAATCCCAAATCAAATTTGGAGTTTTGAGCAACTACAAGGTATTTATTATGTTGCTGTTCCCATAAGACTATCTGTTATAAAAGTTTCAGGTGGTTTGATGTTATTTAACCCTCTTCCACCAACTATTGAATTATTGAATCAGTTATCAGAGCTTGAAAGAAAACATGGACCTGTAATTGATATTGTTTTGCCAACTGCATCTGGATTGGAACATAAGATCTCTCTCCCCTCTTTATCTAGAGCATTCCCTAAAGCAAATCTATGGATATGTCCTGGACAATGGAGCTTCCCAATTGATTTACCATTGACTTGGATTGGAATTCCTCAAAATAAAACTAGAGTATTGTTTGAAGATGGACTACCTCATAGTGATAAATGTGAATGGTTTTCTCTAGGTCCCTTGGACATTGGCCTGGGAAGATTTCAAGAGGTTTCTTGTTATCACAGATCTTCTAATTCTTTGCTTGTTACTGATGCGTTGGTTGGGATTAGTGCGAGTCCTCCAAAGTTGTTTGAGTTAGATCCGACCCCTCTTTTGTTCCATTCACGGGAAAGCGGAGAAGAACCTCTTGTAGATAGCTATGAAGCAAGAATTAAGGGTTGGAGAAGACTTGTGTTGTTTTCTTCTTTCTTGAAACCTGCAAAACTTTCTATTCCCTCATTGCTTGACGTTTTTAGTAAATCTTTTAAGCCTGGCCTTCGAAACCCGAGTGCTCATTTTGGAATTTATCCTTTTAACTGGGAGAAAGGGTGGGAAGAATCTGCTAGCAATCTTGTTGGAGAAAGAGATTCTCTTGTGCAAATTGCACCAGTTATTGAGAGACTTGTTTTTCCAAGAGCCAAAGATACTTTTGTGTCATGGCTTGATAAGGTCGGATCTTGTAGAGGGCTCAAATGGTTAATCTCTTCTCATTACAATGCACCTGTTAAATTTTCTAGAAATCAAGCTATTCAGTTGAAGAAAAAAATTAACAGGAGAATATGGGCTCAAGGAGAAGGCAATTGGACCTTTCTTGATTGGCTAGATAAAAAATTATTGAACTTTGGAGTTGTCCCTGAAAACCCTCTTAAATCATTTAATGATTAAGTTCATCTGGATCAATTGACATTTCTTCATCCGTGATTAAGGATTCTTCTAATTCTTTTCTTTGTTCCATTTGACGTAAAAAATAACCAGTCATCATTGCTGAAGCCAGAAGGCTTGCAAATTGATCTCTTGATGAAGTTACCTTTACATCAAAGTGCTCTCCAGGAAGCATTCCTAAAAGGCCTTGAACATTGTGGCGAATGATGTCTTGTATATCATTACTCGCCGACTTGGCCACTCTTTGTAGAACATCAGGTGATTGTTCCTGAAGATATTGAATTAATGCATTAGATTCCTGTGCATCATTGTTGTCTGTAGTCAAAAACTCCGGGTTGAACATCCCAGTGTGCTCTTCATCACTTCCTAACCATATCGCAATATGGGCCTATCGCTCATATTGGCCAGGGGTGGTCTCCCGTATAAACCCAAATTTTCCTAACGGCCAATACCTTAAAAAAGCAGTTCCAATAACGTTTCTCTCAGGTAAAGGGCCCCAAATATGAGAATCAAGACTGTTATTTCTATTGTCTCCTAATACCCAGAGTGAGTCTTCTGGAACAATTATTGGACCCATCTTGTATTTAATAGGTTCCGCAACCCATGGTTCTTCAATTAATTTTTCGTTTAGAAAAAGTTTTCCTTCATGAACTTCTATTTGATCACCAGGGAGGCCTATAACTCTTTTTATTAATGCAGAATTCTTTTCGTACCCAGCTTCTACCAGTGCTTCTGGGGGAGCAAAGACAATTAGAGTGTTTTTATCTAGATGATTATGAGTCGAAAGAGTTAATCGAGGACGAATTTTCTCAATGAGTATTTTGTCGTGTATTTGCAAAGTGGGAAGCATGGATCCAGACGGAATCCATCTGGGTTCCATTACTTGCCATCTAAGCAAAAGTGCAAGGATCAACCAAATTAAAAAGTTACGCCAGCTTTGAAATCTCTTAGAAGATTCATTTGTTTGTGAATTTGACATTTAAAACTTTCCTTTAAATATTTATGAATGAGCAATTTTGTCCGAGTATTGGGATAGTTACATCTTTTCCTCTGTCTATAGCACGCTCAAATTTATTCGCCTCCATAAAGCTTTTACAAGCTTTTATAGCAAATGGTTTGAAATATATAGTTATTTGCCCTGGTAGTCGTTCTGGTCCGCTTGCTATAGCAGCAGGCGGACTTGCAGAGAAAAGAGCAGTAAATCTCATCACTTCAGTTGATGAAAGATCCGCTGCTTTTTTAGGTTTAGGAATAAGTAAAGGTATTGGTAAAGCCTCAATGGTCATAACGACCTCAGGGACTGCAGTAGCAAATCTTCTCCCGGCTGCCGTTGAAGCAGATAGATCGAGTCAACCTTTGATTTTCTTAACGGCGGATAGACCTTTGAGATTAAAAAATTGTGGAGCAAATCAAACGGTTAACCAAGAAGATTTCTTAAGCTCAGTTTGTAGATCATTAGAGGAAGGACCTGCAGAAGGTATTCACTGTTGGGGAAGTCATTCACAATTAGCTTTTGTTAATCGAGCGTGGGAAAAAGCACATAATCATCCGGGACCAGTGCACTGCAATATACCCATTGAAGAACCTTTATATGCCTCATTTAATGAGCAGCAAGAAGCCTGGTCAGAGTTCGACTCTCAAGCAAAAAATAAGATAATACCTTCCTTAGAAATACAAAATTTACCTAATAGTGAATTTTCATTTAATTTCAATGATTTTGATCCATTTAGCTCAGGGATAATTATTGCTGGTCCCTGGAGAGGACTTGCAAAAGACTTACCATCGTTTCAGGAAGCGCTTAAGAGATATCAATTGATTTCTGGATGGCCAATTTTTGCTGATCCTCTTTCAGGAATTGATATTACTCAAGCAGGTTTGGTTTATAATTGGGAGCTTTTAATAGATTCTGGATTTTTGAGGCAAAAAGATGGGTTAAATATTTTGAGGTTAGGGCCTTTGCCTTCAAGTCGTGTTTTAGAAAATTGGCTTAAACGATTAAATAGAAAACAAATTATTATTACTGAGGGCGATAAGCGTTATTTGGATCCGCTTGGAATTGCTCAACAATATAGTTTCGGATTGATTAATTGGGTTAAAGAATTCTTATCTGCTAAAGAGACTGGAGAAAAAAAAACAAACATTTCATCAAAAGTTTTTTTCGATGAAATTACACAGTTGGATTCAATAATTGATTTATGGATTAATAAAAAACTGCACTTCGAATCACAAATTTCTGAACCTTTGTTAGCAAAATGGATCGCAAAATTATTGCCCAAAAAAATAAATATAATGCTTTCTTCGAGTACTCCCATAAGAGATTGGATCTCTTTCTCTGGTAAAGAATCTTTTTCTAGGAGATGTTTTGGGCTTAGAGGTGCTTCTGGAATCGATGGGACTTTATCTATGGCTATGGGATTAGCTATAGCCAATGGTCCAATTGTTTTAGTGACAGGGGACTTGGCTTTAGTTCATGACAGTAATGGTTGGCTATTTTCAAGTCCTTTAAAACCTCCGCTGATAGTTCTTTTAATTGATAATGGTGGTGGAGGCATATTCAGCCAGTTAGATATAAATAAATTGCCCCGTGGCGATTTTGAAAACCTTTTTTCTATGCCTCAGAATATTGACCATCTAAGAATCGCTTCTGCTCACGATATTCCATATAGACAAGTTTCAACTCTTGAGGATTTGAAATCTGCATTAGAATGGGGTTTATATATGAATGAACCTATATTGTTGCGTGTTTGTACAAATGTTCTTCAAGACAAGAAATTACGGATTGACTTGAGATCCGGACTAAATGATCATCTTAATAGCATTATTCAAAATAAAGCACATGAGCATTAGAAAATATGGCAAATAATTTTGACGACAAACTTTTTTCAAGACAGGTTCTTCCAGGAGAGTCAATAATTTCTTGGGAAAAATGGGGAAGTTATGAGGATATTTTTTTAGATAAATCTGATGAGGGGATTGCAAGAGTGGCTATTAATCGCCCAGAGAAAAGAAACGCTTTTCGCCCAAAAACAATTATTGAACTATGTGATGCTTTTATAAAAATTCGAGATGATAATCGAATTGGAGTGGTCCTTTTTACCGGTGTAGGGCCTTCAAAAGACGGAGGTTTTGCTTTTTGTTCTGGGGGAGATCAAAGCGTTAGAGGAGATGGCGGTTACCTAGATGAGGATGGTTTACCGCGTTTAAACGTTCTTGATTTGCAGCGTATAATTCGCAGTCTCCCAAAGGTTGTTATTGCATTAGTCCCTGGTTATGCGATTGGTGGAGGCCAAGTCCTTCATTTATTATGTGACCTTAGTTTGGCTTCTGAGAATGCAGTCTTTGGTCAAACTGGTCCAAAAGTTGGAAGCTTTGATGGAGGATTTGGAGCTGGATATCTTGCAAGAGTTGTAGGCCAGAGAAAAGCTAGGGAGATTTGGTTTTTATGCAGGCAGTACAATGCTAAGGAAGCTTTGAAGATGGGACTTGTTAATGGGATCACAAAGATTGATAAGCTTGAAAATGAAGGAGTCCTATGGGGTAGGGAGATAATGCAGCACAGTCCAACTGCTATTCGATGCTTAAAAGCATCATTTAATGCGGAGGTTGATGGTTTAGTTGGCTTGCAAGAATTGGCAGGCCAAGCGACACATCTCTTTTATCGCACTGAAGAGTCGAAAGAAGGTCGCAATGCCTTCCTTCAAAAGAGAAAACCTAACTTCCCTGAATCTGGATGGTTGCCATGAAACAAATTCAATTTAATTATTTTGTTTCTTTAGTTCGTTTCGAAAAAAAAACTTAAATGGAGATACTTTTCGCTGCTGCTGAATGCGCTCCCATGATCAAGGTCGGTGGCATGGGCGATGTTGTGGGTTCTCTTCCCCCTGCGTTGTCAAAACTTGGGCATGATGTCAGGATAATTATTCCTGGATATAGCAAGCTTTGGAGTTCATTAGATATCCCTAATGAACCTGTCTTTTATGGTCACACTATGGGGTCTGATTTTTCTGTTTATGAAACTCAGCATCCATCAAATGGTTTGTGCATGTATTTAGTTGGTCATCCTGTTTTTGATCCTGAAAGAATTTATGGAGGCGATGACGAAGATTGGAGATTTACTTTCTTTGCAAGTGCGGTTGCAGAGTTCTCTTGGAATTTTTGGAAGCCCCAAGTGTTGCATTGCCATGATTGGCATACAGGCATGATTCCAGTCTGGATGCACCAAGATCCAGAAATAAGCACAGTTTTCACAATTCATAATCTCAAATACCAGGGACCTTGGCGTTGGAAATTAGATAGGATGACATGGTGTCCTTGGTATATGCATGGGGACCACACAATGGCAGCAGCAATGCTTTATGCCGATAGAGTCAATGCTGTTTCTCCTACCTATGCAAGAGAGATTAGAACCTCCGAATACGGCGAAAAACTGGAGGGGTTGCTTAACTATGTTTCTGGCAAACTCCGTGGAATATTGAATGGAATTGATTTGGAAGATTGGGATCCTTCTACGGATAAAGCATTGCCGGTAAATTTTAGCTATAAAGACCTTGAGAAAAGAAAATCCAATAAAAAAGTACTTCAGGAACAAATGGGATTAGAAGTTGACTCTGAGAAATATTTAATGGGCATGGTGGGACGATTGGTTGATCAAAAAGGGGTCGATCTTTTGTTACAGGTCGCTAATAGACTTTTAGCTTATACCGATTCACAGATTGTCGTACTTGGGACCGGTGATCGTGACTTAGAGTCGGGACTTTGGCAATTGGCTACAGATTATCCAGGCCGATTTGCTGTATTTCTTACTTATGATGATGCTTTGTCTAGGTTGATCTATGGTGGAACAGATTCTTTCTTGATGCCGAGTCGATTTGAGCCATGTGGTATTAGTCAACTATTAGCCATGCGTTATGGCTCTATACCTATTGTTAGAAAAGTAGGAGGTCTTGTTGACACAGTTGAACCCCATGATCCGATAAATGGAGCTGGAACAGGTTTTTGTTTTGATAGATTTGAACCCATAGATTTTTATACAGCTCTTGTTAGATCTTGGGAAGCTTTTAGACATCGTAAGACATGGAGGGAATTACAAATACGAGCCATGAGGCAAAAATATAGTTGGGATAGATCTGCAAAAGAGTATGAGACTATGTATAAGGATGTTTGTGGAATTAAAGAGCCTTCACCTGATGCTGCTGAAGTGGAAAAATTTTCTGTAGGGCAAGAAGCGGATCCTTCTCGAAAAGTTGATAAGAATAGTTAGATTTCTCTTTCCTGTTTGTCACATAAGAGAGCTTACTTTTGAGTATAAATCTTGAAAAACTGAATGAACTTTGGGGACAAGCTACATATGAGGAGTGTCCAGATTTTTCGACTCCTCTTGGTCCAGTATGTATTGATACTAGAAGTCTGATAGAAGGTAGTTTCTTTGTTCCCTTAATCGGGGAAAGATTTGACGGCCATGAATTCCTTCCTGAAGCCTTTAGTAAGGGAGCTCAGGCCGCAGTGGTTTCAAAAAAATCTAAGTTGAAGATACCAAGCAAATTTTTACATTGGGTTGTTGAGGATACTCTTGATGCATATCAACAGCTTGCTTTATTACATAGACGCAACTTGCGAGTCCCTGTCATAGCAATAACGGGATCAGTGGGTAAAACAACAACAAGAGAAATGATTAAAGAGATCCTGAAACCTTTAGGCCTTATTACCTCTACTCAAAATAATAATAATAATGATATAGGAGTCCCTCTGACGCTGTTTCAGGCTGACTTGGATAATGCTGCAGTTGTAGTAGAAATGGCCATGCGTGGCTTTGGTGAAATAGAGAGGCTTTCTCGTTGCACAGAGCCAGACATCGCTGTAATTACAAATATTGGTAATGCTCATATAGGTAGACTTGGTAGTCGTCGGAATATTGCCATAGCCAAATGTGAGATAACTACGAATTTAAAGTCTACAGGCGTAGTTATTATTCCGGCTTATGATCAATTGCTTGAGGAAGTCCTTAATGATTGCTGGAATGGAAGAATTTTAAAAATTGGCATCAAAAATTATTTCCCTGAACATATTGAGAACTGTTTGGATCATTTACCCTTAAAAGATCAAGATGTTGATTTTCAGGGAGACTTTTCTGTAATAGATAGTCTTTTAAAAGTTGAAGACACGATATTTAAAGTGCCTTTTGGAGGAATGCATAATGCTATGAATTTCATGCTTGCTTTAGGAGTTGCAAAGGAGCTTGGAATGAATTTGAGTCAAATTCCAAAACTAAATATTCAAACACCTTCTGGTCGAAATTGTTCCTTAAATATTGGTGGAATTACAGTTTTGGATGAGACCTATAACTCGTCTCCTGAATCAGTAATTGCATCTATGAAATTGTTGGTTGCCAGACCCGGCCGACATTTTGCCGTTCTTGGAGCGATGCGTGAATTAGGAGAGCATAGCTTTTCATTCCATTGCCAAATTGCTGAATTAGCTATTGATTTGTCTTTAGATGGATTGATTTTTATTGGAGATGGTGTTGAATCTGAAGCCATGTCAATTGCTGCGAAATCTTTGCAAACTTTTAAAGTAGTTTCTTCTATTGAAGAGTCTTTTAAATACTTGATCAGTTGGCTCATCCCTGGTGATACTGTTTTGCTTAAAGCTAGTAGAAGTGTTGAGCTTGAAGGATTGATTCCTTTACTAAAAAACTTTCTCTAGTCGTTAAATAATTTTCCATCCCTCTCTGGTGATTTGCCTGCTTCTTTCGACTACTAAGGATTGGCTTGGGACATCTTTAGTGATTGTTGACCCTGCTCCTATCGTCACATTGGCCCCTATTTGGATAGGAGCAACTAAAACTGAATTAGCACCAGTTTTGGTGTTATCCCCAATAATACTTTTGTTTTTGTTTTGACCATCATAATTAGCCGTGATTGTTCCTGCTCCAATATTTACATTGCTACCTACATCAGCATCACCTATATAACTTAGGTGACTTATGCTTGTACCCTCTCTGATAGAGCTTTTTTTAAGCTCTACAAAATTTCCTATTTTGCAATTGTTTTCAATCGACACTTCAGGTCTGATATGCGCAAAAGGACCTATATGTACATTGTTTTTTATGATGCATGTTCTGATGACTGACTGAATGGCTCTTACCTTATTTCCAATAATGGAGTCTTCAATTAAGGTTGCTGGACCTAGTAGGCAATCATCACCAATTTTGCAATTACCTCTTAGATGGGTCTGAGGCTCGATAATTACATCATTGCCAAATGTGCAATTTTCTGAAATTGTACAACTTTTAGGATCTGTAAAAGTTACGCCTTCATTCATCCAATAATTACGCAATCTTTCTTGTAGATATGATTCACATTTTGCCATTTGGATACGATCATTAACTCCGCTGACTTCTCTCTGATCGACAACTTCAAAATGGATTGCTTTTCCTAAATGACCTATTGCGTCAGTTATATATAGTTCACTCTGTGCATTTTTATTGGAGAGCAATGAGAGGACTTCCTTGAGCTTTTTCCAGTTAAAACAATAGATCCCTGAATTTGTAAGCTTGTTTTCTCGTTGTTCTTCATTACAGTCTTTATCTTCAATTATTTTATGCACTTCTTTACTCCCATTGGTGAAAACTCTTCCATAGCCTTTTGGATTGCTTGTCCTAGAAGTTAAAAGTGTTACGTCTGCGTTAGAAGAACGATGTTGATTCAAAAGTTCTTTAATGGTTGATGCTTGAAGAAGAGGTACATCTCCATTGAGGACGATAAGCTCACCCTCAAAATTTTTAAGAAATGGTATTAACTGTTGAACTGCATGTCCAGTCCCATTTTGAGGCTGTTGATTTACAAATTCGATCGAATTGAATTTAGTAAGGGATTCTTTTACTCTTTCTCCTTGATGACCAATTACTAGAAAGCTTTTGTCTGGCTTAATTTTTTCGCAAGATGAGATTACTCTTTCTACTAGGCTCACTCCTGCAAGCTTTAGAAGGACTTTTGGAAGCTTGCTTTTCATTCTCGTCCCTTTCCCGGCCGCTAATATTGCAATTGCTAGCATGTGAATTGAATTTCTCAGTTATAAAATTTAGGTTAGCGGGATTGCATCAGGTTCCAACGTTTTTTCCATGAACTAGTGCTAGGTAAGTCTGCCTCTATTTGCTCTTTTTCTCTACGTTTAAGGATTTCTTCAACACTTCCACATCCACTTGGATCGCGAAAAGGTACGCCTGCGGATGTCTTTAAATGCTCCTTTTCCATTCTGGTCAAAGGCCTTAATGTCTTTGTCTGTGCTTCTTCTTCCTGATTGAGGCTTGGCAATATTGCAGTTGTTCCGAGGCTCCACTTCTCTTTCGAACTTGTTTCTGGCTTAATTGACCTTAAAGTCAAACCAGCCCTAAGGAGGCTTCCTCTTATTGAGGCTGAACTCGAATATGTAATTAATCGACCGTTCGGAGCTAGCCTCTTAGCAAGTCTCTTTAGAAATTCTTCAGTCCATAAATTTGGACATTTTCTAGGAGAGAAAGCATCTTGAAAGATTAGATCGAATTTGTCTGAACTAGGTATGAGGTCAATTGTTTTTCTCGCATCACCCCAGATAACTTTTCCATGACTTCTACCTTTTTCCCAATTGCCTATATCACTTGTTGATTCCAGTACTTCTAGAACAGAAGAATGCCAGCTTTTTCTAAATGCCTTATTTTTAAGAGCAGTAGACATAGGACGTTGATCTATCTCTAGCCCCCACCAATTTATACTTATAGGTGTTTCTAGAATCTCTTCTACTAAACAACCAAGATTATATCCGAGACCAACACAAACATCTAGTACTCTTATAGTTGGAATATTAAGAAATCGATTAATCTCGGCAGGAGCAATAAATTTTTCCATTGACTCTTTTCTTGCCCCATTTATGTCATGATAGGCCTCTTGATAATAACTATTCTTGAAACTTAAGCTACCATCATTTGTAGTGATGGCTGTTAACTCACCTAGAACATTCGTTGCCAAGGTTACTAGATAAGTAGGCGACTTAACTCATCCCAGAAGTCAGGGTATGAGATAGAAGCCGCATTGCTTCGTACCATCGTTGAATCACTCTCTGCCATTATGGAAGCTATTGCGAGACTCATAGCAATTCTGTGATCAGTCTCGCTATCAACTTCACATCCATATAGCTTTTGTCCACCATATATGGTTAATCCATCGTCATGCTCTTCAATCTTGGCTCCCATTGCTGCTAGTTGTCGAGTAATAACTTTTAGTCTGTCGGTTTCTTTTATTCTAAGTTCACTGGCGCCACTGATTTTGCTAACTCCATCACAGAAGCATGCTGCAACAGTTAGAATTGGGATTTCATCTACAAGGCGAGGTATTATTTCACCATCAATATTAAAAGGCTTTAATTGCTTATTGTGCTCTACAACAATGTCACCTACTGGCTCGCCTGCAATATCTTTTTGATTAATTAATTCGAAGGTTGCACCCATTCTCTTCATTATTTCTATGATTCCAGTCCTGGTGGGATTTAGTCCAACATTTTCAATTGTGATTTTAGAACCAGGTATTATTGCTCCGCCTACAAGCCAAAATGCAGCGGAGCTTATGTCTCCCGGTACGACTATTGATTGCCCTTTTAACTTGGAACCCGGCCAAATCTTTATATGTCTACTCATCTCTCCACCTACTTCAATATTGGCTCCAAATGCTTTTAACATCCTCTCACTATGATCTCTTGAACGAGCTGGTTCAATAACAGATGTTCCTCCGTCTGCAGTAAGCGCCGCAAGTATTATAGCGGACTTTACTTGTGCACTAGCTACTGGAGTACCTATTACGGCTCCATGAAGACTCTTGCCAGTTACTGATAGGGGTGCGAGGTTTCCGTTAGAACGTCCGTTTATTAGTCCTCCCATTAGTTTGAGAGGTTGACTTACTCTTTTCATCGGACGATTTCGTAGAGATTCGTCTCCTGTTAAGACAAAGTGTCTGCCTTTGCGCCCTACCAATAAGCCAAGCATTAATCTCATAGTTGTTCCCGAATTACCACAATTAAGAATTTCTTCTGGTTCTTGGAAACCATCTAGACCGACTCCATTAACTTCAACTATTTGGCCTTTTTCTATGGAGCTAATAGATACTCCCATTGATCTAAGGCAATTTGCTGTACTTAAAGGGTCTTCAGCCGGTAATAGGCCATCAATTTTTGTAACGCCTTCTGAGATTGCCCCAAATAAAAGGGCTCTATGAGAGATTGATTTGTCTCCTGGTACTTTTACATTCCCAGATAAATGGCCACCATGCAGAAGTGGTCGTGTCTTAAACGTATTACTTGGATCTCTCAATGATCTTTAAGTTCAGATATTAAATATTTTATTAGTCTTTGAGCTAGCTTAGCAATTTATGACTTATTAATTAGGTTTTGCTTGTTTAAAAGGTCTTCAATTATGTAACCAAATAGTGATGGATCAGGTTCTTTATTATTTAGGTCTGATAGGCCAATTTCTTTCATTTTTGCAGTTATCTTTCTTTCAAGTTCTTCTGACCTATTAAGAGGCTCTCCCCACTCATGATTTATCTCCGGTCCAATTTTTCTTGTCGCGTCAATTGCTAATCTTCCACCTAATCCTATATCCACACTAGCGAAATCCAGGCTATCAAAAGGAGTATTTTCTAAAACAAATAAATCACGTTGTGGGTCAACTTGACTGGAAATTACCCAGATAACTTGTCTTGGATCTCTAATGTTAATAGTTGAATCGACAACTATAACGAATTTTGTGTAGGTAAATTGAGGAAGAGCACTCCAGAAAGCCATCGCAGCTCTCTTGGCTTGCCCTGGATATACTTTGTCTATTGAGATGATTGCAAGCTTATAGCTCAGTGCCTCCATTGGCAGGAAGAAATCAATTATTTCAGGTATTTGTTGGCGGAGTATTGGTGTGTAAATCCTATTAAGTGCAATGGCTAGCATTGCCTCTTCTTTAGGAGGCCTACCACTAAAAGTTGTAAGAAAAATAGGATCATTTTTTTGCGTCATGCAATGAAAGCGAATAAGTGGTGATTTTTCTACACCTCCATAAAAACCCATATGATCTCCAAATGGTCCATCGTCGAGCTCCTCTCCAGGTGTAATAGTTCCTTCAAGGACTATTTCACTGTGACTTGGTACTTTTAAGTCAACTGTTTTACACCGTGTCAATCGAATACCTTCTCCGGCATATAGACCTGCAAAAAGCCATTCGCTTAATTGAACTGGAATAGGTGTCGCCGCAGCCATTACTACGAGTGGATGAACACCAATTGCAATTGCTATTTCCAACTTTTCTCCTAACTCTGCTGCTTTTCGAAGGTGTCTTGCTCCTCCTCTAACACTTAACCAATGGACCGTCATGGTTTTTGCTGATTGGCATTGAAGTCTGTAAATTCCAATATTTGGAACTTTTGTTTCTGGATCTTTGGTAATGACTAATCCAAGCGTAATTATCCCTCCCGCGTCACCTGGCCAGGGCCGAATTAAAGGCAGTTCATAGAGATTTAAATCCTTTTCATGAATTATTTTTTGATGGCAAGGAGGGATGAGATCTATATCAGGCCTAGCCATAATTAAATCCCAGAGAATATTTCCAAATGTTCGAGTCTCTCTTAAATTCTTTGGAGGCTTAGGTTGCTGCAAAATGGAGAGTTTCTCTCCTAAGGTTTCTAATTCATCAGCTTTTTCTAATCCCATACTCCAAACAACTCTTTCTAATGTCCCCATAAGATTTATGGCAACAGGCATTTTTGAACCAATAACGTTTTCAAATAAAAGAGCTGGGCCACCTGCTCCAAGAACTCGATCGCTTATCGCGGCCATTTCAAGATTTGGATCAATTGGTGCCTTAATTCTTATTAATTGATCTTTATCCTCAAGAAGGGACAAAAAGTCCCTCAGATCTCTAGAGGAGTATCCTTTATTAAAAAAATTCATGAGAATAAAAGACAACCAGCCTAATCATCTAATTACTGTGACTCAATTAAGAGCCTTTGGGCAATGAAACTTTCGTATTTTCATGGAGCTGAAGACGTTCCAAAGGATTTTAGATCTGATACAGCTGTAGTAATTGATGTTCTTCGAGCTACTACAACCATTGCCTGGGCTTTTACTAATGGAGCAGATTCAGTACAGACATTTATTGATTTAAAGGAACTTCAGCAAGAGTCCTTAAAATGGCCTGTTGAACAAAGACTTTTAATAGGAGAAAGAGGAGGGAAAACTCTTAAAGGTTTTGATTTAGGAAACTCGCCTCTTGGAGTTACCCCTGAGATTGTTAAAGGGAAAAGAATTTTTATGAGTACAACTAATGGGACTAAGGCCTTAAATCGTGTGAGAGATTTTAATAATGTATACACTCTATCTTTGCCAAATAGAAGTGCAGTAGCAGAGAGGATTCTATTAGATAAAACAGATGATATCTGTATCTTGGGAAGTGGATGGGAAGGTTCTTATTCTCTAGAAGATTCACTGGCAGCTGGAGCTTTAGCATCATTTCTTTTAGAGAGTGGATCCGAATCAATAGTTGCGAATGACGAACTTAATGCAGCATTGGCTTTATGGCATTTTTGGAAGGATGATCTTCAAGGGTGTTTGAGAGTTGCAAGTCATGGCCAAAGACTTGCTGGAATTGGTAACCATGATGATGACTTTGCATGTTGTTCTGAATTGGATAATCTCGTAGTTGTTCCATATCAAAGTGAACCAGGGGTACTTTGTGCCTATTAATTTATTAAAATTCTTTTATTGGGTTTAATAAAGTGTCGGATTTCCTAGCAGCAGCTCTTCAGCTAACAAGCACTTCAAATGTGGAGGCAAATTTTTCTGCTGCTGAGGACCAAATAGAGTTAGCCGCTAGAAGAGGAGCAGAATTAGTTGGTCTACCAGAGAACTTTGCTTTTATTGGTGATGATCAAAAAAGGATTGAAATTTCTGAGAGTCTTGCAGAAAAATGCAGTAGATTTTTAGTAACTATGGCTAGGCGATATCAGGTCGTCTTGCTTGGAGGAGGCTTCCCAGTTCCAGCAGGAGATGGCACTCATACTCTAAATAGAGCCGAACTTATAGGAAGAGATGGCCAACTCTTAGCCAGATATGACAAAATTCATCTTTTTGATGTTGATCTTCCTGAAGGTAATACGTATCGAGAATCCTCTACATTTTATTCAGGTCAGAAAGCTCCTCCCGTAGTTGATGTCCCAGGGTTATGCCGTGTGGGCTTGTCGATTTGTTATGACGTTCGTTTCCCTGAGCTTTATAGGGATCTAATAGATAAAGGAGCTGAATTAATGATGATCCCTGCCGCTTTTACTGCTTTTACAGGTAAAGATCATTGGCAAGTTTTGCTTCAGGCCAGAGCTATTGAAAATACTGGATATATTCTTGCACCTGCTCAAACAGGGGTTCATTATGGAAGGCGTCAAAGTCATGGTCATGCGATGGTTATTGATCCATGGGGAACAGTTCTCGCTGACGCGGGATTAGTCCCAGGAGCTGCTATTGCCCCTGTTGACAAATCAAGAGTTGATCGAATTAGAGAACAGATGCCAAGTATTAAACATAGGAAAAAAGAGCTTTTTTCATAAATAAATGGATGTATTCAAGCTAAGCCGATTTGGTTCTGTTTTAGCTGGATTATTTCTTGGCTCGTCCTTTTATTTTGTAAGTCCTTCTTATTCAGCGAGTGCGTTGGCTGCGTGGTTGATAAGAAGTGACGGCGTTTTGGAGTTAAGAACAAAGACCGGGACTAGATTAAAAGCTTTCTTTCAGTCAGCAGGAGCAGGAAAAGGAGATAGGGTTTGGGTTGATTTCCCAGGTGAACTTAGTAAACCTCGTCGAATTTCAGGGAATGGTCCAATTAAAGAGGTTCGTCTTGGTAAACCTTTTAGTGGGTTTACACGGTTAGTCATAGAATTCTCTCCTTCTATTGAGATTGATCCTAGGAAGTTGAAATTGATTGGGATATCTCCCAATCGTTGGGAACTTAGTTTTGATGACCTTTCTTTATATTCATATGAATTAAAAAAGATTGGTGAAGGCGATGTTAAAAGAAGTTTTCGGAAACCTTCATTTTTGGGTTATGGAAGACCAACTTATTTGTTAGATGCTTCAACTCTTCCATCTGTAACTCGTGGTCGTTATAAAGTGGTTATTGATCCTGGTCATGGTGGACCTGATCCAGGAGCAGTTGGAATTAACGGTTTGAGGGAGACAGATGTTGTATTGGATGTGTCACTTCAAGTGACTGAATTCCTTAAAGAAAAGGGTGTGACTGTTTTATTAACTAGAAAAAAGGAGATAGATTTAGACCTTCCACCAAGAGTTGCTAGGGCTAATAAATCAAAAGCCAGTGCTTTTGTAAGTATTCACGCTAATGCTTCGAGGGATCACAGACGCGATGTAAATGGTGTTGAGACTTATTACTACACAGGCTATAGAGGCCTTTCGCTTGCCAAGAAGATTCATAAAGAGATTGTCCGTGTTTCTCCAGGGAGTCCTGATAGAGGTGTTCGACGTTCAAGGTTTTTTGTTATAAGACGCACAGACATGCCTGCTGCTCTTGTAGAAGTTGGATTTGTTACAGGTCGAATAGACGCTCGGAAATTAAGACAATCAGAGCATCGACAAAGGCTTGCATTCGCAATAGCTAAGGGCATACTCAATTATCTGAAGGGGGCCCGTTGACCATTCGTTTGGGACTTTTTGACAGCGGAATTGGAGGTTTTACCGTCCTAAAGAGTCTTGTCGAAAGGCATGGGGATGTTTCTTGTGTTTACTTAGGTGATCTCGCCAGAGTCCCATACGGGTCTAAAACCCCTAAGGAAATCAGATTAATTGCTAGTGAGGTAGTTCATTGGTTAAACAAGCAAGATTTGACAGCCGTTTTGGTTGCATGTAATACCACTAATTCATTAGCTTTAGATGTCGTTGAGAAGTTTGCCGAAGTCCCAGTATTTGGCCTTATTGACTCTGCAGTTGAAATGATTTATGAGAAAAGAGTTGGAATATTGGCAACTCCAGGAACAGTTTTTTCTAAAGCTTATTCCAAAAAAATATTAGAGAAAAGACCAGGTACTTTTGTAGTAGAGCAGGCTTGTCCAGCCTTTGTCCCTATGATTGAAACTGGTCTAGTCAATAATGAAGAAATTTGTATGCTAGCTAAAAAATACTTAAAGCCTTTAATTGAATCCCAAGTAGAATCAATAATACTTGGCTGCAGTCATTACCCACTTCTGCTTCCAATCCTCAGACCTTTAGTACCTTCTCATGTGCGTTTGATAGATCCGGCTATAGGAATGGCAAAAAATTTAGATAAATTACTTGTAAATGACAAATTTGTTGGTGTAACCATGCAAAATTCTTTAAATACAAAATTTTATGTAACCTCTGATCCCAATGGTTTTGCTGCGAGAGCTAAGCATTGGTTGAAAATTTATCCAGAAGTTGAACTGATTTCTCTGCGTTCTAAGGCTTGTGTCTTTTAGTATCAGATAACAGGAGAATTACATGATCACAGTTACGGAGATTCTTCAACCAGTTGAGAAGGATATAGAAATCCTGCTCAAGGATCTTCGTAGCCTAATAGGAGCTGGTCATCCAATACTTCAAGCGGCTGCGGAGCACTTATTTAGCGCAGGAGGAAAGAGGTTACGTCCTGGAATCGTTTTATTGATATCTAGAGCAATATCAAAAGATGGAAATTTAACAGAAAAGCATAGAAGGCTTGCAGAGATTACTGAAATGATCCATACCGCTTCGCTTGTTCACGATGATGTTGTTGATGATGCTTCGACGCGAAGAGGAGTGCCAACGGTACATAGTCGTTTTAATCATAGGGTTGCTGTTCTTGCCGGTGATTTCCTTTTTGCTCAAGCAAGTTGGCATTTAGCAAATCTTGATAACTTGGAAGTTGTGAAGCTACTTAGTCGGGTCATTATGGATCTCGCCGATGGAGAAATAAAACAAGGACTTAATAGATACGAATCAGATCAATCTTTTGAGGCTTATCTAGAAAAAAGTTACTGTAAAACAGCCTCTTTAATGGCGAACAGTTGTAGAGCTGCGGGATCTTTATCGGGTCTTAATGACGATTATTTAAAGCTTCTGCATCTTTTTGGCAAGAAATTAGGACTGGCTTTTCAGGTTGTTGATGACATTCTTGATTTCACTGGAAACGAAAAACAACTAGGAAAACCTGCAGCAAGTGATCTGGCAAGCGGATATTTAACTGCTCCAGTTTTATATGCACTTGAAGAAAAGCCTTCTTTGTCAGGATTGATTGAAAGAGAATTTTCACGCGAGGGTGATCTTGAAAATGCCTTGAATTTAGTTAGAGAATCAAATGCTATTAATAAATCTAGAGAATTAGCTGAAAAGTTTGCTGAAGAATCTCGTGAAGCGCTTAATTGGTTGCCTGAATCTCCTTCCAGGCGAGCTTTATTGGAATTGCCAGAATTTGTTCTAAGTAGATTATTTTAGATGAATTCATTCAATTTTTTTAACTCTTTTAGGACTTCACTTAGATGGTTTATGTATTTAGGATTTGAGTCGCTTTGAGATTTAATTTGGACATCCAAGCTATTTTTAAGAATCCATACTTGGCATCCAGCAGCTAAAGCTGATTGAGACCCAGAAATGGAATCCTCTATGGCCCAACATTTTTTAGGGTTTGCTTCTAGTTTTCGAGCGCCTAATAAATATGGGTCAGGAAATGGTTTGCCTTCCCTAAGAGAAGGATCATCTCCTTCTACTCTTGCTAAGAAGCAATTTAGCCATGGATGTGGAGATATTTTATTCTTTACCGAAATCGAAGTGCTGCTTGTAACTAAAGCAATCGGACATTTGTTTTCAAAGCACCAATTAACAAGATCCCTAGCACCTGGCATGGCTTTTGCTTCTTTTAGAAGCCTTTTAGAAATAGGTTTATGCACCTCTAAAATTTCAGATGCATCTAGAGGTTTAGGAATCCAATTGAGAAGTTGAACCGCACAGTCAGTTCTTCTACGCCCTTGTAGAGAAAGTAGTTGCTTATTATTTAATTCTGTACCAAATGAAGAGGCTGTTTCCTTCCATGCTTTTCCATGAAGAGGCTCAGTATCAAGTAAAACTCCATCCAGATCAAAAAGAATAGCTTTAGGGAAGAACATGAATAATTTTATGTTTGTTTTAAAAAGCGTTTCACTCTTTGCATAAATTGATCATGACAGCTTGAATGCGATTAATTAGCAAGTTGTTTTTAAGATATGTCTTCTGATCAATCCTCACAGATTGAGTCTGTTCTAGAAGAACAGCGAATTTTTTCACCTGATTCTCAGAAGGATGGGGAATGCCTTGTACCAAGCTTTGAGGCTTATCAAAATTTGGTTGATCAATGTAAAAACAATCCAGATAAATTTTGGGCAGATCTTGCAAATAAAGAATTAGATTGGTTTGAACCTTTCCAAAAAGTACTTGATTGGTCTAATCCACCATTTGCAAGATGGTTTGATGGTGGAAAAATTAACATCTCATACAATTGTCTTGATCGACATCTAGGCACTTCAATTGCTGACAAAGATGCACTTGTTTGGGAGGGGGAAATAGGAGATATAAGGAGATTTACTTATAAGGAACTCCACTTAGAAGTATGCCGTACTGCTAATGCTCTTAAGGAACTTGGAATCAAGAAAGGAGATCTTGTTGCTTTATATATGCCTATGGTTCCAGAGGCAGCTATATCAATGCTCGCTTGTGCTCGCATTGGTGCTCCTCATTCAGTCGTTTTTGGAGGGTTTTCCTCCGAGGCTCTTCGTGATCGATTGATAGATGGTAATGCTAAAGCGGTAATAACTGCTGACGGTGGTTATCGAAAAGATAAGGTCATACCTCTTAAGGAAGCTGTTGATGCGGCTTTAGATGGAGGTGTTTGTCCAAGTGTCGAATCAGTTTTAGTTGTTCAAAGAACAAAAGAAGACATATTTATGGATGAAGGACGAGACCACTGGTGGCATGATCTCGTCTCAAGACAATCCGAGATTTGTCCCGCAGAAAGAATGGAAAGTGAAGACCGCCTTTTTGTTTTATATACTTCTGGTTCGACTGGAAAGCCAAAAGGAGTAGTTCACTCAACCGCTGGTTATAACCTTTGGGCACATTTGACTTTTAAGTGGATTTTCGACATAAGAGATGATGATATTTATTGGTGTACAGCCGATGTTGGTTGGATCACAGGTCATAGCTATATCGTTTATGGCCCCCTTTCTAATGGCGCTACTACAGTTATGTATGAAGGAGTTCCAAGACCTTCAAATCCTGGTGCATTTTGGGAACTTATTCAAAAACATAAAATCACTATCTTTTATACAGCTCCAACAGCAATAAGGGCCTTTATGAAATCAGGAAGAGATATTCCTGATAAATATGATTTAACAAGTCTTAGATTATTGGGAACAGTTGGTGAGCCTATAAACCCTGAAGCTTGGATGTGGTATCGAGAGATTATTGGAGGAAATCGCTGTCCAGTGATTGATACATGGTGGCAAACTGAAACAGGGGGAGTAATGATTAGTCCATTACCTGGAGCGACCCCAACCAAGCCAGGTTCAGCAACTTTTCCTCTTCCTGGAATAGAAGCAGATGTTGTAAATACAAAGGGAGAGTCCGTTGAGGTTAATGAGGGAGGGTATTTGGTTGTTAGGCGTCCTTGGCCAGGGATGATGAGAACTGTGCATGGAGACGCTAAGAGATTTCGAGAAAGTTATTGGGAGTTCATTAAACCTTCAAATGGATCTTATATTTATTTTGCTGGAGATGGAGCTAAAAAAGATAGTGATGGCTATTTCTGGGTAATGGGAAGAGTTGATGATGTTATTAATGTCTCAGGCCATCGATTAGGGACTATGGAAATTGAATCAGCTTTAGTTAGTCATTATTTGGTTTCTGAAGCGGCGGTCGTTGGAAGGCCAGATGATTTAAAGGGTGAATCAATTATGGCATTTGTTACTTTAGAAAGTGGCCACCAAGCTAATGACGAATTAATTACAGAATTAAGAGCTCATGTTGGATCTGAAATTGGCCCGATTGCGAGACCTGATCAAATAAAATTTACTGATGCATTGCCCAAAACCCGAAGTGGAAAAATTATGCGTAGAATTCTCAGGGCTCTAGCTTCTGGACAGGAGATAAAGGGAGATACTAGTACTTTAGAAGATAGAACTGTATTAGATAAATTAAGAACCTAAAGCTTTGATTGAATATCTTTGAATAGTATTAATTAATTCATTTAGATTTTTAATTTTATAAGTTTCATCTGACCATTCACTAAATAAGTTTTTTCTTAAACCCGAACTAACAGGAGTTAGGTGATCTCCCTTAAGCTTTAATTCAGTTGTTGAATCTTTAGCTCTTGATTTTAGAGCATTAGTCAAAATAGGACTTTGATCAATTCTGTCATTTAGAAAGTTAATAATCAGATTATTTTGCTGGATATATTGGGATCTAATTAAGTCCAAAGTCTCTATTGGGCTAGGACTAAATTCTGTTTTTAAATTAAGTTTGTTAGAAATTTTGCCTAGCATTGGTATAGATTTATTTGCATTAAAATTGTTAAAACTTAAAGAAATTAGAGCACAGTTGTTTCTACCTCTATCTGGAGAGAGTAAATGCAATTTGCAACCAAGACTATGACCAATTCTAATAACTTTTAAGGGTGCATTCACTCTTGACTCTATTTTTTTTCGACATAATCTAAAATTTCTCCATGCATCATTAGCTTGAGATTGATGGTCAAAAGAGGGTAGGTAGGTCCATGCATGAATAGCAAAACCTTTTTTTTTAAGACTCTCAAGAAAATATTTATAGCTTATGTTGGGGCTCGCTGAAAGGTAGCTCCCACCGATGAATTCAATTAAGCCAAGAGGCCTTGATGGCCAAATACACCAGATTTTGTTTAATAATCGCCACTTACACATTCCTTTGATTTCAATCTCTGTTTAAATTCTTAGAGATTTTAAATGGACTTGCCATCTACGGGAGAATAAGGACATATTTAATTCTTAACCGGTGAATCAAAAGGTTGAAAATCAAAGACAGAATACTCAAATGGAACTCCTGCATCACCTAGAAGTTCCAAGCGTCTTTTTAAATGATGCACAGGAATCTAAACAGATCTCTGTTCCTACCACCACAGTAGTTGAAGAATCTCATGGAAACTTATCTGGTAAGCCTAATAATATTTTGATTTTAGATACAGAAACAACGGGACTTGATCCTAATAAGAGTCTCTGTATGGAAGTAGGCGTTATTTTATTTAATGTCTCCAATAGATCAGTTCTTTCTCAGCAATCATTCTTATTACCAGTGGAGACGAATGAAGCAGAGGATATAAACAATATTCCAGCTGAAATAACAAGATTGAATCAACCTTGGAAAGAAGGGATAAAATTTTTTGAAGCTTTGTTGGATCAATGTGATGCTGTAGTTGCTCATAATGCCTCTTTTGATCGCCAATGGTTTGGGAAAGGATTGTTGCCCGCAATTAATAAGCCGTGGATATGTACTATGGAAGATATTTCATGGCCTGCTAAGAAGAGACTAAGTAAAAGACCCTCTGTTAGAGATCTTGCTATTGCTTATGGGATACCCGTTTGGAATGCTCATCGCGCTTTGACTGATTGTATTTATCTTGCGGAAGTCCTTCTACGATGTGATGACTTAGAGGAATTATTAACTCTTGGGCTTGAGCCTAGACGACTCATGAAAGCAGAAGTTTCTTATGAAAGAAGGCATCTAGCAAAAGAAGCTGGCTTTAGATGGAATGATCCTATAAAAGGAGCTTGGACAAGGAGATTGAGTGAAAGAGAAGCTTTGGAGTTAGAATTCAAGGTAGCTTTAGTAGATTTAGATAAGCAATGAATTGCTTCTAAATTGAAAAAGTCAATTCTTTGTTCTCCTAATCCAAAGCTTTTATTGCATCTTTAGTTCAAAACGATTTTATTATTTGCAGGTTTCAGGTCTATTGGAATAAGGTTCTACTTATCTTTTTGAAGTTTTTCAATAAGGGAAATTCATTTCTAAATTAGAGGCCCCTTTGCAGGATGCATAAGTTTCAGAGTTTACGAGGAATGGTTGATTTACTACCTGCTCAGATAAGACTCTGGCAGATGGTTGAATCCAAAGCGCGTAAACATTTTCGAAGAGCAATAATTGATGAAATAAGAACGCCAATTCTTGAGTCAACTGAATTGTTTGCGCGTGGGATAGGAGAAGGAACAGATGTTGTGGGGAAAGAAATGTATACCTTTGTCGATAGAGGGGATCGCTCTTGCACTCTTCGTCCAGAAGGTACTGCATCAGTTGTTCGTGCAATTATCGAAAATGGATTAATTAATCAGGGCCCACAACGTCTTTGGTATTCAGGACCAATGTTTCGATATGAGCGCCCACAGGCGGGGAGACAAAGGCAATTTCATCAAATAGGAGTTGAATTTTTTGGACTTGATTCAGTAAATGCTGATGCTGACTTGATCTCTATTGCGTGGGACTTGCTCAATGATTTAGGCCTAAAAGGTTTAACTCTTGAACTTAATACTTTAGGAAGCCTTGATGATAGGAACAAATTTCGTGCTTTATTTGTGAAATGGTTAGAAGATCGTTTTGAGTTACTGGATCAAGACTCAAAAGAACGTGTACATAAAAACCCTTTGCGAATACTTGATACCAAAAACCCTCGAACTAAGGAATTATTAATGGACGCACCTTCATTGAACAACACTCTCTGTAATGAGAGTCGGCAACGGTTTGAGTCTCTACAGGAAATACTGAATAACTTGGAAATCCCTTTTAAATTAAATTTTGGACTTGTAAGAGGTTTGGATTATTACTGTCATACAGCTTTTGAGATAACAAGCGATGATCTTGGAGCCCAAGCAACTGTGTGTGGTGGAGGTAGATATGATGGCTTAGTTAAGCAACTAGGAGGTCCTGACGTATCATCTATAGGATGGGCAATAGGAGTTGAAAGATTAATTCTATTATTAGAAAAGTCTAATTCGAATTCAATCTCTCCTTATATTTACCTAGTCAATAAAGGAAATAAAGCTTCATTAGTTGCATTGTCTATTGCAAGAAAATTACGTTTAGCCAATTTTTCTATTGATATAGATTTTTCGGGTAGTGCCTTCTCCAAACAATTTAAGAGAGCCTCTCGTTCAGGAGCTAAATGGGCAATTATTTTAGGAGATGATGAAGTTGATGAAGGGAGAATTAATGTTAAAAAGATGAGATCTGATAAAGATTTAGAAATGGATGATTTGTTATTTTCACTATATGATCTTGAAGGATTAATCAGTTTTTTTGAAAATTCTTCTATAGAGAATTAATTATGAAAATAAATTCAATAAGCCATATATGTTGTATAGGAGCTGGTTATGTAGGTGGCCCAACAATGTCTGTAATAGCAGATAGATGTCCAGATATTGAAGTAACTGTTATTGATATTAATAAGGACAGAATTGATGCCTGGAATGAAAAAGATTTAAGGAAAATCCCTGTATATGAACCAGGTCTTGATGAGGTCCTTAAGAGAGCAAGAGGTAGGAATCTTTTTTTTTCAACAGCAATCGAAGCTTCAATAGCTAAGGCAGACATTGTTTTCATTTCAGTTAATACTCCCATAAAATCCAAAGGTGTCGGAGCAGGACAAGCAAGTGATATTCGTTGGGTTGAAGCTAGCGCTAGGCAAGTGGCTAAATATGCAAAAGGTAAAACAATAGTTGTTGAGAAAAGTACTTTGCCCGTAAGAACGGCAGCAGCAATTAAATCCATATTAGAAACTCCAAATAAGAACATTTCAGAAGACGAATCTTGTCAACGGTTCTCAGTATTATCAAATCCAGAATTCTTGGCTGAAGGTACTGCAATTAAAGACTTAGAAGAACCTGACCGAGTTTTAATTGGAGGAGATGATTCAAGTGCAATAGAAGCTTTGAAAAGTATTTATTTAAGGTGGGTTCCTAAAGAACAAATACTTTGTACAAATCTTTGGAGCAGTGAATTATCTAAACTAATTTCAAATGCATTTTTGGCACAAAGAATAAGTTCTATAAATGCTGTTTCTGCTTTATGTGAGGTTACTGGAGCAGATGTAAGAGAGGTTTCTAAGGCAATAGGAGCTGATCATAGAATAGGAAAAAAATTCCTTGAAGCCGGACCTGGATTTGGTGGCAGCTGTTTCAAGAAGGATATTCTTAATCTTGTTTATCTTTGCAATCACTTTGGACTCCCTGAAGTTGCTTCTTATTGGGAACAGGTTATTGAATTAAATGCGTGGCAACAGCAGAGAATTTACAGAACTATATTGCATAAACTTTTTGGGACGGTAAATGGGAAAAAACTAGCAATATTAGGATTTGCTTTTAAAGCTGATACAAATGATACGAGGGAATCACCTTCCTTACGAATTGCTTTGGATTTGCTAGAAGAGGGTGCATTGCTTTCTATTCATGATCCGAAAGTTAGTGAAGACAAAATATTTGAAGACTTGAATAGGAATGAAGCTGCATGGGAAGGTAAATGGTCATATGTTAAAACCATTTCAGAGGCTGTAATAGAAGCTGATGCAGTCTTAATTCTTACTGACTGGAAAGAATATGCTGAGCTTGACTGGTTTGATCTTGCCAAAAAGATGAGGGCTCCGGCATGGGTTTTTGATACTCGTTCAATTGTGGAACCAAGCCAAATTAAAAGTGCAGGTTTGAATTTTTGGAGAGTGGGAGATGGTGTGAATTAAAAAAGACTTTTGAACAATTGATACCACATAAATGTATTAGTAGTATGATCCTTTTGAATGATTACTAGTATTTAGAAAAAAAGGCAATGCCCCATAAATTATTATTTATATCTCTATCTTTAATATCTATAATTTATCTAATTAAATATAAGTCAAAAAAACGAAGAAACCTTCAATTTAATAAGTTAAGTATGATTGAATGGATGCAAATGAGTAACTCAGATAGACAAAATAGTTACAATAGACAAAGGATAGATTCAATGAATAGGAAGAAGATGCTTTTGAAAGACATAAGGAAAGAGTATAATAAAATTAAGTCAAGATAGTTTATATATAAATTTATCACAGCATTATTTCCTATAGATATTTTTAATAAGTCTTTCCTTAAAATTAATTACTAGAAAATTTAAAATTTTGGATTACAATCAATTATGAAATGGCCACCTGTAAAAGCTTGGACTAGCCACTATAAAATAAAAGAAAGAAGATACTTTGTCGCAATTAATTATGGAGGCAAAGGCAAAAATAGATGGGTTAATATGTTGTCAGTATTGGAAGGAGAAGTTTATATAAGAGTTCCTTGGGAGGAACTCGATGATATTAAATATTGGTCTCCAGGTTGGATTGATATCGAAGAGAAACGAAATATCGATTTAATTGAAATCCCAGTAAATTCTATGGATAATTCAATTTGCCTGCACCCCTCTGAGGATTCTGGCTTGCAAATACCTTCTCAAGCACAAAAACTTAGAAGTTGGAGTTGAACACCTTAAGTTCGTGCTTTTCATTGTTCTTAAAAATCCACTCCAAATCAAGTTTTTCTATATTTGTCATTAAAGGTTGTATTTTTACTCAATTGTTGTTGTCTTACTTACTTGTTTTGAGAAATTGCGTTATTAAGGGAAAACAAATGAATTTGTTATGAATGAAAGTCCTTGGCTTAATGAACTAGAGGCTAGTAAGAAGCTGGGAGTAACAAAAGATACCCTAAGGATATGGAGAGAAATTGGATATTTAAAACCAGGAACTCATTGGAGGAGTGCTCCTTCCCCTCAAGACAACCCATGGTCACCAAAGGTTATCTACCATGTTAGGTGGTGTAAGGAAATAATTGATTACTGGGCTAAAGAGGATGCACCAGTTTCTAGACAAGTAGCATAAATATATTTTCAGTAAAAATAGACTATAAATTGATTCTCAATAATTTTGTTTATTGTACGAGAGCTTCATTTCTGCACTCTTGGATAGATGTTTGCAAGGCTGGGTATAGTCCAATCATATTCAAATATTCTTCTGAAGATCTATATCCTTGCGCAAGTTCTCTATAATGTTCAACTGTCTGCATTTCAAGACTTAAATTCGCTTCGCCGATTTTTATGAATTCCATTTCCTATAACCTTCTTTTTTGAAATTGCTTACTTACTGATAATTAGATTTATGCTATGTAATTTGATTTTTTATGTTAATTAAATAATTGCCAGCTACTTTGTTAAGAAAAACTGACTTCTCTCCTGATTATTTATAGGGAGAACAAATTCTCAGATTAATTCAGGAGGTAAATTTGGTATGAACTTTTTAAAGTAGTTTGCGAGAAACCAGAGGATGACAATATTACCTAGCATTGCTAGAGCGAATCTGAGCCTTAGGTCTTTGACTAACTCTAAAAGCTTTACAAGAGGTTCCATGGGTTTTAAATAATCAAGAACTTATTATAAAAGAAAATGCCTTTGTTAATAAAACTCTCCTAATTATAGATGCATTAAGTTAAAACAGCTCTAGTTTTATGGATAATCTATGCGTTTTATTTAATATGCATTTTGCCTTGAATTTATTCAAATAGATATCAAGAAACATTCTGAGGATTTTTCAAATCCCGAGGATTATAGAATTTAAAATTTACTTTATCGAATAGTCGAAAACCTATTTTTTAATCAAAAAATTAGGATTTTGATGATTTCAAGTATTTACAGAATATATAAATTCTTTATTTAAGATGAGTCTTAGCTCAAATTGAAGTAAGTTTGGTGCGTTTTGCAGCGTTAAACCTCTAATGCAGACCTATGGTAATCCAGATGTCACCTATGGATGGTGGGCTGGTAATTCTGGGGTCACCAACCGCTCAGGCAAATTTATTGCTGCTCATGCCGCTCATACCGGCCTGATTGCATTCTGGGCAGGTGCCTTCACTTTATTTGAATTGGCTCGTTATGACCCTTCTATTCCAATGGGTCATCAGCCATTAATAGCTTTACCTCACCTTGCGACCCTTGGTATTGGTTTTGATGAGGCAGGTGTAGCAATGGGCAATCCTACTCCAGTTATTGCAGTTGCTGTGGTTCACTTAGTTGCTTCCATGGTTTATGGAGCCGGTGGCCTTTTGCATTCACTTGCTTTTAGTAGTGATATGCAGGATTCAGATGTAGCCCAAGCTAGAAAGTTTAAACTTGAATGGGATAACCCTGATAATCAAACTTTCATCCTTGGTCACCATTTAATTCTTTTTGGAATAGCCAATATCTGGTTTGTTGAATGGGCCAGAATACATGGAATTTATGATCCTGTTGTGGACTCAGTTCGCCAGGTCGAATACAACCTGAATTTAAGTACTGTTTGGAATCATCAGTTTGATTTCCTTTCTATTAATAGTTTGGAAGATGTAATGGGAGGCCATGCTTTCTTGGCTTTCTTGCAGATAACTGGTGGTGCTTTCCATATAGCGACTAAACAAGTTGGTGAATACACCAAATTTAAAGGGGCTGGATTACTAGGAGCTGAAGCTATCCTTTCTTTCTCTTTAGCTGGAATTGGTTGGATGGCAATTGTTGCAGCTTTCTGGTGCGCAACAAATACAACTGTTTACCCAGAGACTTTCTTTGGTGAAACTCTTTCACTTCAATTTGGCATCTCCCCTTACTGGATTGATACTGTTGACCTAGCTGATGGAGCACATACTTCACGAGCATGGTTGTCAAACGTTCACTATTACTTTGGTTTCTTCTTTATTCAAGGACACCTTTGGCATGCACTTCGTGCTATGGGTTTTGATTTTAAGCGTGTATCAAGCGCTATCTCTAACTTGGATAATGCAAGTGTGACTTTAAAGTAATTAGTTAAGTCCATTTTAATAGTCAATAAAAAGGCATCATCCTTCTGGGTGATGCCTTTTTATTATTAAATTAATCTTTGCAAGTTATAAATTCTGCGCTTAAGTGGTTTCAATGAACAATATCGTTAATGGCTTATCTATCTTCTCAAAAAACTTTGTATTCCTTAGAAAAACCTTTTCTATATAAGAATACTAGCAATTCAGATTTCTTATTAACTTTAGGTTTAGTTGAATTTGCTATTCAGGCTTTGTTCCTTCTTTTATTTCTCTAGTTGAAATTTAGAGGAGGATATAACTCCTTTTTTTTGAGAAATGTTTTATACGTTTAAAATAAATTGTTTCAGAAGGATTCAGGTTAGTATGTATTTAATGCTTTCTTTCAAGTTGGAGAAGTTTTGTTAAAAGGATTTTATTTATCTTTTATCTAGCTTTATAAATGAATGAAATATTTGAAATTATAAAAGACTTTATTCCTTTGAGTGCAATACCTTCATTCACAGTCTCCTTTGGCCTTCTTGTTTTAATAGGTTTTCTTTTGAGTCTTGGTAGAAGGTTGGAGTCTGCAATGAGATTAGAAAGATTTGGTATACCAATAGCTTTATTATTCGGACTTTTTGCTCTATGCGTTGGTCCTTATGGACCCATTCCTGTATTGCCTGAATCTGTAACTGATATTTGGGTTAATTTGCCTAGCCCGCTTCTTACTTTGGTTTTTGCAACTCTTATGATTGGTAGACCTATCCCTAACGGTAAAGGGATTTGGAAGCCTGTAGCTAATCAAGCATTATTGGGATTCCTTTTGGGTTTTGGTCAGTATTTGGTTGGAGGTTTAGCCGTATTACTTTTTCTAACCCCTTATTTTAATGTAGACCCATTAATGGGATGTCTTATAGAGGTTGGTTTTGAGGGAGGGCATGGGGCCGCTGCAATTATGGGCCAAAGTTTTGAGAAACTTGGTTTTAATGGCGGATTAGATCTTGGACTTGCAATGGCCACTGTTGGATTACTTTCTTCAACATTAATTGGTAGTGTTTTAGTCGTAATTGCCCGTTCTAGAGGATGGGTTGTTTTTCAGGCTGCGAGTACCAAAGAAGATTCAATTTATTCAGAAAATCCAATATCTTTTTGGGAGCAAGTTAGACAACTTTTATGCAATCTTGGGTTAGCAGGATGTGCTGTTTTATTTGCTGTTTTGATGCTTTCGTTTATAAGGTTATTAGCACCTTATTTCGGTGGTGTTCTTACTGATGTTGCTAATGTCTTCCCAGTCTTCCCTTTAGCGTTAGTTGGCTCATTTCTTATAAGATTTATTTTAGAGAAAACTGGTAAAGAAAGACTTGTCTCTTCCATCTTGCAGAGAGAGATTGGAATTCTTTCCACAGACCTTCTTATAACAATTGCTATGGCTGGACTGAACTTGCCGATTTTAAGAAATGATTGGATTCCTCTATCTATTCTTGCTATTAGTGGACTGTGTTGGAACCTCGCTGGAATGTTTATATTTGCTAGAATTACTTTTAAGGAGGAATGGTTTGAAAGATCACTAACTGAATTTGGTAATGCAACTGGAGTTGCTGCTAGCGGTCTCCTTTTACTTAGGCTTGCTGACCCCATAGATTCGACCAAGACATTGCCAATTTTCTCAATTAAGCAATTATTTCTTCAACCTCTACTTTCAGGAGGATTGATCACTGTTATAGCTCCTTTAGTTATAAACAAAATAGGCTTATTAGAGTGGACAGAAATTTGTGGATTGATAACTATTCTGATTATCTTATCAACATTTATATTTAAATTAAATAATGAGTAATGAATATTTTAATATTTGATTTAATAAACTTTGTCATTACGATTTAGAGTTCTATTAGTTTAATCCTTACAATCTAAATGAATTGGAAACTCCAGGAAGAAATTCCCTCTCAGGAGGCAAGGGAGAAATGGTTTAAGAGTCATCTTCTTGGCCGTGAAGTTGAATTGCGTGAACTTTATGAATTGCCTCAAAATGAATTAGACTTGATAATGGCTGAGACTGCAGAATTAAGAAGTGAAGTAGGAAATAGAGATAGGAATTTGGGCAAATTCTGTACAGCAGGATATTTCCTGGAATTAGCTAGAATAATTGACAAGAGAAGGTCAATTGAACAATAAATTTCTAGAAGTTTAAAGTTTTAGCCAAGTAGGCTCATCTTCCTTTTTCCATACTTTATTTTTAAACATCAATTTTCTAAAGTTACTTTGATTTAAATACTTATATATCCATTTATGTATATACTTAAGATCTGTATTTCTTTTAAATAGGTTAGGATCAGCAATATAGTATTGACGAACAAAAGGCCATATTGACCAATCAGCGATAGTCTCTTTATTTGAAACAAGCCAAATTCGAGATCCGATTTGCTCTGATTTTGATAGTTTATCATTCCACTCAGAAAGAATCTTTATAGCTTCATTCTTATGTGAAATTGGATCACAATTAGTGAATCTAGAGGCATACTTAAATCTATCTAAGTGATACTTAAATTTATTATCATTTTGAACAATAAGAGAGGAGACTTCGTCTTCATTCTTTTTACTATTATAAAAGATATCTTGGCAATAAGTGGAATTGCTAAGTGCCCATTTGATAATATCCAGACTTTCGTCTATTACGAATTCTTCTTTTGTTATAAGGACTGGTACGGTGGCCTTGTGAGATAATCTTACTAGTTCTATTGGCTTATCTTTTAAATCCACCTCTCTTATCATTACAGATTTTTTGCACCTTATTAATGCCCATCTTGCTCTCATTGCGTATGGACAACGCCTGAAACTGTATAAAACATTTTCCTGAGTCATTTAGGATTTTTCATGAATTTTAGTAGGATTCATTTATAAATATAATTTAATTGCCCGAATATGAATTTTTAGTCTTTCTTTGCTAAGATACTAAGTTATCACCTTGAGACAAAAGCTTATTATTTTATATCAGGATTGCCAACTTTTATTCATTCAGATCCATTAGAGGAGGATAGTATGTCTGGTTATGTATATCTAGTAAGGAATGCTGATCTATATATGATTGGAAGGACCAATGAACTTGAGAAGAAAATAAAATCACTAAAACCCGATGAAATTATAAAGACCTTAAAAGTAGATGATCCTAGGTATTTACAAGCAAGGCTTTTTAGAAGATATAAATCAAAAAGAATTCCTGACACAAATTATTTTCGACTTACGAACGATCAATTGGTTGACTGTTCTAATCATTTGAGCTCTAAAGGATATTTGCCATCTACTCTTGCGGCAGAAGTCACTATTGGCTTAACAGCCTCACTCCTTCTATTTGTAATTGCCTTTGTAATTGCGATGTGTCTTGGAAAAGGATTGGCAAATAGCTTTGCATTCTCTTTGCCTATAGGATCAATACCGATGTGGTCTTTGTTTTTTATTGGAAGTTTTGGTGGCTATGACATTAAAGACTTGCCGCTTTTTTCATCTTGGATAAATAGAGCTAAAGCATTGGTCTACGCCATAATTATAACTTCATTTTCATATTTCACTTTCTCTTTCCTAACTAATATCAATACTTAAATATACGATATTGCTTAATTACTACTATGTTCTCTTGCTAAATAATATTAACTGCTATTGCTAGCGTTAAAAAAGCTGTTTAAATGCATTTAATCTCAGTCCTATTGGGTCGGGGGTTTAACCTTTCCTTTGAATTTACATGGAATTTTCAAGCCTTTTGGATCTATTAGGACCTTACAAAGAAAATATCATTCAATTTTACTCAATTTCCTCGTTAGCTATTTCTATAATTGTGATTCTTTGGTTGTTCAATCTTGTTTCAACTTTTATTCGTCAAACCTTTCTGCTAGGAAAGTCAATAGGTTATTTCTATAGAAAATATATTCATTCATTTATTAAATTAATTATTTCTAAATTATCAAAGATAGGTAAGTTAGAGTCTAAATTAAATATTAATGTACAGAAGTTGCCCAACTATAATTAATAGTTTTTTTCTAAGATACAATTAACTGGAACTTCAAAAGGAATAGAGCTGTTAGGCAATTTGAGTAATGTAGAACTTATTAATGCAATATCTTCAACTTGAGTCATGTCTTCTTTCTTTATTGAGTTAATATTACTAGCCATATTGGTATTAACCCATCCTGGACAGATTGCAGTTACTCTTATACCTTTCTCCCACCCTTCATTTCGCATTGTTTGACATAAACCCATTAATCCGAATTTGCTTACTGTATAGCCTGCAAGATTTCCTTTTGATCTTTTCCCACTCATAGATACTAAAACTTGTATTCTTCCGCTCCCATCATTTTCTAAATCTTTCCAAACCTCTTTTGTTAGCAGCCAAGGTCCCATTAAATTTACTCTCCAAAGCTTGTCTAATTCTTTTTCCTCTTCCTCTAAGAACAGTAGGCCAGTATTCTTAAAAATTCCAGCACAGTGAATAACAGTATTTATTGAGCCAAAGCTTTTATGAGTATTATTAATCCATTCTTTTATTGAAGGGTTATTTTCTGCATCATAATAATTAACAATTAATTTATCTTTTGCAAATTTCTCAGGGTCTAACTCTGTTCCTTTTAAAAAACTTGGATTCCTTATTCCTAAACTTACTCTATGGCCGTCTTTTAAAGCCCTTAAAGCTATAGCACTTCCTATGCCACCTGAAGAACCTGTTATAAGTATTGTTCTCAATTTATTTTTTAAGGTTTAATAAACTTCCAAAGCAATTTGAGTTCTTTCCCTTGCATTGCCATTAGCCCCCATTTGACACTCCAGGGTGCTTTCTTGAACATACTCCACATTGAATTAATCAGTTCGTTCAGACTTAATGTGTTGGTTAAAAATCCATACCATTGATTATTTGGAAGTTTGAAAAATTGAATAAAGAATTCCCTTAGTTGAGACTCTTCAAAACGCATTAGTTTCTCAAGACCAAAAGTATAAAGAGCTTTTTTTTTAATAAGTTCCTTTGGCCAAAGGGCTTTCCAGCCTTCTTGTGCAATTTTCTCTGGTGAATTGGACTTCTCTTCCATTGACTTCGCAATAGCTTTCGCTAGCACTGGTGCTCTTCTAAGTAAACTTCCAACCAAGTAGCCAGATGCTGGATGAACCATTCCAGCCGCACCTCCAAAACTTAGAATGGGTTGATCTAAAGACGGTATCGGCATATTCATTGGTAAATAAACCCCAAGTTCTTCGTATTCAAGTTTTGTAAGTTTTATTCCTCGGTATTCAAGTCTTTTATTCAGTCTAGATTTAAGTACTTCTAGTGATAATGGTGGTGCAAGCCCAAGTGAGGTTTCCTCTAAGAAGAATTTATTGCTTCCAAAATCCATAGCATATAAGAATGTTGGAGGTTCTAATTTTTCGTTTGAAGTAAGGTGATCACATCGATAATCCATTAAAACGAATTGCCCTTCGTCAACAGGAGGTGAACTAAATTCACCCACTATTCCATAGCAAGTTTGGACAGCAATTGGCCCTTCATCAGGTATTTGTAGAAAAGCAGGCTTATATCCGGTTGCATCAATTATCAACCTTGCTGTTAGTTCTAACCCTTTTGAAGTAGTAACAGTGCTTATATCAGTATCAACTTTCAGATCTATAGCCTTACCAATGTGCCAAGTTACTAGAAACTTTTTACATTGATTAATCCAATATTGTTGCAGCTTTACTTTGTCAAAAAGCCCATAATCTCTGGCGTGATTAGTTGGGAAATTTTTATTGTTACCTTTGTGCTTTGAACCTTCACCAAAAAAACTGACTGTATTGCTCCATCTATGCTCAAGAAGATCAGACAATCCAAGCTGATCAACTTCTTCACCCCAAATACCATAGGTAAATGGCCAAGGTTTATGAGGCTCTGTTTCAGATAGTATTCCTACTTTTAGGTTTTCTTTGCCTAGAGCAGATGCAATAGATAATGCACCTGGGCCGCAACCAAGCACTAATGCATCAATTCGTGCATTAGTGTCCATTTCTTCTCCTAAAACTTCTTGCAGTACATTCTTGTACCCCTTTAACAAAAGTCATAGAGATAATTAGAGTTTTTTGGCACCATTGGCCAATCATTTTTGAAAACCCTCTTCTAATAAGTAGAGATTAACCTGGTCAGCACGTCTAAAACTAAATAAATGTGTTTTAGTTACTAGATTTATTCATTATCTCAATAGAGCGACTGGAACAAGCACGTTAAAGAAGAAACATGTTCATATCAAATTAAAATTTATCAGTTATATTTATAATCTAATGAATTAAACTATTTAAATTATTAGAAATGTCTAACATTAGGAATATTTTAATTACTGGAGCTACTTCAGGCATAGGTTATCAAGCTGCAGTTAAATTAATTAATCTAGGTCACAGATTAATTATTTTATGCCGGGATCAAAATAAATTAAGTAAGACATTATCAAGTTTTTCTAGAGAACCTGAGTTTGAAAAAGATTTCTATAAACAAATTGATTTTAAAATAGCAGATTTATCTAACCTATCAACCTTAAATAAACTGATGGAAGAATTACTTTCAGAAGGTTATGAAATAGATACTCTTATTCTTAATGCGGGAATGCAATACACTGGATCAAAAGACCCTATGTGGTCAGTTGATGGTCACGAAATAACTTTTGCCGTAAATCATTTAAGTCATTATTACTTAACCAGAAAAATACTTCCATTGTTATTCAGATCAACTTCTCCAAGAATTATAATCACAGCTTCAGAAGTACATAATCCAAAGTCGCCAGGAGGTAGAGTTGGAAAAGTTGCAGATATTGGGAATTTAGAAGGACTTAGGTCTGGTAAGGGTTTTATGATGTTGGATGGTGATATTAATTTCAATGCGGATAAGGCCTATAAAGATAGTAAACTATGTAATATCTTATTTGCTCGAGAACTTTATCGGAGATTGTCTGATAAAGGTAAGGAAATTCCTATCATAGCTTGGGCGCCAGGATTGGTTATTCCTAAAGGTAATGATGGTTTCTTTCGTTATAGTAGGAAGTATAATGAGTTCGGTCAAAGAATATTTGCTTTTATTGCTAGAGATCTATTAAGTATTACAGAGACACCAAAAAACGCAGGTGAATTACTCTCTAAATTATCAGTTGATTCAGAATATAACCAAAAAGGTTTTAGTTATATTAGTAATAAAATTTTGAGGCCAGGAACTAAATCATTTCAAGAAGAGAAAGTTAGTTTACAAGCCTCTAGCGATATTTTGGCTAGAGATTTATGGGAGCTTACTAGTGAAATACTTAAAATTAAATCAGAAATTTAAAATATATATTTAGAACTTATCTATTTAAATTAAGAGTTTGAGTAGGGAAGGCAAATTCAATACCTTGCTCCTCAAACTTCTTCATAATTCCTAGATTTATATTTTGTTGTGCTGTCATTGCTTGAATGTAGTTACTAGTAGGAATGAAGTATACGAGTTCAAAATCAAGACTGAAGTCGCCAAATTTTATAAAATGGCATCTGTCAAAAATTGCATTTTCAGTATTCTCAACAATATCTTTAATAACCTCAGGTATCTTAATCATATTTTGATGAGAAGTTTCATATACAACTCCTAATTTGTGTACTAATCTTCTATTATTCATTTCGGCATAATTTGAAATTACTCCATTAGTTAGTCTGCTATTACTCATTACAATTATCTCTCCATTAATACTTCTTAGCCGTGTTGAACGTACCCCTACAGTTTCTACCTTTGCCCAGACACCTTCAATATGAATGAATTGACCGTTTTGAAATGGTTTGTCTAAAAGAATAGTTATATATTCAAAAAATTCTTGAACAGGTTCTTTTAGAGCTAGGCCAGCACCTATTCCTCCAGCACTAAGTAGAGCCCAGACTGCCGTCATCTGAACACCCATATTTTGAAGATAGAAAACAATACCTATACACCATGTAATAGCCCTAATCATTGGACTAATAGAAGCAAGCATTGTACTGATAGATTTATCATCAACTTTTATCGACCATTCTTTTATGATTATCTGACTAATTTTATTGATTAATCTAATTACTAGTATTAAACAAATAAATTTAATTAAGCCAAGAACTAAATTATCCAATGTTTCAGTAATTGGGATGCTTGCCCATGCAATAAAAAAACTTATCAGAAATCCTAGTGGTTTAATTATTTCGATTAAAGACTTGGCGATGTAGTCATCTATTTTATTGTTTGTTCGAAGGGTGAACTTTCTTAAAATATTCTTCGATATAGCAGAAGAGACTAATGTTATTATGCTCCCAATGATAAATATCCCTATAGCTATTATCAACTCTTTAGTGAATGCATTCATTTGATAAACTTCCTGATACCATCTACTTTGCCGTATTAATTAGATTTTGCTAGCTTATATTAAAGATTCAATAAAAGCCTAATCAACTCACTTCTTTATTAATAGAAAACGTTAAAATGGGCATATCTAAATTATTTCTCTTGGAAAACCTCCTTAACAAGAGAGCTTATGATCTTAAATTCATTCCTTTTAGCAGTTCTACATAGTTCAAATATTGCTGCTTCTACTGTAGTTAATATAGCTCCGCAAGAATCTAATCTTTTTAGTGATGTTTCGTGGTCAATTGATTTTCTGCTGCTAACAGCATCAACTGCAATGAATGGTTTATATCCATTCTTTAAAAAATCAATACAAGTTTGTTGAACACATATATGCGTCTCTATCCCACATATAAGTATATTCTCATATTTAGTTAATTCTACACTCCTAATGATTTTGTTGTAGCAACTAAATTCCATCTTATGGATATTAGTATAATTTTCATTAGGAATAAGTCTTTTTACTGTAGAACCTAATCTTGTGGGATTTTGTTCACTATATATAGTATTTATATCAAGTATACTGCATACTTTTAATAGCTTATCTATATTCCATAATAACTTTTCTCGATTCAGAATACCCTCAATCAACTTCTCTTGAACATCCACTACTACTATCAATGTATTTGTTTCGTTCATTAGGATAGATTCGCTGGGTGAAATCATTTTAGGTATTTTGGATGAGGAGGAATTTGAGAATCTTGCTTGTGAGAAACTTTAGTAAATAATATGAGAATTTAAGTGACTAATTACGTAAATGCTCAAGGAAACAAAGTATTCATTTCAAGACTCTTGTTTGATTCATCTAAATATCTTTCGGATCTCTCATTAGCAGCTAGTATTGAGAAAGAGAAATGATTCTGTTGTCTGTAAACACCTCTTATGAAGCTTTCTCAACTCCTTTGGAGAGTGGTCTCCATCAGGATGGCAAGCGTTTAACTTCCCAAAGAAGAAAAATCTTAGACTTATTTGAGAGAATAGGTTCTGGGATACATTTAAGTGCTGAGGATGTGCATGGAGAACTTTTAAAATTAAATAAACGAGTTTCTTTGGCAACTATATATAGAACTCTTCGGTTATTGGTTCAAATGGGATTTTTAAATGAGCTCGAACTTAGTGAAGGTGGTCATCGGTTTGAGTTATTAAGTCATGATCATCCTGATCATCATCATTTGATTTGTATTAGGTGTGGGAGGACTGAAGAATTTGAAAGTAACCAGGTTGTTCAAGCTGGAAGACTAGCGTCTGAAAAACTTGGTTTTAAATTAATTGAATCGACACTTAATGTAAGAGCTATTTGTCCAAGCTGTATTTAGGTAATATTCTTTCAACTCAAAGCTCCTCCACAGCTTGAGCCACTTCCAGCTGTGCAACCAAAGCAATGATTGTCTACTGATATTGGATTACCTTCGAAAGTAAACTTTTTCTCAATAAGCTCTTGAATATTTATTGGCCCAGCTATTTGATTAAGTTTTAATTGTTGATTAAAGTCACAATCATAAATCTTACCATTCCAATCTATACTTATTGATTTCTTGCACATCACAGCACATAGATTATTTGGATTATAGTTATCTTTTAGCAAGTTTTCGTAATCATTTAGTTTGTCGATTACTTTTAAGTAGTCTGCAAATCTATTTATTGGCATATTTGCCAAGGCTAATAATTTAGAGAAGGAGATTCCATATCTATTATGTAATTCTTTACGATAATCCTCTTCTAATCTTTTTTGGTCAGGTGGAAGACATGGGCCAATAGGATTGAATACTAAGTTTAATATTAGACCACTTCCCTCCTTCCCATAGCCTAGTGAATTTAACAGCTTTAAACCTTTTATACTTCTTTCAAAAACACCTCTCCCTCTTTGTTTGTCTACATTCTCCTCTAGATAGCAAGGTAATGAAGCAGTTACTTCTACTCTATTTTTAGCAAGGAAACTTGCTAGGCTCTCTTGACCTGGCTCAGTCAGAATAGTTAAATTACATCTATCTATTATTTTAATATCTAGCTTATTAGCCTCTATAACTAATTGTTTAAATTTCGGGTGAAGTTCAGGGGCACCTCCCGTCATATCTAATACTTTAATACCATAAATCTTAATAACCTTTGGTATTATCGAAATTATATGATCATCCATCATCTCTGTTCTATTTGGACCTGCATTAACATGACAATGTGAACATGCTTGGTTACACTTATAACCCATATTTATCTGGAGAGTTTCTAAACCTTCTCGACTTATTTGAGGAAATCTTTTTATTTGCAAAAGATTAATTAAAATTCCAATATATTTTATATATACAATAAAACTAAAATTCTTAATTTTATCGAAATTTAATATTCTTGTCTAATTTTTTTGATCTCTCTCTTGCAATTATATTAAACCATTTTATATATTCAGCAGGTCCGCCTGTTAGCACAGAGTTAAACCTAAGATTATCATTCTTATCAGTTACTCCTGTTAAATCTGTAGAGTTTACTTTGGGTCTTGGAACCTCATTATTCCCACTACTTACAAACAAAATCTTGTTTTCTTTATTGTACTTTCTACCTAATTCTTGAATTAATGACAGGAAACCCCTGTCACTTCCTCCTCTTTGCCACATATTTAACTCTTTATTCCAAGTTGAGGTTACAGTATCACCTACTCCAATTAACATAGGCATCTCATCTGGCTTGATTCTATTAAGACAAAGATTAATTAAATCCTCTTCTGATTTAGGCGCCTCTCTCACATTGAATGAACTCCCAAATGGATACCTACCACTTTTATTGAAAATGTACTGATTTAGCAGAACCAGTAACCCTGACTCTTTTACTGCTCCATTAATTATGAATTGTATATCAGTAGTCCCTATATCGTGAGTTTTGGCCCCCTTCATTATCTCTACATTATCAACCTTTCCTAGGTTTGGCATAAGATGAAGAGAAAAAGATTTCTCAAGTGAAGTACCCTTTGTTGAATTAATAATTTTTTCCATTATTCTTTTCATTAATTGCTGTAACTCTATTTGTAAGTTTAATTTTCCTTCAGCAATATTAAGTATCTCATTAAAGTTAATTGTTGGAGTGAATCTTGTATCGCAGACCGCAACATCAATTAATTTTTTTATTTTGATTGGTTCTATATTAGGAAATATTTTGCTGAGTTCTTTTGTTAAATACTTTTTCATCTTTGAGGGGACATTTTTAAGAAAATCAATTTCTTCATTACTTATCCCAAGTAAGGAAATTTCGCCAAAATTATTTTGATATTCCACACCACATCCAGCCAGCCCTGGTAAATATAGACCCTTTTTTGTGGCTTCTGTCTTTGAACCTATTGATTTTTCTATGATTCTATTAACCCCTCTTTCTCCTTCATGCTCGCCACAGGTAAGGACATAAAACTCTCCTTTCAAATTAGAAACAGAGTAAATATATGAGTGATCTATTCTTCTATTAAGAGGATCTTTTACTAAAGGTATGCAGACACCATCAATGTCTTGTATTATTAATATTTCATTTTCGTTGATTATACTTTCAACTGTATTTTTTATATTGATCAATTTTGACATAAAATCATCATCTGAAAGAACCATTAAATGATTATATCAATCCTAGCATTAAGAGCATATTAACTTATTCATTTTCTAACTTGTACAATTAAATGATTTTTAATTCTAATTTTGTAGTAAAGTAAGGATTATTAACCTTCCTATGTTAAAAAGACTCTCATTAGGAAGAGTTTATTTGCTTATAGTCACTTTAGGCATAATTCTATGCAAAACAGTTTTTTTAAGGAACCCTATACAGAGACTTCTCTTTCAGAACGTATAAGAGAACTCAATAAAAGTAAGGTAGGTTTTTACAGTATTGGTTTATATCCCGCATCACTAGCTTATAACTGTGTTATGCAAACTGAAGTTGAAAACTTGTTACTTGCACCTAGACCAGGTAGGGAAATCTTAGGAGCTTTCTCGAAGGAATCGCTAGAAGGAATGAACGAAATATACTTAAATAAGATTGAAAGAATATCCAATCATTTTAGTAATGGTGTTTATACTAAAAATACACTTTCCTACCTTATCTTAAATTGTGAACTTGTAATCCTAAGTTCTAATAGCAATCATATTGAATCGGACCTTAGAGATACTTTAGAACTAAGAAAAAAGTTAAATCGTGATCAGGTTGTAATAGCTTGCCTGGTTGGTTCATTCTGTAACGATAGTCATTTAAATAAGTCATATGTTCTTTGTGAGAAAGAGTCTAATCTTGGTTTCTTTTCGGGTTTTCATAGACATGGAGCACTACTTAATGAATTTGATAGCTTTACGGCTAATTTCTGTCACCCGGATGCATTAACTGCAATGTTAGGAGCAAAAATGCTTGACTCTTTGTCACCAAATATTCAAGTCTCATCTGGTGTTCATAATTTAGAGGGACAATATATAAAAGCTTCTAAGAACATATCCTCTATCTTTGCAGGTTTTGCACATACTTATCATCAAGATAACCCAGGACTTTTGCCCACAATATTGACTTTACTTTTAGATCAATGTTTAGATCAAGCTGCAACAGTATCAATGTGTCGTAAAGATATTGACAAATTATATAAAGATCAATATTTTCCTATTACAGAACTTGGCTATGGAGTACAACATATTGAAGCTTCTTTATTAAAAGATGGAGACTTAAAACAGGTAAGAGATCATACTTTCTCGCAATTAACAGCGATGGTAGCGGATGTAAGAGGTAGCATGATGCTTCCAGTCTCAGGTAAACCAACAAGAAACTTCCAGGCTGGTCAAGTACTTGCTGAAAAGATGAATGAGCTTAAACGATGTCCATTAGATATAAACGAATTTATAGTTTGGTGTGAGAATTCTAGTTTAAAAATAGGTGGTTTAGAAGGTATTAAATCATTAAAGTATTGGCCTCAAATAAAGAAAAGCTATTTGATTGAGTTTCATGACTCATCAATGATAAATCTTTTATATATGTGCATTCTCGGCTCTGATTATGTTAAAGATATTTTTTATAAAGTTATGACTGAGAGCAGGCAACTTTCTAATTTTTGCCAGGAATCTGTTAGACCTTCTCATAGCAGGAAATATGCAAATGCTATTTCAAATCTTGAGAATGATGAAGCTATAAAATTAATAGTTAAATCAATTATTTCTAAAAATAACTCTTTAACTAATAATAATACTTATACTTCATTCAATATTCCTAATAACTCAAATAGTCAACCCTACTTTAAAGCTATGAACATTATTGAGCAACATCTTTGAATTTTTGAAATTTTTATGTTTTTGGTGCTTTTAAGAGTTTTTATGGGATTGCTAATCTAAAAGCTTTGTCGATTCCCATACTGTACAAATGCCGACTACGATTTGATGTATACGTAATTTTTGATGTGGCTAAGGAATTAACACATAGAGCAGATGAGCTGAAATCACTTGGTTGGTCTCAGGATGATCTTTACCGTTATACAGAGCTGTGGGAATACAGGCAAAGATGGGGTGCGATAAATTTAGAGAGAGAAGATAGACAGTTTCTGAGAAAGGCCGAAGCTGCATTGCCAGTTATTTCGAAAGCAAAAGCTTCTGTTAGAAAATTAATTAATGAAAAATCCTATTATAGATGGCTTGATTTCTACCTAGAAGCAATGAATAAAGCTGAAGGTGAATTAAATGTTCCAGATGAATCAAGAGGTTTATGGGCAATAATCCTTGAGGAGGAAATCCGAATACTTGATTTTTATGAGCCTGTTTTAGGGTTGCCAGATACGATTAAAGCTAGATCTTTAAAACCAATTAGAGAGGAATTGGTTTTAAATTTTTCCAAAAAAAATCATGAAAAGGTAAGTTTATTCAAATTTGATTTTGAAAAGCCACTTAAATCCATTGATCCAGATCAATCCAAGAATAAGAATTGGAAGCCTCTTAGAGAAGATGTCTCTTCTGAAGATCAAAATTACCCAGTAGTAAATGGATTGGTTGCTGAGAGTTTTCGAAAAGAAGTTAGAAAGTTACTTATAACTGCCATTAAGGATGGATTTCCGTCTTTGTCAGATACAGATAAAACAGCGCCTCCTGAAGACTGGAATCCAAAATTAAATTCCGTAGCTAAAAAGGATATTAGTTAGTCCTTAGTCCTTTGAGTTCACAGCACTTCGAAACTCTTCAATTACATGCTGGCCAGACACCTGACCCTGCCACAAATGCAAGGGCCGTCCCTATTTATCAAACTAGCTCTTATGTCTTTAATAATGCTGAACATGGGGCAAACCTTTTTGGATTAAAGGAATTTGGCAATATATATACTCGCCTTCAAAACCCAACTACTGATGTTTTCGAAAAAAGAGTTGCCGCACTAGAAGGCGGAGTCGCTGGATTAGCAACTGCTTCAGGACAGTCTGCGCAATTCATAGCGATCACAAATTGTATGCAAGCAGGAGATAACTTTGTCTCTACTTCATTTCTTTATGGGGGTACATACAATCAATTTAAAGTTCAATTTCCTCGTCTCGGAATCAATGTAAAATTTGCCGAGGGAGATGATGTAAGTAGCTTTGCTTCTCAAATTGATTCAAATACAAAAGCTATTTATATTGAATCAATGGGGAATCCTAAATTTAATATTCCAGATTTTGAGGGCTTATCAGCATTAGCAAAAGAAAATAATATACCTTTAATAGTCGACAATACTCTTGGTGGTGCCGGTTCCTTAATTAGGCCTATTGAGCATGGTGCTGACGTAGTTGTCCAAAGTGCTACCAAGTGGATAGGAGGTCATGGAACAAGCCTTGGAGGGATAATTGTTGATGCAGGAACTTTTAACTGGGGCAATGGGAAGTTCCCTCTTATGACTGAACCTAGTGATGCTTACCATGGACTTGTTCATTGGGATGCATTTGGATTTGGAAGTGATGTTTGTAATTTATTAGGTTTACCCTCAGACAAAAATATTGCTTTTGCATTGCGTGCAAGAGTTGAAAGTTTGAGAGATTGGGGCCCTGCGTTAAGTCCTATGAATTCCTTCTTGCTTTTACAAGGTTTAGAAACTTTAAGTTTAAGAATCGAACGACATTGTTCTAATGCTATGGCTCTAGCTAATTGGTTAAGCGAGCAATCAAAAGTTTTAAGTGTTAGTTATCCAGGTTTAACCTCAGACCCCTATCATCAACAAGCTAAAAAATATCTTACTGATAGAGGTATGGGATGCATGCTGATGTTCTCTTTAAGAGGGGGGTATGATGATGCCGTGCGATTTATCGACTCTTTGAAACTAGCAAGTCATCTTGCAAACGTAGGAGATGCAAAGACTTTAGTTATTCATCCAGCTTCAACAACTCATCAGCAGCTATCTCCTGATGAACAACTATCAGCAGGAGTAACTCCCACAATGGTTAGAGTATCAGTAGGCATAGAGCATATTAATGATATCTTGGCAGATTTTGATCAAGCATTATCTGTAATTAATTAGTTCTAAAAATAACTTTTTATGGCTCTAATTCTTCCTAGGAGTTATCACAAGATTCCTTCGGTTGAAAGGAATCACATTTCTTGGATTGAGCCGGAATTAGCAGAGAGACAAGATATAAGACCCTTGAGAATTGGGATCTTAAACATAATGCCTTTGGGGAAGCAGTATGAATTCAACCTTCTTCATCCGCTTGGCCTTTCCCCTCTACAGATAGAGCCAATCTGGATAAAACTGCAATCTCATTCTTATAAAACTTGGGATCAATCTCATTTGGAGAATCTTTATGTTGGATGGGAAGAAGCAATGTCTCCGAAGCCTTTGGATGGCTTAATAATTACTGGCGCTCCAGTTGAACATATACCTTTTGAGTCCGTAAATTATTGGCCTGAGTTGGTTAAGTTAATAGAAGAAGCTAGGTATTGTTGCGCTAGTACTCTTGGGCTTTGTTGGGCAGGCTTTGCCCTCGCATATTTGGCAGGCGTTGATAAAGAGAATTTTAAGAAAAAGCTCTTTGGAGTTTTTCCTATGAGAAGTTTAGTACCAGGTCACCCTTTGATGGGCAATCAGGACGATGAGTTCTTGTGTCCACAAAGTAGGTATGCAGGCTTGCCTGATCTTGCAATGGAAGAGGCTCAAAGACAAGGACGTTTAAGACTTCTTTCTTATGGAGAGAAAGTTGGATATACAATTTTCGAGACGACTGACCAAAGGCAATTAATGCATCTTGGGCATCCAGAATATAACGTTGCAAGGTTGTTATCAGAGATGGAAAGAGATAAAGCAAGAGGAGATGTACCTCCACCTGAAAATTTTGATTCTGAACATACTCATACTTTATGGCGATCACATAGAAACTTACTTTTTCAACAATGGCTCTGGTTCTGCTATCAGCGTGTAAGTTTTAATATTTAATTAAAAATATAATAAAAAGTAAGTTGCACGAAGTTAAATGTTAAATAAAAAAGAATATCCTTGGAATTTAATTAAAGGTTGGATGAATTTTGAAGAATCTAAGAAATGGGAGAAAGAAATCTTTTCCAAATTAGATTGGTCTCAACCTAAAATAAAGGTTTATGGGAAAGAATATTTAGTTCCAAGAAAAACAGCCTTTATTGGACAAGAAAACATTAAATATCGTTATAGCGGTTTGCTTCATATATCCGATGGCTGGCCTAAGTGGTTCCTTCCACTTCTGAAAAATGTTTGTTTAGCTAGTAAGAGTGACTTTAATGGATGCCTAGTGAATTTATATAGAAATGGAAACGATAAAATGGGTTGGCATTCAGATGATGAAAAAGAACTTAATCCAACTATGCCTATTTCTTCGCTTTCTTTGGGAACATCAAGAGACTTCTTTCTTAAGCACCGGTATATCAAAGAGAAACATCAGATAAAGCTTGAGGGAGGAGATCTTTTTATTATGTACCCTGACTGCCAGAAAGAATGGCTTCATTCAATACCTCTAAGAAGAAAGGTTATTAGTTCTAGAATAAACCTTACTTTTCGATGCTATAAATAAACAAATAATTAAAAATGAGATTGCTCTTGTCCACCTAATCTTTGAAATAAATCAAGACTTTCTTTGTTGAGCCCAACAACCTCTACTTCAGAACCTCCTTGACTGATTTTTCTTATAATTTGATCTAAAGCAGTTACTCCACTTTGATCCCAAATATGTGCATTAGTCATATTTATTGTTACCTTTGAAGGGTGTTCATGAACATTAAATCCCTGTAGAAAATATATTTTACTTACAAAGAATAATTGACCAGTAACCTCATAAATCAGCTCTTCATTGCTCGATGCTTTTACGCTTACATTTATAACTTTAGCTACTTTCCTGCTAAATAATATTCCTGCAAGTGCAACTCCAGCAATAACTCCAAGAGCAAGATTATGAGGTTTTGTTAGCATCGTTACAGCAAATGTCATTAACATCACAGCGGTATCACTTCTAGGGATCTTTCTAATATTTTTTAGACCATTTGTATCGGCTGTACTTATTGCAATTGTAATCATTACTGCAACCAATGCGGCCATTGGGATTTGTTCAAGCCATGGTTTGCAGAGCAATATCATTGCAAGCAAGCAAATGCCTGAGGACAAAGTAGAAAGTCTTGTCTTTCCTCCGTTTTCAGTATTCATTACAGACTGCCCAACTAGTGCGCATCCAGCCATACCTCCAAATAGTGAAGAAATGAAATTAGCTATTCCTTGTCCCCTAGCTTCTTTGTTTTTGTCTGAGTTGGTATCTGTCATATCATCGAGTATGTCTTGAGTGAGAAAGGTCTCCATAAGACCAACAAGGGAAATGGCCAGAGCTGTTGGCAATATGATTCCAAAAGTTTGAAGGTTAAAAGGAACCTTTCCTTCTCCAAAGGAACCAAATGGAAGACTTAGATTTGGAAGTCCATTTGGTAATTTTCCAAGGTCACTTACAGTTGGAATATCAAGATTAAACCCTATAGAAATTATTGTTAATGCAATTATTGCAACTAATTGAGAAGGAATTGATTTCGTCAACTTAGGAAGGCCATAAATAATTATTAGCCCTAGAGCAACTAAAAGCCACACTTCAACTATTTGCTCTTTTACTGGTCCAAGAAACTTTCCATAGTGATCTTGTATTCCAAGTTGTTCAAATTGCGCTTGAAAAATTAATAATGCAAGAGCATTTACAAATCCACTTAAGACCCCTTGCGGAACGAAACGCATTTGATAAGCGAGTCTTAAGTATCCCCATAGAATTTGAAAAACTCCAGTAAGTAATCCTGCCGCAATTAAATAAGAGAGACCTAATGCTTGAGAAGTTAATTCGTCTAATCCCATTGCTTGCCCAGTATTTACCCCGGTAACAACTACACCTGTCATTAAAAGAGCTGTAGAACCAGTCGCTGAGGTGATCATTCCCATTCGACCACCTACAAGCGCAATAGTTATTGATAGACAGAAAGCACCAAAAAGGCCTACTTGTGGATCCACTCCTGCAATGCCAGAGAAAGCAATCGCTTCAGGAATCATTGCAAAAGCAACAACCAGTCCAGATAAAACATCTTTACTTGGGTTACCAATCCATTGGTTAAGGTTGTTTGTTTTTGATCTTGCGAGCATTTTTAATTTTCTTCTATTAACGACCGTATATCAAAGAGGAGGCAGTAGTCCTTGAGGGTCGTATTTAGATTTTAGATTTTGCAACCCTGGAAGCCAATCTAGAAAAGCTAATTTCAATTCTTTTTCATGCCAAGGTAGATGTGGATGCATTTGCGCAAGATGGATACCAGGGCATACACATTCAAGTGTTTTCCAGACTTCTTCCATCCAATGAAGGCTTTTGCTTCTACCTTTTATGTCACCAGCAATCCATGCGCCTGAAATCCATGGCTTCCAAATAGCATTCCTATGCATAAATGAGCTGGCAGATTTGTTTATAAAAGTTGTAGCTCCACCTAATTGTTGAGAAGCTAAATAACACTCTGGGGAAGGCCTGTGTGCCATTAACCTATTAAGTGAATTTATTAACTTATCGGAATTTTTATTCCAATTACCACCAAGCAAACCTATTACTTCATTATGGAACTTTATAGATTGATGTGAAATATTGCTGCTAAGGGCAAAATCAGGTTTATCTTTAAGACCATTTTTAATTACAGTTTTGCATTGTTTTGAAAAAGGTAACTTTTCTATTATTTCTTTAGCCCTTTCAACTTCTTTAATTCTCTCAATTTCTATAACAATATAAACTTTTATTCTTTCTTTCCAAATCCAGTTAAAACTGGCATTGTTTGGCCATGACTCAGCTTGATAGATGCCTTCTGCTAATTGATCTGAATTAATAATAGCTTCAGTAATAAATAGCGGTTTCATCTTATCTGTTTGAAGTTGGATATTAGTAATTATTCCTAAGAAAGGTGCTGCTCCAAGCAAACCTCTCCATATTAATCTTTCTTCAAAAGTTGATAATTCATTTGGTTTGGAGATATTTATTTTTTCGCCTGTCCCCCATATTCCTGTCATTTTAGTAATTCGATCAATTGCCAATCCTTTATTCCTACTAATTGGACTTATTCCTCCTGTTAGTAAATACCCTGAACCTGTTTGCCCGGATAAACCTGTTGGGAAACTTCTTCCATATTTGCTTAACTCGTTTAAAAGAGAACCCATCTTTACACCTGCTCCAATATCAACATAATTATCAGTTTTATTAAAAATTATTTGCTGATAGTTTTCTCTCAGATCTAGGGTCCATAAATTATCAGCAGCACATCGACTACTTGTACCACCACTGCAGATTAAAAGAGGTTTTGGATTGAGTTGATTTGTACTTATATTCTTAATTAATTTTGGGTCAATTTTTTTTAATACTCCAAAATTAGAGCTATCTGAAGCCAATTGGTTTGGAACTTTGAAGTCACTTTTATTAGAAGTTCTCACGTCTTTTCAGAAAATGGATAACACTTGGCTTGCCCTTGGATTATCTTTAATAGTTATAAGGTATTGCTAAACCCTCCTTACTGTGAAATCTGCTTTACTACAAAGTAACAACTCTAGAATAGGTGTTTTGATATGTGGTCATGGAAGCAGACATGATTCTGCAATAAAGGAATTTGCCTTTTTAGTCAGTAAAATAAAATTAAATTTGCCTGGTATACCTGTCGAATATGGCTATTTAGAATTTGCAAAACCTGTTTTAACTGAAGCCCTAGATAAACTTCTTAACCAATCAGTAGAAAGAGTAATAGCTATACCTGCCATGCTTTTTGCGGCTGGACATGCGAAAAATGATATACCTGCATTGTTGAAGAAATACTCAGAAAAAACAGGACTTAAGATTGACTATGGAAGAGAACTAGGTATTAATAGCTTAATGATTGGAGCTGCGGGAGCAAGAATAAAAGAAGCAAGTGACTTAAACCCAGGATTAGCAGTAGATCAAACCTTACTAGTTGTTGTTGGCAGAGGTTCTTCTGATCCTGATGCAAATTCTAATGTTTCTAAAATAACAAGAATGTTGGTTGAAGGGTTAGGCCTGGGATGGGGAGAGACTGTTTTCTCTGGAGTAACCTTTCCTCTTGTAGAGCCTGGCTTAAGACACTTAATCCGACTGGGCTACAAGAGAATAATAGTTTTTCCATATTTTCTTTTTTCAGGAGTGCTAGTTAATAGAATCTTAAAATATACGAAAAAAGTGGCAGATGATAATCCCGAAATTCAGTTTATAAATGCAAGCTATTTGTCCAGTCATAATCTTGTTGTAGAGACTTTCATAGAAAGGCTTGAGGAAGTCTTAATTGGAAATAATTTAATGAATTGCTCTCTTTGCAAATATAGATCTGACCTGTTGGGTTTTGAAAGTGAAGTTGGGACCGTTCAAGAAAGCCATCATCATCATGTAGAAGGACTTAATTCATATTGTGAGATTTGTGGAACTCGCTCGGGATGCAAATGCGATAAAGCACTTGATGATCATACGGAGGGAGCAGGATTAATGCCTGGACATAGTCATCATCCTCCTTATCCAAATGCAGAGCATCCTTTAGGCCCTGTCACGCTTCGCTATTAAATAACTGCAAAAAATAAAAAAAGATGGAAAGATCATCAAACTCAGCAGTCTCTTTCTCAATGAGTCCTAAGAGACTCTTTAATGATAAGAATTACTTATCGTTTGAGCTGAATGAGTTTTCCCCAGCTTTTTTCACAGATACAGGATTGTTTTCCACTTAAAGCTTGTATTTAGATAAGCAATCTCTTTAATACTGTGGTTTTTAAGTTTTCCTAAGTCTTTTGAGTTGAAGTTGATATCAGCAAGGCTTGATTGTTAGTTATTTTTTCATTTAGATTGAATACCTTTAATAAATCATTGGTAATAGGCGAGTCTTATTCCGTCTCAAAATTCTTGTCCAGATTTTCTTTATCTTTGACTCTTTAGTGAATTTTTAGGAAGCTTACCTCTATAGATAAGTATTAATTGAATGAATTACTTTGAAGCCTCAAGCTCTGAAACGTCTTCCCATAAACTTTCCTTAGAAGCAAATAGAGAATATATGAGCCTAGAAACCGAAATACCAGAGTCACTCTATAACGGAATGAATGACTTTATAGAGTCTCACCCTAACTATGATCAATGTGGACTAATGAGTTCGGCTTTGGCTAATTTCTTATATCAAAATGGATGTTCCGATAGGGCTGTGACAGAAAAATATTTAAATGATTTGTTCGCTCAATCTAGTTCTTAGTTGCTTTTAAGCAGGCCCTTCTTGTGATTGCCATCATTGTCAGGGTTGGACTTTGCCATGAGGAGCTAGGCCAGCACGCTCCATCAACCACTAAAACGTTTTTACATCTCCAAAGTCTGTTCCATTTGTCAACAACACTTTTATCCTCAGAAGAACCCATTGGCGCTCCTCCTACTTCATGGATGTAATAGCCTGGAGGAGGCGCATTCTGTTGGGTAGCAAGGGCATTATTCAGAATTAAATTTGAAAAAGGAAAATTAATAATTTTGTTTAATGGAAGCATCTTTCCACCAGAGCTAACAATTATTTTTTCAATAGTTTTAGACATGTGATCTACCATATTATTTTCATTCTCTCTCCACTTGATATCAATATTTGGAATATACCCACCCCAAATATCCTTTTTATTTGAAAGAGTTACTTTATTACTTTTGTTAGGGAGCACCTCTCCATGCCCAATAAGAAATCCAATTTTTGAATATTTATCATACTTTAAAAATGAAGGTGGTTCAAATCTATCAATACCTCCCCATATCCCATACCCCCTATTAAAACCCTTATGTTCATAAATATTTGGTTTATTACCAAATGGTATAAAAAAGCTTCCAGCTCCAGACAATGTTTCGCCAGAATTTTCAAGAGGATCGATTCCTTGACCTGAAAGATTAAAGAATCTACATATTGATACATGATCCATTAAATTGCATCCAAGGCTTTGAGAAGTGTCTTCGAAGCCTTCTTCATTATGAGCCTTTTCAGAATTTAAAAGGAATTTTAATGTTTGAATTGTTGAGGCACAAAGTACTATTAATTTAGCTTCTAACTTAATTCGACTACTATTCTCCTTGTTTATTACTATTATTCCTTTTGCTTTATCTTCACTGCCGTTCATTATTAATCTCTCAGCAATATGATTGCTGAGTAATTGAACTTTACCAGTAGCAATTGCTATCTTTAAAGTACTACCTAGGCTGCTCGACCTTGGCCAATCTTTATTAGTCTTTGAATTATTACTTTCAAACCCTCTTGAATGTATTACAGGATAACCAAGTTTATTAATAGTTCTTCCAGCAAATACTTTTTCACTTTTTGTGAAAGGCTTTTTACCTACATATTCTCCATCAGGCAATTGATCGAGTCCATCCTTATTTCCATAAATTCGAAGTAGATTTTCTATATTTGAATAATGAGAAGATAGGTCTGAATATTGAATAGGCCAAGACTCGCCTACACCATCATGATTGGCTGCTTTGAAATCATAGTCAGAAAGTCTTAATGTGATACCTCCCCAGGTGAGGCTTTTCCCTCCTACTTGCCGACCTTGCGTCCAAATAAAAGGACGATCTTTTGGATGTTCATAGATATTTTCTTTCTCATTGGCATATAGCAAAGGATTTGTTTTCCAGAAGCCAGGATGCTGAGATTGTTTTCTATGTTCTCCACTTATTAGACCGTATAGCCTTTTGAACGTATTTTGGGGCTCTGATCCAAAAGCTTGTTTAAGAGATAACTGAGGTCCTGCCTCAATAACTAATACTCTTATTCCAGCTTTTGCAAGGGTTAATGCTGCTATCCCTCCAGTAGCTCCTGAGCCTATAACAATAACTTCAAATGGCTTCAAGTGCACAGGCCTATTTTATATTTTTTTCTACTTTAAAATCCATTTAATTAAATATCACTAATTAAATTTTCAATGTAATTAACTTTTGTCCTATTTTAATTAGCTTCTACTAATCTTTCAAGTCGCAGAGGAAAACTAATCTTCGAGACCTTCTTGATCAGGTTGAAATACCTCCTCTTGACCTGAATTACCTATCCCTGGATCATTTATAAGAACACCAATAGAATCAAAAGAACTTTTAACTTCTCTTCGCTACCTAGCTTTTTTATTCCAGGTAAATACTGATCGATCTCTATAAACAAACTTTTTTATGTAAATTCTTTCTTAAAGAGATATTTCTTTTTAGTAGCAAGTCTATTCAAAATTCTCTTAATTCTCAGACAGCATCTAGTTGAAAGCATAACTATATAGATCTCATAACTGTTTTTATCGACAATTTTATTCTGGTAAATAATGTGCTAAAAACTTTCCAACTTCTTTGATACTCTCAAGAAGTAAGATTTTAATAAATATTCTGCTTCTCATTAGCATCACTCGTTTCTAAAATTCTTCTGAAGGAGATTTTGATTATGATTACTCGTTTTCTTGTATTGTTTTTTGTTTTACTCTTGGTACCTTTTACCCCTTCCTATGGTGCTTTGGATTACGGTAAACAATCTCTTATTGGTGCAGATTTTTCCAATGCTGACCTTAAAGGTGCCACTTTTTACCTTGCAGATTTACAAAATGCAAATTTCTCGGGGGCCGATCTAGAAGGAGCAAGTTTATTTGGAGCTAAGCTTGAAAAGGCAGATTTAAGTAATTCTAATTTAAGAGATGTAACTTTAGATTCTGCGGTATTAGATGGCACTGATCTTACTAACTCTGTTCTTGAAAATGCGTTTGCTTTCAATGCGCGTTTTAATGATGTAAATATTGAAGGTGCGGACTTTACGAATGTACCATTCCGTAAAAATGAAATAAGCCAACTTTGTCAATCAGCAAAAGGCTTTAATCCTATAACTAAAAGAAACACCAGAGAAACATTGGGATGTGAATAAAATTTTCAACTATTTTTCATCATACGCTTATATATCTTCTTTGTATTGTCTTTATCCCCAATAGGCCAACCTAGTAAAGCAAGTTTATGCATTAAATTTTTTGATAAGAAATAACTATCGATGTAACTATCTTGTAGGTAACCTTGTAAATTTAAAGAGTGTTTTAAAAGTCTAAACTCAGATTGAATACCTGGCCGTTTATCAATTAAGTTGTAGCCAACCAACTCTTTCTTTGTCTCTAGATCAATTAAACTTTTTGCATAACCTATTATAATAGTATTATCATTACTTTTATAATAAGTATATAAAAATCCACTAGGGTTTTGTCTTCCATTAAATTTACTTGTATCTATTCCAAGCATTCTCTTTGTTGAAATAGATTTGACATTTATTTTATATTTCTTCTGATTAATATCCATACTAATTTCCCCAACTTAAACTTGATCCTTCATATTTTTCCCATAGATTATTAGCCTCTGCTAAAGCTATTCTCTGCTCACAGGCTTTGTCATACCTTTGAATAGCTGGGGTTGGAATTGATCCTTTGCTTTTCATTGTACGTAATCCTGTCTCAAGACATTGAAGCGCTACGCTTGAGAGGTCCCTTCCTTCTGCTGCCGCCCAAGCTTTCATCAAATAATTCAGGTTCTGAGGAACTGAAATCTGTAGTTTTGATGAATTAGGGGAGTTAAGGGAGAGATTGTCTAAGCTTTTTTCTTTAGTAGAGAAATTATTTTTTATAGATTGCCTAATACTTTTTATCGTTTTTATTCTCTTATCAGATTTTCTTTCTGCGGATATGTTTTCCTCTGGGATGTTTTCATATTCAAGAATTAGCTGTTCTGTTTTTTCAATAGAATCAATAGCCCATTTAGAGACCTCTTTTTCTAAGGAGGTATGTTTTAGCCATGAATCTTTTTCTTTAGACCAGTTATTCACTTCAATAAGGGCCATTGCTCGAAGTCTACTATATCTGTGGTCATTGTCTATAGATTGTATACAGATCTTTCACAGAGTGTGTATAGATTGAGTATAGTAATGTTGCTGTCTTGATTGGATTCTCAACCCTTCCCTTGGGGCTTCCGCCCTTTGTGGGTAGTCCCTGCTTTCCCTGTCAGTTAAAGAGCCTCTGACTTTTTCGAGAGTTACAGGCGTGTGTGTTTCTAATAATGATCAATTGGACAAATAAATATACGTTCATTTCTTCTTACTAGAAATAAATTAATAGGTTGATCTGAACTTTTTGCTAATCTCAGAACATCAATTTCGTGAGAATCAAATTTGAAATAGTTAATCGTGTAACTCTTAATTGTTCTTTCTGTCACTTTTCTCTATACAACCTAAAAAAAATTCAGTAGCTTTGTATTAAGTAGTTGATTTCAATGACTTTTGCCAAGACGGCATAAATTCAACTTTCTCTCTGACCATGAATCTTTTAAGACTTCCCAAATCTACTTCCTTTGGAATTGCTTTCTTTAGCATTATTGTTTTAGTCTCTTTTTTGAAAAATCTTTTACCACTTATCGCTTTATCTTTAATTCTTGCTTTTATCTGGAGGCAGGCAAGTAAGATTGATCTTAATGAAAGGCAAATGTCTAGTTAAGGCTTCAACTAACTCCCTTTTAAAAAGGTCTATAGATCAATTGTGTTTTAACAGGTCTTTGCTGAAAGGAAGGGTAGATTATATCTGTTTATTTGCTATTTGGTGTGCTTGCTTTTTATTTGATGCCATTTGGATTCATCAGAATAATTTGCCACCAGCTTGGGATCAAGGGAGCCATTTATCTAAGGCCTTTGAAATAAACGAATATCTAAATCACGTTAATTTGTTTGAAACAAGTTGGTGGAATGATCTTTGGGCTAAATTCCCTAGTTATAGAGGACCCTTTACGTATTTAGTGTCTTCTCCGATTTTTAGACTATTTGGAACCACATATAAGAATGCAATTCTAACTAATCAAATTTTTAATGGCATATTAATTTTTAGCACATATTTTTTGGGACGGTTAATTCATAGTAGAAACGCAGGTTTATGGGCAGCATTTCTTTGCGCAATATCTCCTGTTTTTATTCAACAAAGAACTGATTATTTAATTGACTTAAGTCTCGCTTCTATAATTAATTTGACTTGGCTCTGCTTGTCTCTTTGGAGGTTCAAAATATTTCTAAGTAAATGGGTCTCATCTATTTTATCAGGTATCTTTATTGGAATTAGTTTCTTAACAAGGCCTACTGGTCTGATTTTCTTTTGGCTATCTAGCATATTATTTTTACTTCAATTCATTCACTCTTTAATTAGATTCAAGACTAAAAGCATATTACAATCACTTGTTATTATTTTAAGCTCACTAATTGTTGCTTGGCCTTGGTTTTCAGAAAATTGGCTAACGATAATAACTTCAATCAATAAGGCTAGAAGATGGGGCATACTTTATCAAGATGGATTAGAGGCTAATTCATTAGATGGCTGGCTCTTTTATCCAAAGATGGTGCCTACAATAACCGGATCACTTTTTATAGGATTATTAGCTGCTGGTTCTCTAATAGCTATTTATTCTAGGTTATTTATTAGATCTAACTCTATAAATTTTTCTATTGATACATCAAAATTAATATGGTGGATTAGTTTTCCCTTAGGAGCTATTCTCCTTTGCATTTTTATGAGCACAAAAGAGATAAGATTTGTTTTACCTATTCTTCCACAGTTCTTTATTCTAATTGGTATTATTATTACTTCTATCCAAACTAACTGGAGCACTATTTGGAAGAAAGCCCTTATAATTATCTCCATTTCAGGTGTCTTCTGGACTTATTTTGGTATTGGTATAAATACAACTGGTTTATCTCCAAACCTTCCTGCTAAATCTGTTAATTGGCCTTTAGATCAAATAGTTGAAACTATTATCATTAATAGCCCATACCAGCTATCTACATTAGCAGTGCTTTCAGATTCAAAATATTTAAATGCCTTTAATCTAGATGCAGAAGGTAAAAAACAAGATAATCTTGTTGCAGCAAGACAGACTTATTATCAATCAGAATCCTTTAGTGATGAGTTAAGTAATTTTGACTGGTTTCTTTTTAAGACTGGTGATCAAGGGATCATGAGTGGCGAAAATGAGAGAAAAATAGCAGAAATTGTTAAAGATTCAATCTTTTTTTCTGAAGAGAGAAAATGGTTTTTGCCTGATGGAAGTTATGCGTATTTATTTCGACGTAAGCCACTTAGTATTGAGGTTGCTAGATCTAGTTGCTCAAGAAATAATCCTATCTTAAATTTTCAAAATATTCCCGGTGGTTTCCAACTAGATATAACAGACAAGGCAAGAAATTTAATTAAAAGCCATATACTAATCGATTTGAAAGATAGTAAAAGACAATATAATTTTGATCAGTCAGTTGCTCAAGGAATGCTTAGATTTGATCTGAAGAATTCTAATGATTGTTTTAAAATAACCCAAAGGTTCAATTCGAATTCAATTATTCTAGAAAATGATAACTTTTTCGGGTCTAGAATATCACTTTTAAATCCAGATATATATCCTGTCTCTAAACTATTATCGGAAGGCTCAGTTGAAATTAAAGCTACTAATTATTCTCAGCAAAGATTAGCTTTAAATAGAATAGAATTAGTTACAAATATGGGGAGTTTATTGAGGAATGGAGAACTAGACTTATTATTTGCGAAAGCAGGCCAACTAAATCAAGGGGATCCAGAACAGGTATATTTGGAAAACTCTGAAGCGATTTTTAATGAGAGATTAAGACTCGATGAAAATAACTTAGATTATCTGTATGGTCTCGCTATTTCACAGATATTACAGAAAAAAGTTTCCCTTGCTTCTAAGAGCCTAGATTTGATTTCTGAGATTGATATAGATAACCAATACGTATTTTTAGCAAAAGCTTTTCTTGATATTTATCAATTCAATCCTAAATTAGCTCTAATTTCAATTGACCGTGCAGAAGATATTAATAATGATCCAAATATAATAGATGTATTAAAAACTATGAGGATCTTGGCTAAAATTCAAAGCACGAAATTTCTTGAAGCAATAGCTTTAATTAAAAAGACATAATTACTTTATTAAACTAAAAGCAAAAAGCTTTAAGAATTATTTTTTAAGAGTTGAATTTAATCTAAATCATAAGTCTCAGGCGCCTCTCCAGTATCACTCTACAAATGTTGTAGCTATTGTAATAGTATTATCATCTGTCAGACTTGATTTAATAATTTTCCTAGAAATAGTTTCAGCATTAGCCAATCACTAGGAGTTAAATCAGCGTTTTTTTTTATTTTTTAAATTCGTTTTATATGCACAAATAGTTCATGCCTTTTAATCTCCATCTGTGTACTCCACGGACCCGTCTGGCTTCCTTTGTGGCTTTGAATGTAAAACTCTGAGAAGTCCTTTTGTATCCATATTTGGAGTTGTGATAGCAAATGAAAGGAGGAAAAAACCACCAAATATTGCAATCAGAATAATTATTAATGGCGAAATGCCTATCTCGTACAAGGTGAATGCTATATGATTCATATTAAAAATTTTTGTGGTTTTTAATTACCAATGGGTTAATTTAATAAATTATTTGATAAATTCTAACCATCTTTTTTATTTGTATAGGCTATTTGGTACATATTTAAATAAATCATATCTTTTACCACATATCATCATTGATTTTATCTTTTTCTTTCTTTCGTTTCTCAAGTAAATCAAGTCTTCTTTCTAATTCTATTTTTTCAGGATCCACATCTTCACCTTTTGTGTCCATATTTATAACCTCTTTTATTTGAAGTTCAAATGAATCTTTAAAATGTTCTTTCATTTCTTTCCAGGCTTCTCTTTCCTCTGCATTTCCAACAGTTCCTGTTATTTGGTCACTAACAATTGATCTTACAAATTTCCTTAGATCATCTTCTGTCATTGACTCTATTCTACTGTCAATGTATCTTTCTTTAAGATTCTCAAGTTGTTTCTTTGATAGATCTTTGTAACTAATCTGTTCAGTTGACATAATTTTCTTTTTTGATCACCCTTTTTACGTTAACAAGTTAACGAGAGATTGTGTTTATCTATTCGCCATGTTACTTGTTTTCGAGAAACATGTTCTGAGTTGAAAACCTTCCAACATCTTAAGTACTTAATGAGGGAAATTATTTGACTTATAGAAAAAACTTTAGAGCAAAAGCTTGAATAAATAGTTTTTTCAACCTTAGATAAAATAAATGAATTAGCTGGTAACGGAGGGGGTGGGATTCGAACCCACGGTGCCCTTGCAGACACGCTAGTTTTCAAGACTAGAGCCTTAAACCACTCGACCACCCCTCCTAGCTTGTCGACTGATCGCCGACAATTACACTTTAGCAACAAGCAGTACAAGATTTACCATGAGCAAGACTTCGCTGGAACAAAAACACTAAAAATTCTTTTGTTTCATCGTTTTAATGTCTTTTGAGGCTTTGGGGCTAAGAAGCATCCAAATACTTAAAAATTCAACTATAGTCCTATTGATGAAATTATGCCTGCTAATGATAAACAAATATCGTATAACTAGAATAGATGGAGAAGAGGATAAACTTACATCTCAATCTTTTGATAGTTACGATGAAGCATATGATTTACTTGAGGAGATCTATGGAGATATTTGCTGCTCAGATGCAGATTATGAAGATCGTCCTTACTATCAAATTATAAAAATGTCTTAGTCAATAAATTATTAGATCTATCTTTAAAGTATAAATTAATCTTCTAAGATATAATACTAATTTCTTATTTAAAACGAGCTTTTATTTTAATATACATAATTTAAAATATATCACCATGGTTAATTAAAGATTCTGATAGAACCTTAAAATAGTTTTCTGAGTTATGATATCTCTTCCAATCAATAGATCTTCTCTGCGAATCTTCAGATAATTTGCACTTGTTTTTTATAGCTCTACTTAGTGCTGCTTCTATTGACTCCGAGGTGTGAGAATTAAATATATAACCACCACCAAACTCTTCGATCTCATCTGACATCCATGTACCATTAGGGACAACAAAACACTTGCCGAGAGACCTTGCTTCACAAAATATACCTGAGGTTTGACTATGATATCGATTCCTACTGTATGGAAGAAGGAAAATATCAATTGAATTCAATAAATTCTCATAATCAATAGGAGAAAGAGAGTTTCTAAATAAAGTTACATTAGGTTTTGAATCTAATAGATTGATAGCCTCTAAAACCTTATTCTCCATTCTTACCCTAATTGAACATTGTAGAAGAAACTGTATATCAAAACCTTGATTCCTATTGCTGTAAATTTCGATAACATCGGGCAACAAGTCAAACCCTTTAGAGGTCCTTGCATCTCCCATATATCCAACTCTTATGCTTTTATTATTTTGTGTCTCTTCTTTATCTTTTTGACTTATTACATGTGGTATTGGTAAGACCTCAATTTTTTTAGAAGTGTAAACAGAAAATTCATCAGACAGTTTATTGGTATCAGAAAAAAGATAAATTCTTTTGGATATAATACTATTATTAATTTGATTATATAAAAATTTATGTAAGTTATCAGGAAATTTGCTTAATTGATAATTTGGTCTAGAAGTAAAATGATTAACGAAACCAACCTTAAAGTGGAATTTATGCGCAATAGATTCCAAATACTTTATTATCGCGAAGATGTTAACTATTGTCATCGTAGGAAAGAAGATAATATTTTTTTTGGACTTTTCAAGATATTTATCTATTTGCTTAAGGTCATAGTAGGTGAAAATATTATGCAGCAAGAAATTCCATGATAGATAAATAAACTTATATATTTTCTTTGGAAGGAATCTTTTTATTAGTGGAACATTAAATCTTCTGCCTAAATCAACTTTGTAAAAAGGAATTGCTCCTAATTCGTTTACTATTTCTTGACTCAAGTGCTTATTAGCTAGTATTAGAACTTTCCAACCTTTTGCTTTTGCTTCTTGTTGAAGTGATTTGCAATAATTATAATCATGACCTTGGAATGAGATTAGTGTCCTACACGATATTATAAAATTTATATCCTGATCTGATTTTTTCATATTTAAGAGTTTACTCATTATTATACATCAGTTAATTTACTCAACTCATAATAATCATACTATTTATTGCTTTTACTATTTTTGTACCAATCAATTGAATCTTTTAGCCCTTCTTTTAGAGACCTTGGTGAATACTCCTTATACATATTTTTAAGTTTATTTATATCTAAAAGTTTGCTTTTTGCACCGACATATCTTGATGTATCATAGTCTATTAGTTCTTCTGGACATTCTAAATATTCACATATACTCTGAGCAAATTCTTGTATCGAGTAATCCATACCGGCTCCTATATTTAGTAAGTCATTATTTACTTTGTCAGCAGTATTATACATAGCATTTAAGAAGTCATCTACATGAACTAATTCACGTCTTTGACTTCCATCTCCCCACAATAATGCCTTTTCTTTAGTTACTTTAGAATTATATATTTTCCTTATTAAATCAAAAATGAAGTGCATCTGCCTTCCATCATTATGATAATCCCCACCATAAAGAGTTGAAGGAATATAGCAAGAGTAGTTCATATTATATTGAAGGTGAAGAGCATTAGCTCCAGCGAGTAGCATTCTTTTTGTTAGAGCATATGTATATAAGCTTGTGGTTGGGATCCCTTTCATATAATTCTCTTCTTTTAATTCCAATAGTGGATCATATGAGCAACTAGTTCCCATAAATATTAACTTTGCTTGTGGTTGTTTTTGCTTCCACCAATCCAGAACATGTGTATTTATTAATTGATTAATTAACCATTGTTCCCCTGGATGTTTTAAGCAGAAATCTCCAGCTTGAGTCCATGCAGCCAAGTGATATATTCTATCGTATTTTATAAAACTGTAGTCATTTAATGAATCCTTAATCGTTAGATTACATTCGGAACTATTTGGACTAGTTATTTGGTTATCCCCTTGCTCTCTTTTTAGGGAACGTATTAGGTGCCTTCCTAAAAATCCTGAACCACCTGTAATAAATATATTCACTTAAAAATACTTGGATTAATTGGAAAGTAGAATTCTATTCCAGAATCGATGAGACTTGAATTACGTTCAAGTATTTCTTTTTTAAAATTCCAGGCTAATACATAATAAATATCTGGTAAATCCTCTAACTCATCTTCTATTACAATTGGTATATGCATACCGGGACTATAGAGTCCCTTACGTAATTTGTTCTTCTCGACAAGACATTGCAACGTCTCAGTTCCAAGGTTGAAATAATTTAGCAGTGTATTGCCTTTTACGGGTGCTCCAAATCCATAGATCTTCTTACCTTGCTCTATTGCTTTCCCAAGGTATTCAAGATCACGAACCCTAAGATCCGATATCTTTCTAGAGAAATCCAAATAGGTGCTTTTCTTATTTATATTACTTTCCTCTTCTTGTTTTATTAACTTCATTAATCTATAAGTCTTTTCCTTTGTATTCTTATGTGTAACAAAAGCTATCATCGACCCCCCGTGAATTGGGGAAAGAAATGCGTCAAATATTTCCAGTCCATGTAATTCAAGAAGGTAGGAAATCGACTTGAGATTATAATATAGAAGATGTTCGTGATAAATCTGATCAAATGCAATATTATCTACGATAGATTTCATATATAAGAATTGAACTATGAAAATTCCTTCTTCAGACAAAAGATGTTTTATACCTTCAGTAACTGAATGGAGTTCTTCTAAATGGAAGAATACACCAGCTGCATTTATAATCTCGAATTTTCCGTCAATTGATTCAGCTAATTCCTTATTGAAGAATTTATTTATCGTTGGTATGCCATTTGATTTAGCAATTTCAGAGGTTGTTTTAGAGGACTCTACTCCCAGCACATTGCATCCTATATCCATGAAGTGCTTTAATTGTGTTCCATCATTAGAGCCAATATCTAGAACATTAATGGCACTTTTATTAGCTGAATCAAAGTAATTATTTATTGTGATATTTGCGATATTTTTAAAGTGTGATGAAAGTGATTTTGTTATTCCTGATAGATATGTATGATCACCAAACATTATTTCCTTCTTCACCGTATAGTCTAATTGAGTAGTGCTACATTTATTGCAATAAAATACCCTTAGAGGATACTTTGGCTCGGAACCAATTTCTTCTCTCTTTAAAAAGTTATTGCACCAAGGCTGTAATCCTAGATCTATGCATAGATCTAAATCATTACCACCACATACTCTACATGAAAGCATAAAAGAGGTTTCTTTTGTTTAATTTAACATGTAATTGGCTTGATTAACAAGCTATATATTTTAAGTTAAATAAAATCGATTATTTTAGTCTTATAATTAAACTTAAAACATAATCAATATGTGCTAGAATTGCTTTAATTATTATTAATTAGCTTGATGTTATCATTTAGTGAGTTGAATGATAAAGTATTGATAATTGGAGCAGGAATGGTAGGTTTGTCGATTGCTAATCAGCTTGTAGATAGAAAAATTTCCAGCAATATTGTCTTAATAGAAAAAGAAGATTTACTTGGTCTCCACAGTTCTGGAAGAAATAGCGGTGTTTTACATGCGGGTATTTATTACAAGCCAGGATCGTTAAAGGCGAAGGTTTGTATCAGTGGAGCTAAGCGATTAAAAAAATGGATCGTTCAGCGAGGCTTGCCAATATCAAATTGTGGGAAATTAATCGTTCCACAAAAAAAGAGTTAGACTATATGATCGATGTACTTTATGAAAGAGGTTTAGAGAATGGTGCAGATGTAAGTATTTTAGGGAAATCAGCAATAAGTCAAATAGCACCAATAGCTAGATCTTCAACTGGTAGAGGTTTATGGAGCCCAGGGACATCTGTTACTCAGCCAAAGATTGTCATAAAAAAGCTAGAGGAAGAATTATCTTGTAAGGGTGTAAAAGTAATTAAGGGTGCAAATATCATTAATGTCGATGAGGATAATAAATTTTTAGATATAATGTCTAAAGGAGAATTATTTAGAATTAGATATATACATTTATATAATTGTACTGGATTGCATTCCGATAGAATCGCAAAATTATTTAACGTAGGCAAAGAATACCTTTTACTACCATTTAAAGGACTATATTGGAGAGTTAAAAAATCATCAAATATTTCTCTTTCAACTAACCTTTACCCAGTCCCTGATTTAAATGTACCTTTCTTGGGTGTGCATTTTACTCCCAGTGCAGAATTGGATCCAACTATACATATAGGTCCAACTGCAATTCCAGCGTTAGGTAGGGAAAATTATGAAAAATTCAAAGGAATCGAGCCTTTTATGACCTTTAGGAATTTTACTATTCTTGCCAATCAATATATAAATAATAAAAATGGCTTTAGAAATTATGCACGAGATCAAGCTTTTCTATCACTACGCCCACTATTAATGGAACAAATTAAGCTTATCATTCCTGAAATAGATATTAATGATATAGAAAAAAGTAACAAGGTAGGAATCAGAGCACAATTATTTAACAAGAAGAAAAATGAAATTGTGGATGATTTTCTCTATGTCAATTCTGGTTCAAGTACACATATATTAAATGCAATTTCTCCTGCTTTTACAGCTAGTTTTTCTTTAGCTGATTTGATTATTGATGAGACAATTAACATCTATACTTAGCCTTGATTAATTTAAGTCAAACTTACCTTATAACTATCTATCTGTACTAACTATAAAACTATTATTAAAATATGTTAGGAAGTCAAATAATCTATTCTTCGCAATAAATTATTTGACTTCCTAAGGAATCAAATTCAAATGGTACATGTACGTATTCTTTTAAAGCAGAGCGTATTTGTAAGTGCTTTTCAGGATTTGCTACAAGAAGTATAAATCCTCCTGATCCAGCCCCAAGGAGTTTACCTCCCGAAGCTCCGGCATCAATGGCCTTCTGATAAATAAGATCAATATGATCATTACTAATTTTTTCAGATAGTTGTTTCTTTATTTTCCATGATTCATCTAATAGAGATCCAAAATCGGTTATAGGTAGGTTAGAAAATAGAATATCTTCTGCCTCTTTTACAAAATCTTGTAATTTAAATAAGTAGTCTTTCTTTAGTTTGAAATTCTCAACTAATGACTTAGATATATAACTAGATGTTCTAGATATACCGGTAAAGAATAAAAGTAAATGTGATTGGAGGTCTTCCTTTCTTTTTTTTGAAATACATACTGGCTTGATTTCTATGGAAGAGTCTTTTGGAAAGTTGATTATATTGAGCCCACCGTATGAGGTGGCATATTGGTCTTGATATCCGCCTACTTCATTAAGAACATTTATTTCTAGATCTATTGCATCTAAGGCTAGTTTTGACTTACTTATTTTTACATTCTTATATGCGTATATAGCATTTAACAACCCTACTACGAAAGATGAGCTACTCCCTATCCCAGACCTGGCTGGTAGGTCAGAGTCGCAATGTATTTCTAGACCTTCTTTTATCTTTGATTCTTTAATGAGAGCTTTTACAGCTGTGTGTTTCAGATCTTCTATATCTTTCACATTTTCAACAATAGAATATGCAACTCTATATTTGAAATCAAAAAATGGAGGTAGTTTCCTAAGTGATATATAGCAATATTTATCGATAGTAGTTGAAATTACAGTACCAGAGTGCTCTTTAAACCAAGAAGGATAATCCGTTCCTCCTCCGAAAAATGACATTCTAAATGGAGTTCTTGTGATAATCATATATTTTGAACTATATATCCTTTGACAATATAAAATCTATTGCTGATTTTATATTGCTCTTTCTGTAATTTGAAAAATTTTCATTTGTGAACTGATTACAATTAGTGCTATCAGGTAATAAGATAGTTTGTAAACCTGCTTTACTACCTGCTTCTACATCGCTAGCTTTATCTCCTATTAGCCAGGACTGATTTAAATCTATATTCAGATCTCTCGCTGCTTCAAGAATCATTCCAGTACCAGGTTTCCTACATTGACAATCTTTTATGTATCCATAATCTGGATGATGAGGACAAAAGTAAACTGCATCCAGCCTACCTAAATTCATTGATATTTGTTTGTGTAACCATGTGTGTAAGTAAAATACTTCTTTTTTTGAGTAATAACCTCTAGCTATACCTGCTTGATTAGTTATTACTACTATTTTATATCGTGACTTGCTTATCGAAACTATACTTTCAAGAGCACCTTCGCACCATTCCCAATCACTTATCTTGTGCAAGTATCCTATTTCTTCATTAATAGTTCCATCTCTGTCTAGGTATATAGCTGGAGCCTTTGTGAGATTATTATTAGAGAAAATTTGTTTATGCAATTTATATTGTTATTAAACATTTTTATACTCAGAAACTTTTATCATCTGATATCCCTTAATAAGTTCTTCAATTCCTTCCTCAAGTGAATGAACAGGTAAATAACCTGTAGATTCTATTTTTTCATTGCTTACAATATAATTTCTTTGATCTGGATCCTTACCAATTTTTGCTTCAATAATTTCAAACTCAGTAACCTTTTCTTTAATTCTTTTGCAAAGCTCCAACTTTGATAGATTAGCTTCAGATAAACCGACATTGTATATTTGCCCTTTCATTTTAGAGATATTTTCAAGTCCATGAAGAAAGACTCTACTTACATCTCTTATATGAATATAATTTCTTTTAAATGAACTTTCAAATAAAACAACCGCTCTATCATTAACGGCTCTATATACAAAGTCATTTACTAATAAATCAATTCTCATTCTAGGAGACATGCCAAATACTGTGGCTAACCTAAAACTAATTGAATTTTCATGCTCTAGAAGCTTTTCTTCGATCTTCACTTTATCTATGGCATATTTAGAAATCGGACGGAGCTTAGATTCTTCTGTGCAGAAATTATTTTCATCACCTGTGCCATATGCACTATTTGTAGTAGGCATAATAATAATTTGACTCTCATGAACATTCTTAAATAAATTAAGAATAGAATCATGATTAACACTTTCGGCGTTATAAGGATCTTGTGCACAAATAGGAGCTCCAACTAAAGCAGCAAGAGGAAATATCACGTCATGTTCTCTTATTAGTTTATTAATTAGGCCTTCATCCCTAACATCACCTCTAATTATATGTAGATTTTTGTTGGTACATAGATGAGCCAAGCCAGATTGACGGTACATGAAATTATCTAAAACAGTGACTTTGTACCCTTTGCTTAATAGATCAGGTACAACTATTGAACCAAGGTAACCTGCACCACCTGTTACTAGAATATTAATCATTTGATGATTTCATGGGTAAAAACTCATTAGTACCAACCTCTTTAAGGAAAAAAATGAGATAATACTACTTTTTCTTGATCTCTAAATATACATCATTAATGGGAAGATCGAAAATCATGTTACTTGATGAGAATTGATTTCGGCTTAATACTATAAGTTATTTAATTATATTGAGTTATTAACTTATAGATTTAGCCTTAAAAGGAAGCTATATTAATTTCTCATTTTATAAATCTATCTAAATCTTTAATAAATCTATAATAATCACTAGGGATTCCAATATCAATAAAGTCATGATCTTGCCAACTAGCACTTAGCATTTTCTTTTCGGCTAAAATGGGAAGGAAATCTTTCTCAAAGGAAAACTTACCATTGAATAAAATAAGATTTTCTAAAATCTTAGACTTGCTTATTAAATAACATCCTGTATTAATAATCCTTCCACCTTCTTCTTCATCAAATTCAATGATATTTCTATTATTATCCAATCTTATTGATCCATAACGATTATTTATTACAATTTCTTTTATAGAAACAGTTATTGATTTATTGGATTTACAGAAATCAGAGTAGAGCTTTTGAAGATCAATATTATTCCATGTATCTCCATTAAGGATAATTATATTTTCTGATTTGAACTTGAATGATTCGAGTGATTTCTTGATCGCCCCACCAGTTCCGAGTGGTTCATCTTCTTCTACATATTTGATTACTGCCCCTTGGTAATTATCCCCAAAGTAATCTTTGATTCTCTTAGACAAGTAACCCGTCGATAGGACGAATGTGCCAACACCTTTGTCTATCCAAGAGCTAATTAAATAAGACAAAAAAGGCTTGCCACCCACCTTTGCCATAGGCTTGGGAACATCGTATACGACTTCCCTTAGGCGTTTTCCTAGCCCTCCACAAAGAATCATTGCCTCACTTGGGATTTTGGTTGATGAATTCAGAGTCGCTAAAAGATACTTCTTATATATTAATAAATTTTTGTTTGAGCGATGACTTTTGTAGCTTCTAGTATAAAATCATTATAATAATCTATTTTCGTTTTTTTAATATATTTTTCTGCTTTTGTTGTCTTATATAGAGACTAAATTTTACTAATTAAACTAGTTTTATTATCATTCTTAATAATTCTCAAATAGTCTAATACATAAAGTTTACCTTTATATCAACAGGATTATATTTAATTCTCTAATCATAAAAGAAAGCAATTATTTTTATAATAGTTACCCTAAGAGTAGTAAACAAAATAATGCTTGTGATGAGTTACTTCTTTAGCAAATTTCTTCCTCTTTTCCTTTTGCCTTTAGGTCTAGCTCTTTTGCTTTTGCTACTTTCTAATCGAAGGAAAAATTCATTTAAAATATATACGGCAATATTAATTTTATGGACTTTTAGCACAGGTGTTGTTGCTAATGGATTGTGGATACTCCTTGAATTTCCATGGCAAAGATTAAATGCTAATCAAGTCCCCTCTTCAGACGCTATTGTCGTTTTAAGTGGTTCTGGAATAAATCAATCGCCTGGTAGTAATAAAATTATTGAATGGGCAGATCCAGATAGATTCTTTGCCGGAATAGATCTTTTTAAGGAGCGTAAAGCTTCAAAGTTACTTTTTACAGGGGGATTATCGCCTTTCAGGAGAAATCTTCCAACCGAAGGGGCTTTTTATCGTAAAAAAGCCATTGAACTTGGAATCCCTGCTAGCGATATATGGGTTTCACCAATTGTTAGTAATACAGTTCAGGAAGCTCTCGCAATAGCCAATTTGCTTAATCCTCAAGACAGGGAATATCAACCGCAAATATTATTGGTGACAAGTGCTTATCATATGAATCGAGCAAAATGGATATTTGAGCGTCAAGGGCTAAAAGTCAATGCTTTTCCAGTTGATTTTCAATCTAGAAAGCTTTCTAGAATCCTTGGAAATCCTTTAAATTGGGCCCCTAATGCTTCAATGCTTGGAAAAAGTTCTTCTGCTCTTCGTGAAATTATGGGGAGGATCATTTATCAGATCTTTTATTGAAATTCAGTTTTTCATAGCTCTAAATACAAACATAATGTATTACAGCTAACTTCTGATGCTTTGTCTGATCTGCCTGGTTGATTTAAAAAGCATACATTTAACAATTTAAACGAACGATTAGCTGTCAAAAATAGAATTGAATAAGGATTTGAATCATTTTTTTAAGAAGCTTTAATTTCTGAGAAGGATTCTGCTTAACGACTATTTGAAACAGGTAAAATAAAGACCTAACAATTTTCAGCTAAATGCAGCAACTCATATTTTTTGCAGAACGCATGCCTTCTGACTTATCTAAGGTGGATTTCTCTTCTGGGTTTAATCTCCAGGGCCCTGACTTGGCTGGCATTTCTCTTCTGCTAGTTACTTTTGCAGGTGTTCTAGCCTTGAGATTGGGTACATCCCTTAGAGATACCTAGAGTTTTGTCAATTAAAGCTCATTCTGAATATGTCCATATTGAGAATTAAAGATTATTTGTAGAAAAAGTAAAAAAAACGAATTGTAAAACAATCAATAGAATTCTCTGCAATCAGTTTATTTATATTTGAGAAAATGAGAAACAGATATATATTTTTATTATGCTTATGCTCTCAAAAACTACTACTAGTTTCCCTATTATAACTGCTTCTAAGCCCAAATTCTTTATTTTCAAAAGTACTTATTCGGATTCAAGATTGAACAATTTAATTTAGTTCTTATTGCTTTTTCTGCTGCGTTCTTTAGAAAGCTTTTGTCCCATTTTTGGTCCAGATAGAGATTAGACTATTAGAAGATAAACTTATCTTTACGCGCTTATCTAGGTCTTGACCTAGTGATCGATCAATATCAAAAAAGCTAAATTTGATTTAAAACTAAAGAAATAATATAAATCCTGAATTTTTAGCCACAGAAATGAGAAAAATTAATTAGCTTCATCAGACCTGTGAGTACAAGGTCCAAATGGCTCAACGAATATCCGTTGCCTTAAATAAAATACCCTCTAGTAGTAGAGACCTTTTAGAATTTGCATTTTTTTGCGTAGTAGGTTTTACTGCCGGTTCTTTGGGGATGATTTAGAGGCTTATCAAATAATCAAAGGCTTTCTATAAAGGCTTGTTTTAAAATTTATTTTCTAATTAAAGTTGAATTTTATTTGAACAAGTATTTATCTTTCAGAATTTAATTTGATAATACGCTTAACGGTAAAAAGCTTTGCTATATCAGCGTAATTGCATCAATGGCGAAAAACATAGAAAGAAGGCTTTACAAAACGTAATAAAATGTGTTACATTTCTTAGTAAGCCATAAGTGGTTATTTACCAATTTTAAGATGACAACTTCCACCCCAACTGCCGACCGTACAGATGGTTCTGTTATTAGCGAATACGGCAAGCAAAATATGTTCGCGACAGAAGTTCAGATGCAAATGGAAGACTCTTATTCCAATTACCCAGAAGAGGCCGAGAAGGCAAATGGTCGCTGGGCAATGATTGGGTTTATTGCATTATTAGGAGCATATGTTTCCACTGGTCAAGTTATACCAGGTATCTTTTAATGGAAAATAATTATTGGAAAAAAGCTGAGCAAACAAATGGCAGACTTGCCATGATAGGACTTTTTGCTGCTGTTATTAATTATGGTTTTTTTGGTTGGATTGTACCTGGATTCTTTTAATACTTCTGTTACTTTACTTAATTGAAATCATAGGTTTTAATTACCTTATTAATAAGAAGTAAATCAAGTATCAAAAAAATTAAATATAGCTAAGTTGCCTAATGAATCAAGTGTTTTGATACAATTTATTTTAAACTTAGCTTAATAATTTGAATATTAGTTATTTGGGCATGATTTTCTTTCTTCTGGCAGAAGGTCACGAATGCTATAACCAAACTAATAACTATAAAGAAGGAAAAAACTTCCCTCAAATTTCGACATCCCTTTCGAATTTTCATATTTAAACCTTTTATTGGATTATCAGAGGCGTTTGACCTTTTGCTGTATAGGGGGAGGGTAACTTTCATCTAAATATATGTCCTGATTAATCAGATGTTCTCTCGTTTTTGTTGTTTATCAATTCCTTAATTCTAGCAAGGCCTTTCAGTGTTTTACAAAATTCCTCAATTGATGATGCATTAGACCAATTCTTAAAAATTCTGTGGTAATTTTGATAATAACAATCAATTATCAGAGAAATTAATCGCATGAGCCCTTCTAAGAGTGAGCAGTCTAGGTTTCTTGGTGACCTACCAATGGAAGGAGATATAAGTGAAAAAGAGCGTATTCGCTATATCTCTCACTTGATGTTCTTCGGAGGATGTGGCTTGCTATCTTTTGGTGTTTGGGCCCTGTCTGGCTTTAATGCAGCTTCAGGCTCTGGAGGACCATTCCCCTTAGGCTAGAAAATTAAATCAAATGTAAAAACAATTAATTTTTATTAGATATATTTATTGTTGTCTTATAGGTTTTAGTTGGATTTGCTTAACTGCTCTTCTTTGTCGTTTATCAGAGTAGATAGCCATTTAGCAGCTAGGACTCTTGAGATAGACCTGTTTCTTAGTAGCTCACAAATTAATTCATGCAAAGGGATACTACTTACTTTTGAATTAAACCAGTTTTCAAATTTTAGAATTTCTTCTTTAGAGCTGGATGCCCTGAGTTGATCTATTAAAGCGTCATGGGCACTGTCACTTATTATTTGATCTGGCTTTTGGAGAGTTGTCATTTTTTCTTTAGAGGTATGAGGATTCCTCTTCCTATACCATTAGCTAATAAGTAGTCACTTGTGCAATGAGTTATTTATCTATAATAGTGTTTTGACAAATTTGTTATAACGTCGACTCTTTAAGGAAATTCAAAAAAACCAGATATGAAGCCTGTCTAGGCCTTTTTATCTGGTTTTGCTAGGGGGAGCAGGCATTTATCAGAATCGCATCCAGCAGGACCAGCTTCTGTTAGCTCTCCTTTGTCATAACGAGTCAGCGCAACAAAAAAATCATCGCTTACTCTTCTTTCAATGACTTCAGATTGAAGTTTTTCATATGTTTGCGCATCTATTGGTTCAAAAGGTAAGCGAGGAAATGTTGCATTGGCATCAAATCTAGCTAAAAGTGCTGCTGATATATATCCCTCACTATTATTTATGGCATTGTGAATGGCTTTTGATAATGGTTGAATCTCATCTTCACGAAATTCAATTGTGGCTGATGTGTTGTGATCAGTGTAGTTACTTTGTACTTGCATATAAAAGTCAAATTGAGCAAGCGCCGTGAAGTTATTAATGTCTATTTGGTCTGCTCCAGGTAGATTTGCCCAACTAACTTCTGTTGGAATTTCTACTAACCATTCTGTACATCTTGGGTCAAATGGATTGTCTAGCAAGCGCCCGTTTTCATCTTTATCAGATTGTGAGGGTACAACTGTATATCCATAATCCATGCATGCCATAGCAACTGGATCATTCTTTCTAAATGTAATTCTTCTAATGAAACGTTGAGCTTTAGGTGGATGCCAACCAGGAGAGGCTCCTGTAAGAAGACTTTTTGTTCCTGCTGGCTGAACTGTTGTGCAACGTGAGGGTCTGCGAAGATTATGTTTATCGCAATACTCCCAAACTGTTTGATTAACTACTTCTTTCCAATGGTTTAGGTATTCTGCTTCTTTGGCCTTGAGTTTTTTACCTTCTTCTGAATTTGGTCTACCTTCTTCCCACCATTTTAGCCAATTTGTTCCAAATGCATGAACAAAAAAATCAAATAACCCAGTGAAACTTACTCCGACAATTGGGTCCCACTCTCTACTTTGCCGATACCGTTCAATTTCAAATCTATGGTTTAGGAGGCAAGCTACAGAAAGAGCAGCAGCTTTAAAGGAATCATCTTGTTCTTTAATATTTGCAGGGTCAATTTGATTAAGGTGAACTTCTGCAAGATTGCAGTGAAAATCGGCCCCTAGAATTTCTCCGCAAGGATTCAAGCCGTATCTACCAAGTCTATGTTCTAGTTCATCCTTGCTGATGGGACCATAATTTTGTTCTAACCAAAAACCAGCTTCTTCTTTCCCTTGATCACAATATATTTCTATAAACTCTTTCCTAAGTTCGGTAGTAGTTAAAAGGTCAGCATTTGAACGTGCAATTGCCTCTGGTGCGAATTGAATAGCACCTTCTCCTGATTGAAATTGCTTTGTCACGGCACTTGTAACAACATCAAGGGATGGCTTTGTGTGGTAAACAAGAGTGTGATTAGCCATTCTTAGAGCATCTTTCTCTGGGTCTATGCTCCAATTCCCCTCAGAATCTTGTTGCCATAGATTTTCTTTTACTCCAGAAGCCTTTAAATCTTTAGCTGAAAACTGTCGCATTCCAGCGCTACGGCGTATATTCCCAGCAACAATAGTCACAGCTGCTTCATCTATAAGTAGGCAGCATTCAATAGAAGTAAGCCTTCTTCCTATAGCTTTATTTGTAAGGTTTGTTATGCGTCCATAAAGATCTTTTAACTTTACAGGGTTTGCCATGCCTCCAAATCCTTTTAAGGATTCTCCAGCAGGCCTTATATCTTTTAAGTCAATAGAAACATTGATTTCCCCTCCACTGAAGGATTCATTACTGCTTAGCTCTAGAAGCTTTCTGTAACTTTCTACCCAACCTCTCCTACTATCTCCAACCTTTATTAATACCTCTTCTCCTGTAGTTATGGAAGATGTTTTTTCTTGCCGATTACTTGGTGAAGTTATTCCAATATCTGTTACTTCTTTTATTTTAATAATGTTTTTAATCTTAGGAAGTTTACTAATTAAGTGTTCTTCAATGATTGCGCCTGTGCCGCATCCCATCATTGCAAGATCCATCATTAGGCTAAAAGCTTCCCAATCAACAAGATTTGTAGAAGTGCAGTTATAGGCACCTGAAAAGTTCTTATTGTTTTCTATCCAAGGAGTGCCTCCTATCCATAACCACCGACCAGAAGGAAGAGCTTTCTTCTCTTTTTGCATTCTTGCCATTAACTCAACTTCTTCATTGCTCAAGTTGCCTAAGATAGTTAGTCCTTTGAGGTTTCTTTTGCTTACTTGATCCCAGCTTTCTCTACCCTGGTCAGTTTTTCGACTGTAAGTTCTATAAAATACTGGGTTAGCAGCGGGAGCTGTTAAAGGAAAATCTTGGTGAGAAATACCTTTTTGTGAGGTCTGTAACCCAATTTCGGATCGGCTGGCTGAGATTGTCAAGACTTTTCCTGGTCATTACGTCCTTGCACCCTAACGCCACTAATGGGGTCTGCAAGTAATTTTTACACCATCTGCAGTGTATGGAAGAGAATATAAAAATGTTCTATTTTTTTTATTATTGTGCATCGGATTCCAGAACCAGAATTAATGACCGGTTTTGAGCAAGTCAAAGCTTACTCAGAATCTGACTTCTCATCATCTGATGCGGATTTGGTTGAGAGAATTGAGGAATATATTTTTAGATTTGACACCCCTTTAATGAATGATGGAGTAATTATTGATATGGGTTGTGGGCCAGGAAATATTACTGAGAGGCTTGCCTCTAAGTGGCCAAAGTCAAAAATATATGGCATTGATGGTTCGCAAGAAATGTTGAATATTGCCAGAGCAAGGAAGATAAGCTCTGAAAATCCTAAATTGAAGGGTATTTCATATTTAAACTCTTCGTTCTCATTGCTTTTAAGAACTAGGCCAGAGATGATTAATAGTGCTGACCTTATTGTTAGCAATAGCGTTCTGCATCATATACATCACCCAATTGATTTTTGGAGGACTCTTAAGAAAATAGGAAAAGAAGGATGCTTGATTTTTCAGAGAGACCTAAGAAGACCTTGCTCAGCTGAAAAGGCAATTGATTTGCAACGAAAATATCAGTCTGATTCACCAGAGGTTTTAAAAAAAGATTATTTAGCATCTTTGTATGCTGCTTTTACTATTAATGAGGTCAAAGAACAGCTAGTTGAAGCAGGACTGTTTCAATTAAAAGTATTTGAAGTAGATGATCGTTATCTTGAGATAGTTGGAGTTATTTAAGATAACTTTGAAGAAAATTAGTATGAAATTCTTTTAATGAACATTTTGTCGCTTGATAGCAGCGAATCATTACCTGAAATAGAAGAAACTTCTAAAGAAACCATTGCTAGAGCTGTTGCTAAGAGGAAAAATTTTGCAATTATTTCTCACCCAGACGCTGGTAAAACTACTCTTACAGAACAATTGCTTTTGTATGGAGGAGCAATTCAACAAGCAGGTGCTGTAAAAGCTCGAGGAGAACAGAGAAAAGTTACATCAGACTGGATGGAGTTAGAAAAACAAAGGGGAATATCAATTACTTCAACTGTTTTGCAATTTGAATACAACCAAAAAACTATTAATCTTCTTGATACCCCTGGTCACCAGGATTTTTCTGAAGACACATATCGCACCCTCGCTGCTGCTGATAATGCAGTAATGCTTGAAGACGCTGCTAAAGGACTTGAGCCTCAAACAAGGAAATTATTTGAAGTGTGCAGGATGAGACGTATCCCTATATTCACTTTCATAAATAAAATGGACAGACCAGGTCAAGAACCTTTAGCACTGCTAGATGAGATTGAATCTGAGCTAGATTTGTTAACTTGGGCCGTTAATTGGCCTATAGGAAGTGGCGAAAATTTTCGAGGAATTATTGATCGCTTGTCTAAAGAAGTTATTTTATTTACTCGTACTCAAAGAGGAAAACAGTCAATAGAGAAAAAACATAAGTTGAACGATCCGGAGTTATTCGACTTAGTTGAGCAAGATCTTTTAAATAAGGCTTTGGAAGAAATCGAACTGCTTGAAGAGGCAGGCTCTTCGATGGATTTAGATCTTATTAGGGGCGGTGAATTAACCCCTGTATTTTTCGGATCTGCAATGACAAATTTCGGCGTTAGATCCTTCCTTGATAATTTTCTGGACATGGCCCAAGGTCCAGTCGCGAGAAATAGTAGTAATGGACCTATTGATCCAATGAGAGATGGATTTAGTGGATTCGTTTTTAAATTACAGGCAAATATGGATCCAAGACATAGAGATCGAATTGCTTTTGTTCGAGTATGTAGTGGTAAGTTTGAAAAAGACATGACAGTTCGTCATGCCCGAACAGGCAAAAACATAAGACTATCAAGACCACAAAAGATTTTTGGCAAAGATCGTTCCTCTGTTATGGATGCCTTCCCAGGAGACGTTATTGGTTTAAATAATCCGGGCATGTTTTCAATTGGCGATACTTTATATGTAGGTAAACATCTTGAGTATGAAGGTATACCGTGTTTTAGTCCTGAGATTTTTAGTTGGTTACGCAATCCCAATCCTTCTGCATTTAAAAATTTCAAAAAAGGAGTAAATCAGTTACGAGAAGAAGGAGCTGTTCAGATCCTTTACGATAAAGATGAGAGCAAAAGAGATCCTATTTTAGCGGCGGTTGGTCAGCTTCAATTAGAAGTTGTTCAACATCGCCTTGAAAATGAATATGGAGTCTTGACAAGACTTGAACCTATGGGATTTCAAGTAGCAAGATGGGTTAATGCAGGTTGGCCAGCTTTGAATGAGATCGGACGTGTTTTCAACTGTAAAATAGTTCAGGATTCGTGGATGAGGCCTGTTCTTCTTTTTAAAAATGAATGGAATCTGAATCAATTACGAGAAGATCACCCTGACTTGGATTTAAGAAATGTCGCTCCAGTTGTAAGTGGTGTAGACCCTATTAGTCTTTAACTTGATTGCCTTTATAATTTGTATATTAGAGTTTCAGGAAAAGACCTGACTTATTGATGGTTGATGATCAAAATTCCAGTTTTAATTCAGGGTCGAAAGATCCTTATGAGTTGCTTGGGGTAAGTCCTGGCACAAATTTTGATGATATAAAGCTAGCTAGAGAGAAAAAAATTTCTCAAGCAGGAGACGACTTGATTCAAAAAGCAAAAATTGAAGCAGCTTATGACACTTTGCTTATGAATAGCCTTAAAGCAAGGCAGTTAGGCAAAGTTAGCAATGAAGCGATTAATGCATCTGAAAAGGAAAAATTCACTAATAGTGAAATTGGTGGTGTTGCAAGCTCCCTGCTTACACGCTTAAAGGGGGCTAACCCTAATCTCAGTGAAATAAATAGCCAAGGTTTTTTATCTTCCTTTTCTATCTCTGGTGGTCAAGGGGTAATACTAAGATGTTCTATTGGTTTCCTAGCACTTGTACTGCTTTTAATTTCACCAGATAACACTATCGAACTTATTCTTTCATTATCAACCATCGGATTATTTATTAGTCAGGTTAAAAGAGGGAGAAATCTAATAAGTTCTTTAGGTTGGAGCGTGGTCCTTTTATCTGTAGGCTTGATTTTAGGAGGTTTCCTTTCAAGTCAGACAGGACTAAGTCATGAAAACCTATATTCTCTATCAGAACAAAAGTTAGAATCATTGCCTGCCTTATTTTTAATTTTCCTAGGGACTATAATTTTGGATTAGTTGTTATATTTGAATTACTATTTCTTATCGTTCATTTTTCTATAAGTTTGCGAATTTCATCTTCTTGTACTAAATATATACTTTTACAAAATTGACAAACTAGCTCTGCCTCTTTTTCTTTATTTAGAATCTCCTTTAATTCTTTTGCTCCTAATATCTTAAGAGCTGATACACTTCTTTCTCTAGAACAACGACATTTAAACTGAATATTTTGTCTAGTACTTATTTCTTGAGTTTGAAAACTATCGAGATTTGGGAAAATCCCCTCGATTAGTTGAATTAGATTGCTTTGAGAATTAGCAAGTATTTGACTAAAAGATAAGATTTTTTGGCACCTTTCTTCCAGAAAAGCAACTAATTCCGGATCATTCTCAGCTTTTGGCAATACCTGAACTAAAAGTCCGCCAGAGCAAATTAAATTACTATTTTTGATGCTTTCTCCAACAAATACAGCTGAAGGTGTTTGTTCAGAATGAAGAAGGTATGAAGCAATATCTTCACCGATCTCTCCATTCACTAATTCAACAGTGCTACTAAAAGGATCGCCTTTCCCTTCATCTCTTAAAACATGTAGATATCCTGTCCCAGTAGCAGCAGCGAAATTAAATGAATAATTACTATTCTTATCTTTTATTAAGTCTAATTCTAGGTTGGGGTTGCCGACATATCCCCTAACTGTTCCATCTCTTCCTGCATCAACCATTAATCCTTTAAGTGGTCCATCAGAGTTGACTTTTATAGTCACTCTTCCGTGGTTAACTTTCATAGAACTTGCGAGAAGTAACCCTGCACTCATAGTTCTTCCTAAAATTGCAGTGGTTAAAAATGAGAGATTATGTTTTTGCTGTGCGGTTTTAGTGATATCTGTTGTTAAGACTGCTACTAGACGAATTCCACCATTGGCAGCAGTTGCTCTTATTAAATGATCGCTCATATTAATTTTTTAAATGAAGTGAACCTAGACATTAAATTAATTTTCCTTGGTTGAGTTGATAGGAATACATCGATGAGGCTTTAAATAACTCAATTTCATGGGTAACAACTATTAGAAGTTGATCTTTCGCTAAATTCATTAATAATTCCATGATTTCAGAACGAACAGACCAATCTAATCCAGCGGTTGGTTCGTCAAGAAGAAGAATTCTCGGTTTTTTAAGCAATTGAACAGCAATTGCTAGCCGTCGCTGTTGGCCTCCACTAAGTTCCTCAGGCGATTTGCGAAGATTAATGCCATTAAGCCCAACTCTATTTAGGACTTTAATTTGTTCTTCATTTCCAAGTCGAAGTTGCCCTAAGCGTAATTCTTGAGAAATTGTTAAGCCGAGGAAATGGCGTTCAGGGAATTGAAAAACAATTCCACACATCCATTTTCTTTGTCTTGAGTTAATAGGTTCTTCATCCCATTTGATAATCCCTGAATTAGGTGTCGAATGTCCACTTATGATTTCAATAAGAGTAGTTTTGCCACTTCCACTATTGCCTTTTATTACTGTTGGAATACCAGGATATGCGCGCAGGTTAATCCCTTTTAAAATAGGTTTCTCTGAAGTTGCAGGATGAAAATGAATCCCTTTAAGTTCAAGCATTAATCCCCCTTAGGTTCTTATTTTAATGAGAAAATGTCCAACCCTAAGCAATTGGTATTTGTTTAGATAGATTTTTATTATTGTATATAAATCCATTTTAAAAATATGTACTTCAGATGAAGGTTAACTTTCGTGAGATAGATCCATTTAATTCGTGGATTTGGATCCGTTTTGCAAACGTTCCTGGACAAGGTGAAAAGAATTATATTGATGGTGTTTTTGATAGTTGGTATGTAATAGGACGACTTGGTGGGTTTAATTCAGCAAATCTCCAGGCACATGATTATGGCTCGGACTTAAGCTGGATGTCCTACGAAAATGCAGAGTCTGGCTCTGTATTGCCTTCATTAATGCACAATATTGGACAATTGGAATATCAAGGTGACTGGGCAAGGTGTTGGGTTGATTTGGGGACTTGTGATGCCTTGGCTATTGACGTTTTGATTAATTCATTGAAGCAAGTAGATGTAGATATTGTTGAACTTAATGAAGTAGTAATTGGAGGAGTTAATGATGATTGGCCAGTTGAAGATCACCCAGACTCTATTTTTCCCTCACAAGGTGAACGAAGAGTTTGAAAGAATTTAGGCGACTACTCATATCTCAAAAACGACTTGCAGATAGCAATAGTGATGCCGGCATCATTTCTTTGAACAATGCAGAAGCTCATTATTTGTATCGAGTCCTCAGGTTACAAAAAGGTGATTGCGTGAATGTTGTTAATGGTAAAGGTTGTTTGTGGGATGCAGTTCTTAATACTCCTGCTTCTATACAACTTACCTCAACAGTTAACCAACCATTGGTTGATCAACTCCCTCCTAGGACCATGACTTGCTTGGCGATTGTAGTTCCTAAAAAAGGCTTTGAAGATGTTCTCAGAATGGGTTGTGAACTAGGAGTGGATGTTTTTCAACCATTGACTTCTGATTTTTATGTTCCTCATGCTACAACTAAAGGAAAGACGATGAGATGGCAAACTATTTTGCATGAGAGTCTTGAACAATCAGAGAGACTCTGGATACCTGAATTACGGGAAATTACTTCACTGAACACTTGGTTTAAAACTATTCCAAATTCCTCTGCTCTTTCGATAGCGACAGCAAGAACTCCAGGTTCTAAGGAAATCAATAAATGGATGAAATCTTTAGATAAATCAATTAAACAAATATGGGTGTTAATTGGACCTGAGGGAGGATGGTCAAGGAGCGAAATATTTTTATCCAGTGAACTTGGTTTTGAGCAAGTTAAACTTGGAGATAATATTTTAAGAACATCTACTGCTGCTATTGTCGCTTCACATTCTATGGTTACATGGAGAAGACTCTCTTGTTAAATTGAGAAAAGATTCCTTTTTATGTCTATAGATGTCTATAGAATTTATAGTAAATATTTAATTTGCTATTTCATATCGCATGATTTCTTTTACCTTAATTGATACTCAATGGCTCATTGCATTTATCTTAAACTTTATCTTAATTTTTATCGGTCAAGGTACTAAGCTCTTAACGCCAAAAGGATGGTTTCATGCTGGAATCCTTGGAACGCTACTTTGGGGCTGCTTAGGATGGGAAGGGTGGTGTTCAGTTGTTGTCTATCTTGTTCTTGGAACCTATGTCACAAAGATTGGATTTAAGTACAAGGAATCACTTGGTATAGCTGAAGGAAGAGGAGGTAGACGTGGCCCGGAGAATGTTTGGGGATCAGCCGCTACAGGCGCTTTTATTGCTATTCTCATAAATCTAGGTGTTAAACCTGAGTCAATTTTGTTGCTAGCTTTTTCAGCTAGCTTTTCTGCAAAACTTGCAGATACCTTTGGCAGTGAAATAGGAAAACGATGGGGGAAGAAAACATTCTTGATATCTTCCTTTCAACCTGTCCCTGCTGGTACAGAAGGTGCCATAAGCCTTGAAGGAACAATTGCTAGCTTCCTTGGAAGTATTTTAATGACATCAGTTATGAGAGCTTTTTCTTTGATTACATCTCCTTCATTTGTGTTGATATCAATTTTCTCAGGATTTATTTCAACGTTATTTGAAAGTGTTTTAGGAGCAGTTGTTCAAAATAAATTTAAATGGTTAAGTAATGAAATTATTAACTGTATTCAAACAAGTTTTGCTGCTTGCTTGGCTGTGTTTTTAGTCTATGTATTTTCTTGATCGTTTAAAATCTATATTTCTGCCCATTTCAGGAGGGATTTCCAATTGGCTACTTGATTGTATATCCATGTATGCCCTAGAGAGTTTAGATGAATCCCATCTTCTTCAATCCACTCCCTCCAGTCTTTTTCATTGATCATATTTCTGTAGGTTGGAAGAAAAGGAATATCTAATTCAATGCAAGTCTCTTCAATTTGGTTCTCATACGTAGAACAAGATTTATTTGAATACCATAAACAGTCGGCGAATGGCATGGCTGTCTCTTTGACTGGCGTTAAACCTAAAACTAATACATTTGTCTGAGTTTTTATATCGGAAAGGAGTCTTTCTAAACCGAATTTGAACGCGTCAGCTGAAAGTTGAGGACGACCATCTTCTCTACCTATTCTAGCTGTATCATTCAGACCAATTGCTAAGAGCAATCCATTTGGAACTTTCCTTCGCAATTCACCTCGACATTGCCATTCTGTTTTCCATCTCTTTGCAACTTTTTCAAGGCCATCACCTCTTATTCCTAAAGGATATATTGCCGGAGCACTTGGGAGGCTCATCCAATCCCGACGAAGTCTTTCACTCCATCCACCACCTTTTTGATCTCCCCAGCCATAAACGTTGCTATCGCCGATAATTATTAGTTGTCTTGGAGGTACAATCATTGTTTTTATGATTGAAGAGAGACACAAAGTGAGGGGTCAGTTGTTTTCTTAATCCAGTATTCTCTTGCTTTATCGCTTATTAGTTCTCCACTCAATGTTAGCAAACTAAATGTTGTTGTAATTACGATAACCTGAGCCCAATCAAATGAGCTAAGCGATTCTTGTAGTTGCCATCCTAATCCAACTCCTCCGACTACACCTACAACAGCAGTTTCCCGTAAAAGAACGTCTGTTCTATATGAAGCAAAAGCTAGATAGCTTTTGCTTTGTGGACTTAATTTGCCATAGAGCCATGCGATTAGACTTGATCCTCCCAAGGACTTTATAGAGTTAAAAAGAAGGTTATTATCGTGACTTAGATTCTCTTTAAGAAGTCTTCCCATTACTCCTATGTTACTTATCCCTAAGGCTAAAGCTGCAATTGATATGCTAGGTGTGGTAGTTAAGAGAAGTAGTAATGCTGATAATGGTGGAGGAATAAGTCTGAAGAATAGCCAAACAAAAGTTAGTATTCTCATACTTAATTTGCTTTGACAAAGCATCATTAATAATGGAGGAGAACCTATTGCAATACCAGCAGATAATAAAGTTAAGTAAATTGTTGAGTAGATTAGACTTAATATTGGGAGTTGTTCAAAAGCAGATTTTATATCTAAAAAAGCTGGGAATATCAGGTTATCTAGTTGAATAGTGTTCAATGGATCTATTTGTATTGATTTTATAGAAGAAATAATAATTATAGTAGTTAGCCCGATAAAGATTGAATTTCTAAAACCGTTGTCTCTAGGATTCTGAATTGATGAATTAGCTCTATTTATCGCAATTATAATTTTCTCAATACAATACATTGAAATAGCAAGCATCCAAAGAGAAGTCCAGAGTTCTCGGAATTCCAAGGACTGAATTGTTAATTGAAGCTCTGTACCTATTCCGCCTAGTCCAAATAGCCCAAGAAGAGTGGCTCCTCTAAGGGCACATTCCAATCTGTACCCTGCATACGTAGTAAACATATGCCTCATAGGAGGTAGCAGACTTGTTGCTAAAGCAGCAAATGGACCTGATCCTGATTGCGTTATTGCTATTAATGATTTTTTATTTAAAGTATCCAATTGATTAGCTATAACTCTTGACATCAATGAAGAATGGGGAATCATTATTGCAATAATGGCAACCAGTGGATTTAATCCAAGGATTTGCAATAACAAGAGACCCCATATAACTTCATGAATTGATCTTGGTATTGCTAAGATTAATCTGATGCTATTTCCTATCCAAGGTCGACCAGTAAATACCTGCCAAAATATATTTGAGCTTAGTACTCCTAAAATAGTTCCAAAAACTACACTCGAAATCCAACCAATTAAGGCTATAGCAATTGTTATTTGCAAGCTGTTCCAGGCATTGCTTAAAACTATTGGTTCAATTGATGGGTTTATTGCTGCTGAGAAAAAAGACAATAATGTATTTAATCCACCAATATGTGCAGTGCTTGAGACCTCTATAGCTACTGGGATGATGGCAAGTGCAGGAAGAATAACAATCGCTACAGGAGTAAGATTAAGTCTGTACATTATTCATTATAAAGCCATTCTAAATCTTGATAGTTCAATCCGTATGAGGGGCTGTCTAATACAACTTCTCCCTCGTTAAGTCCTATAACTCTAGAAAAATGGCAAATTAATTCTGGTTGATGCAAGCTAATCAAAAATGTATTTTGAATAGATGTAGAAAAAATACTTCTTGAATGTAGTAATAAATTAAGTATCTCTGTTGAAAGGTGAGGGTCAAGACTGGTAAAGGGTTCGTCTGCAATTATTAGATGAGCTTTTTGCCTAAGGAGTCGAGCTATTGCAACTCTCTGTCTTTGACCTCCGGACAATTGATTTACTTGGGCTCTTATGACTTTTTTAGATAAACCAGCTGCGTTTAGACAAGAAATACATTGTTTAGTCTCAACCTCTCCAAAGAGATTTTTTAGTGCCCATATGAAACTATGTCTACCTAGTGCGCCTATATTTATATTCTGCTGAACATTCAACTCTTCTACAAGTTTTAAATCTTGCCACAGAGTACCAATTTCAATACGTTGTCTTCTGTTTAAGGACTTTAGATCTTGCCCTTTCCATTTTACTTCTCCATTACTAGGTTTAATAGAGCCATTCGCAACTGATATAAGACTTGTTTTGCCAGCACCGCTTTTGCCTAATAAAGCGATTTTCTCTCCTTCATAAATAGTTAGTTGAATATCTTTTAGTCGATTACCTCTGCTACTTTTTAAGTTTATTCCATTCAACTCAATCAACTTACTCACTTAATTTTCCCTAATTGACGTCCAATCTTTTCTATGTCTTTGTATTGATCGGCATCTGCAGAGATGAATTTGTTTGCACCGAATAAGTTTAAAATGCGTTTTTGACGTTTTGATTTTTTATTGAAGCTTAGAAGCGTGGTTTTTAATTCTTTTGTAAAACCTTTTCTAAAACGTTTGTCAAGATCCCCTTGTGCTAGCCAGTGATAATCAACGTATGAAGGTGTTCTCCAAATGATATTTACTTTTGATAAGTCTATGCGATTTTTTTCGATATTAGCTAGCCACACTTGCTCGTTAAGTACACCCGCTTCATATGAACCACTTTGAACAAGGGCCACAGTAGCATCATGACTACCGCTAAACCCTGGACGACCGCCTTTGAAATCTTTGATGCTGATGCCAGCTTTTTGCAAATAATGTTGCGGCATTAATCGTCCAGAGGTTGAACTTTCTGATCCAAAGGTAAACCTCTTCCCCGCTAGAAGCTTAAGCCCGGAGATATCTTTTATTTTAGGTAATTTGCTTTTCTTATTTGCAATAAAGACACTATGAAACTCAGCATCAATATCGCGTTGTGCAATAACTTTGGCATCTTTTGTTTGCAATCTTGCTTGAACACCTGTGAGGCCACCAAACCAAACTAAATCAAGGTCTCCAGTCCTAAATGCTGTAACTGCTGCAGGATAGTTTATGACGGGTTTGTATATAACAGGAACTTGAAGGCTTGCACTTAGTTCTGAGGAAAGAAGTCTATAAAGTCGATTTAGTTTCTCGGGATTTTGATCTGGTATTGCTCCAATGACTAAAGAATTCTGAGCAAATGTCATATTATCGACTATGCATAAGTTGATAATGGTCAGAAAAACAATTATCACTGCATTCTTATCAGGGATTAATCGCGTTGAAATTCTCATATTGTTAATAAAATTTGGTCATTAATTGTTGGAGTCTTGCTAATCCATCTGAAATTGTTTCTTCAGAAACTGCACATGAAATTCTTATGCACATATCTTCACCAAAAGCTATACCTGGAATTATAGATAGGCCAACTTCCTCTAGGGCAATTTTACAAAAATCAATAGAGGTTAAATTCATTTTTTCTACTTTCGGAAACGCATAAAAAGCTCCTTGAGGTTTAGTTAATGTTAAACCGTTGATTCTCTCGAGACCTTCACTAAGCAATCGCCTTCTGTAATTATAGATTTCTACCATCCCTTTTATGCTTTCTCTGGGACCTCTGATTGCTGCTAAAGCACCCTTTTGAGCAAAGCTGCATACATTACTAGTGCTTTGACTTTGTAAGGCTGTAGCCTTTTTTATTACTTCAGTATTTCCTGCTAAGTACCCAATTCGCCAACCTGTCATAGCCCAGGCTTTAGCAAATCCGTTGACTGTGAATATTCTATCTAATAAATCAGGCGCAATTGCCGCAAAACTATAATGTACTTGACCTTCTGCAAGAAGAAATTCATATATCTCATCGCTCATTAATAATACTTTTGGATGCCTACGAAGAAATTCAGCTATAGCAATCATCTCTTTCTTGCTCATAACAAGACCAGTAGGATTACTCGGTGAATTTAAAATTAATAATCGTGTCTTCTCGCTTATTCTTGACTCTAATCTTTCAATTTGTATTTTGAATGATTCTAAAGGCGATGATTCAATGAATATGGGTTTTGCTCCAGCAAGTAAGGCTATATCCGGGTAGCTAAGCCAATAGGGGGATGGTATGAGAACTTCGTCACCGGGATTAAGTATTACTTGAAAAAGATTATAAATAGCTTGTTTCCCTCCATTTGTTACCAGGATATTTTTAGATGAGTAATTTATTTTGTTTTCTAATTTCATTTTATTAGCTATTGCTTCTCTTAGTTCCGGATCCCCTCCAGCAGGCCCATATCTTGTAACCCCTTCTTTTAGTGCTGCCATTGCAGCCTCAATTATGAAATCTGGAGTATCGAAGTCAGGCTCCCCTGCACTTAAGCTGCATACATCTTTCCCTTGACTTCTCAAGGCTTTTGCTTTTGCTGTGATTTCCAAAGTCAGTGATGGCTTGAGTCCCATCGCTCGCTTTGATAAAAATGAAGAGTTAGGAGTTTTCAAAGCCCTTCCATTTGGAATTAGTCTTAAACTTTACATATTGCCTGATGATGAGTATTAAACAACCTTTATTTATTATTTAAGAATTTGAATGACAAAACTTGAAGCTAGTGTCGTAATTGCAGCTAGGGAGCCAAAAGCACTTGCGGACTTTTATGCAAAAGTAAATAAAGTTGACATTGTTGATGGAATTGAGCCGGATCATTATCTTGTTTCAATAAATGATGGTTCTTTATATATTCAGTTTTACCGACCGTCGCGTACCCGGGATTTCCCTGAGAAAGGAAGGAGTACGTCAATATGCTTTCAATCTAAAGCTGTTTCTCAGCCGCTTATTTATATTGCTAATTGGTCAAGTGACTTGGAAAAACTAGGGGCGACCCTTGTTGAACCTCCTATTAATAAATCTTTTGGAGCTGAGGCATGGATGACAGACCCAGAAGGAAATAAATTTTTAATCCTTGTACCTCTTCTTTCTTGAAAGGATAATTTGATTGGACTTAAGATTCCTATTGATTTTTCTATGAATAATTCTTTGATTTCTCATCACAGCAAAGCTACGGGAGTTTCTTCTAAGGTTGTTGTTAGCAGAGGGAATCCTTTGTCAAAATTAATGATTGTAGGTGAAGCCCCTGGAGCAATGGAAGAAGAATTAGGACAACCTTTTGTGGGTAGGTCAGGTAAAGTTCTTGATGATTTATTTGATTCGGTGGGAATTGATACTCAAAAAGATGCTTATATTTGCAATGTGGTCAAATGTCGACCACCTAAAAACAGAAGACCTACGAAGGAAGAAATTCAATTGAATTTACCCTGGCTCTATCAGCAAATAAAACTTGTTGACCCACTCGTGATTGTTTTAGTTGGTGCTACATCAGTTGAAGCACTTTTGGGAATTAGAGGAGGGATTAGTAGGCTTAGGGGTACTTGGCAGAATTGGGAGGGTAGATTAGTTATGCCTTTATTTCATCCGGCTTATCTTTTAAGGAATCCATCTAAAGAAGAAGGTGCACCAATTTCCTTGACCCTGTTAGATCTTATTAAGGTAAGAGAAAAGCTTCGGAGATCGCATCTTTTCCCTGTGTTTTCTAATCCTGAATCCGCTATTAGTTAGCCATGACAGCTACTTTGAGTCAAAACTTGTCAGAACCTTCTCTTTCAAGGAGATATAGCACTCAAATTATCCGTCGCAAGACTCGAACTGTGATGGTAGGAGATATTGCTATGGGAAGTGAGCACCCAGTAAGAGTTCAGTCAATGATTAATGAAGATACAATGGATATTGAAGGGTCTACAGCTGCAATAAGACGATTGCACGAAATAGGTTGTGAAATAGTTCGAGTTACCGTTCCTACTCTCGCAAGTGCCAAAGCAGTAGGAGAAATAAAGAATAATCTTTTACAAACCTATCAACCCGTTCCTTTGGTTGCAGATGTTCACCATAATGGAATGAAGATAGCTCTTGAGGTGGCTAAGCATGTAGATAAAGTTCGTATAAATCCTGGGCTTTTTGTTTTTGAAAGACCTGACGCTAATAGAACAGAGTTTTCTGATAAGGAAATACAAGCAATTAAAGATAAAATAGTACAGAAATTTGAACCTATAGTTAATACTTTAAAGGAGCAAAATAAAGCCTTAAGAATAGGAGTAAATCATGGTTCATTAGCAGAGAGAATGTTATTTGCTTATGGAGATACACCCCTAGGTATGGTTGAATCAGCTATGGAGTTTGTTCGGATTTGTGATTCTCTAGATTTCCATAATATTGTTATTTCAATGAAAGCCTCTAGACCCCCTGTCATGTTAGCGGCTTACAGAATGATGGCAGATACAATGGATAAAGAAGGTTTCAATTATCCTTTGCACTTAGGAGTAACAGAGGCTGGAGATGGAGATTATGGTCGCATCAAAAGTACGGCCGGAATAGGTACTCTTTTGTCTGAGGGAATCGGAGATACAATTCGAGTTTCTCTTACGGAAGCTCCTGAAAAAGAAATACCTGTTTGTTATTCAATCTTACAGGCTGTTGGCTTAAGAAAAACAATGGTTGAATATATAAGTTGTCCTAGTTGTGGTAGGACTTTGTTTAACCTAGAAGAGGTTGTTGCGAAAGTCAGAGAAGCGACTCAGCATCTAACAGGACTTGATATTGCTGTTATGGGTTGTATTGTTAATGGTCCTGGAGAGATGGCTGATGCAGACTATGGATATGTAGGAAAAGGGAAAGGCACCATCGCTTTATATCGCAATAGAGACGAAATTAAAAGAGTTCCTGAAGATGAAGGGGTTAAAGCATTGATAGATTTAATTAAAGAAGATGGCAAATGGTTTGAACCTGATCAAAAATAAACTATCTATATTTAACTCCTATTATATTTAATTTACTATGTATAAATATATAAAAAGATCTTCTAAACTAAGATGTTTTTTTAAGGATTCTCTTAAGATATTTTTGCTTTTTTCATTATTAATTTCGCCTTCTTCTGCATTTCAAAATAAAGCTAGATCAATAATTAAAAGTAATCCCAAAGAAGTTATTGATGAGGTTTGGCAGATAATCTATAGAGATTACTTAGACTCATCGGGGACTTATGATAAAAAAGAATGGATTTCGACTAGAAAAGAATTATTAGGGTCTAAATATATTGATTCTCAGGATTCATATATCGCAATTAGAGAAATGCTATTAAGTTTAAAAGATCCTTATACAAGATTTCTAGATCCTAAGGAATTTATGGAGATGAGAATTGATACCTCAGGAGAATTAACTGGAGTAGGTATTCAAATTTCATTAGATACGGTCACTAATAAAATTGTAGTTGTTTCTCCAATAGAAGGAACTCCTGCTTTTAAGGCAGGGATAAAACCTCAAGATGTGATTTTTTCAGTTGATGGACAATTCACAGATGGTATGACTATTGACCAAGTCGTTAAGTTGATTAGAGGTGAAAGAGGTTCAACAGTAAGTCTTGGTATCATGAGAGAAAATAGGTTTTTTAAGTTTTCATTAGTTAGAGAAAGAATAGAAATAAATACAGTTAAGAGCCATATAAATATGACTAATGAAGGAATAAATATTGGCTATATAAGATTGAAGCAATTTAATGCTAATGCAGCTAGAGATATGAGTAAGTCCATTGAAAAGTTAGAGAAAGATAATGTATTGGGATATGTTTTGGATTTAAGGGGTAACCCTGGCGGACTTTTAGAAGTAAGTATTGAAATAGCAAGACAATGGATCGACCAAGGCGTAATTGTAAGTACTCAAACTAGAGATGGTATTAAGGATGTCAGGATGGCAAATGGGAGCGCTCTAACCAATAAACCTATAGTAATTTTAGTGAATGAAGGTTCGGCAAGTGCAAGCGAGATCTTGTCAGGAGCAATTAGAGATAATGGTCGGGGAATACTAGTTGGAAAGAAAACATTTGGTAAGGGATTGGTTCAATCAGTTAGAGCTCTTTCTGACGGTTCAGGACTTACCGTGACCATTGCTAAATATTTGACACCAAATGGGATAGATATAAATAAGAACGGATTGAAACCTGATATAAATGCAGACTTAATAATGAAATCCAACAAAAAACTATCAAGCTTAGACTTAGGGACTAATAAAGATAGTCAATATGTCATAGCAGAGAATGAGTTGGTTAAGAAACTATCTAATCAATTAAAAGATTCAGCTTATAATCCAGTAAGTACGAATTTAAGGTTTGCATTAAGTAACTAAATCCTAAGAATATTATTTATCTATTCTCATATATCCATACCAATCAGGCACAAATAGTTGACATCTTTTCTCTTTGTCTTCAGTTAGTTCAATTTCCCAATCACCGTTCACTTTGATTGAATGGCAATTGTCAATTCCTATAATTCTTCTTAACTTTGTCAAGTTATCTTTGTGTATTTTGTTTAATTTATTATTTTCCCATTGATATTTTGCTTTTGTTATTGCTTCTTTGCTTGTTTTAGCGACTACCAATCTAAAACTATGTTGTTCTGCAAGCTCATTTTTATTATAACCTCCTAGATTGACAAACCATAACATATTATTTTGCTTATTTATTTTGCTACTTAAGGAAGACTTTCTTGTTATAGAAACTTTATACCCATCTACAAATCTAATCTTTATATAACTATCTATATGAAGTCCTTTCTTTTCTCCAAACCATTCATTTCTAAGTTGTTTAAATGTATCTTCTATCTTCTCTCCTATGACCCATCTTACGTCATGTAGTTCAATATTGCAGGCTCTAATATTCCCTCCAAGTATTACAAGAAATAGACTCTTTTCACTTTTTGATAGATATTGATTCATAAAATAAATATTAAACTATTGATCTATTTTTATCTTAATAAGTTTCTGTTGGTTTAAATTAATTGTTAATCAATTACTCATCTCAAGCATCCTTTTTATAGGAATATATGCCTTTTTTATTATCCTTTCACTTAAACTTATCTGTGGTTTCATATGTTTTAAACAATCTAAAACCTTCTCAAGTGTATTTAATCTCATGTATGGGCATTCATTACATCCACATCCATCAATTCCTGGAACATCCAAATAAACTTTGCTTGGATTGGCTCGTCTCATTTGATGTATAATGCCTGGTTCTGTAATTACAATGAAGGTGTTTTTCTTGCTGCTTTGAGTGTATTTTAGTAATTTACTTGTAGATCCAATGAAGTCTGCTAGATCTAGAATATTTGGCTGACACTCTGGATGCGCAATAACATCAGCGTCTGGATATTTAAGCTTGAGTTTAATAAGAGCCTCTTCGCTGAAGGCTTCATGAACCGAGCATCTTCCTGGCCATAAGGTTAGCTCTCTCCCACTATTCCTTTGAACCCACCTGCCAAGATTTTGATCGGGTGCAAACAAAATTGGTCTATCTTTTGGTAATTGATTTACAAGATCAACTGCGTTGCTGCTGGTGCAAATTAAATCACTTTCGGCTTTTACTGCCGCTGAGCAATTGATGTAGCTGACAATATAGTGTTCCGGATATTTTTGTTTAAATTTTTTGAACTCGTCTTCTGGGCAATCGTCTGACAAGCTGCAACCTGCATCAATATCTGGGATAAGTACAGTTTTATCTGGGCATAGTATTTTGGCTGTTTCTCCCATGAAATGTACCCCACAGAAGACAATTACATCTGCGTTTGTGCTGGCGGCTTTTCGAGAAAGTTCTAGTGAGTCTCCAATGAAATCAGCAATATCTTGTATTTGAGGCTCTTGGTAGTAATGAGCAAGTATTACCGCATTGCGTTCTTGACAAAGCAAAGCAATCTCTTCTAAGACTTCTTCCCTTTTATTGGGAACCGGTAAAACCGTCTTGTAGGCGGTAATCAGTTTTCTTCAAAGCATTTGAGGCATTATAGAGGTTGTTTAACTTAATTACGCTGTCTAGTTTTAATCTTTTGATTGCGGGTGATCTTCATGGCTTATGGAGCAGTGAAGATCTTGACCTCATTATCAGGATTAATCCTGATGCAGTGCTTTTCGTTGGAGATCTAGGAGAAGGAGATATAGCTGTAGTAAAGGAAATAAAAAAAATACCTATTCCAGTGTCAGTAATACTTGGAAATCATGATCATGGTCATGATGGCACGGGTCTTCTTCTTAAAACACAATTGAATTTATTGGGTGATTTAGATTGTTCTTGGAGCCTTAAACGTTTTGAGAATCCATCTTTTTCTTTAATTGGTGCTAGGCCTTGTAGTTCCGGGGGTGGATTTTATCTTTCTAAAGAAGTTCATGCAGTTTTTGGTCCGATTACCCTTGAAGAATCAGTTAGGAGAATTGTCGCTGCAGCCAAAGAAGTACCAACTGATAAACCTTTTGTTATTTTGGCTCATTCTGGACCGTCTGGTCTTGGATCTGATTTTGCGAGCCCTTGTGGCCGTGATTGGAAGGCACCGGCTCTTGATTGGGGAGATAAAGATTTATCTTTAGCAATTGATAAGATTAGAAAAATAAAGGTTCCTGACTTAGTTGTTTTTGGTCATATGCATCATGTTTTGAGAAGAGGCCAAGGGAAGAGAGTTACATTTACTAAAGATATTTGGGGTACGTCTTATCTCAATGCGGCATGTGTTCCTAGAAAAGGAAAAGATGTATTGGGGCAATCTTTGTGTCACTTTTCCTGGGTGGAATTCCAAAACAATAGTCTTAAACGTGTTTCTCATCGTTGGTATAGAAATGATGCAACATTGGCATATGAGGAAAAATTATTAGATCAATAATTAGACAAAATGCTTTGGTTCGGATCTAATCAGAATTTGATTTTATGCTTTTGGTTAATGTTCTTTGAGCTAGTAAGTAGCCAATAACCCCGGCACCCAAAAAACCTACCCCATTTCTTAGGAGTGGAAGTATCTCACTGGTTCTAGTAATAACTGGAGCAACTCCGAAAACTCCAAAAAGAATTATCCACAAAGGAGAAAGAAGTAAAAGCCAACCCCATGCAATTAATTGATCTTCCTTTCTTGGTGCTGCTGCAAAACCAGCAATTAATCCACCAAGTAATGAGGTTATTAATGTCCAAGTCCATTGTTCTTTAGGAAGACCTGGTACAACTTCACATCCTCCTTTATCAAGGCAGGTCTTTACCGCTGAGATTGCATCAAGAACAGAACCATCTTCTCCATGATCTTTAACATAAAATTGATTGCCATAACGGGTCTGTAGTTCCACCCAAAAAATTCTTGGCATAAGAGCGAAATAAGCATCACCAACATTGAAATTTAATAGATTTCCTCCTCTTGGGTCTGCTATTACCAATAAACTACTTTCATCGAGTCCCCAAAACTCTCTCACTGCTAATCCAGGGGTTTTTTCATATTGAGATAGAAATCTTATTTTCCATCCGGTATTACTTTCATAGTCAATAAGTGATTTCTCTAGAGCTTCTCTTTGGGTATTACTTAATGTCCTGGCAAGATCAATTACTGGTGTTTGATGATCAGGAAGTAATTCTGGGTTATTAGAGGCATACGCAGGTAACCATAAGCTTAAAGATATTAGAAATGCGAAGATAGCTGAAAAAGCTTTTATTGTGCGTTGTGATTTCATGGGATTATCTTAACGAATAAGATTCTTGCCAATGGACCCTATAGACGCTGAATGTCCAAATTGGCTCTCTAAGCGTATTGAAGAAGAGAAGGGAAGTATTAGTTTCTTCCAATTTATGGAATGGTCTTTAAATGATCCTGAGTATGGAGCCTATGCAACAGGACGTTTGTCTATAGGTAAACACGGAGATTTCGTCACATCCCCATCTTTGGGATCTGAGTTTTCCGACCTTTTGGCTGTTCAAGTAATTGATTGGTTGAATCAATTGGGTGAATTTTGTGATAAATCCCAGTCTTTCTCGTTAATTGATATTGGTCCTGGAGAAGGTGATTTGTCTAAAGGCTTAATTAATTCAATAGAAAAATTAGCTCCATTACTTTTAAGCAAAATCGAATTGATTTTGGTAGAAGTTAATCAAGGGATGATAGATAGACAAAAAAGAAATCTAGAAAATATTAAATCAGTTCCTATAAGATGGAGTTCTTTAAGTGATTTAGAACGAAAACCTTCTATAGGAATTGTAATAGCTAATGAATTATTAGACGCAATGCCAGTAGAGAGAATCGTATTTAGAAATGGAGATTTATATCGTCAGGGCATATCTATTTTAAAAAAGGATCAAAATAGCTATTTGAATTTTGTCGAGCTTCCTCTGTCTGTTCAATTAATTAACTCTATAGATTCATTTACAAGTTCTAATAACATCAAAATACCACCATTTGGAGTTGTTGATGGTTGGACTACTGAATGGCATATAGGGTTAAATGCTTGGTTTAAAAAGGTTTCAAAGATTTTATCAATAGGTTCTTTATTAATTATTGATTATGCCTTAGAGGCATATCGCTATTACAGTGAAAAGAGATCATCAGGAACTCTGATGGCATATAGAAATAATACCGCTTCTACTAATATTCTTTATCAGCCAGGATATTGGGATCTAACCTCGCATTTATGTTTAGAAACCTTGATAGATTCTGCTAAAAATAATGGACTAATCTTCTTAGGTGATCTACGCCAAGGAGAAGCTTTATTAGCATTAGGTCTTTCTCAAAAGCTTTATTCATTGAACTCTTTATCAATCGAGAATTTGGCAATTGCTTTTGAAAGAAGAGAAACACTTCTTAGATTGGTAGATCCTCATTGTTTAGGTGATTTTCGTTGGATTGCCTTCCAATTTAATAATCAAAATACAATTGTCAAAGCAAATAATATTCAACTATCCACAAGATTTCTACAAGAACCATAGTTAACTGATTTTTTTAAGACATTCAACTATTTCCGTTTTATCTATATCATTTGAAATCTCAGTAGAACCAATGCTAGTTGGAAGAATAAACCGCACTTTCCCATCTCTTACCTTCTTATCTCCTTCTAAAGTTTTTAAAACTTTATTGATATCTAAGCTTGGCCAAACGGTAGGTAGTCCAGACCTTTTAATCAAATCTTTTTGTCGTCTAGCATCAGTCTCTTGCCATTTTCCTTTAAGGACAGCTAGTTGTCCAGCTGCAACCATTCCAATTGCAACAGCTTCTCCATGAAGATATTTCCCATATCCACAAAGATTTTCAATTACATGACCAAATGTATGACCATAATTTAATATTGCTCGAAGGCCTCCTTCTCTTTCGTCAGACATAACGATTTTTGCTTTGGTGGAAGCTGAGCGTTGAAGGATCTCTTCGATAAGATCTTTTCCCATTCCAGAAAGGCTATTTATTTCTGGAGAATCTTCTAGTAATTTAAATAGTTCATAATCTCCAATTACAGCATATTTAATTACCTCAGCCATCCCTGCTCTGAACTCTCTTTGTGGGAGAGTATCTAAGGTTAATGGATCAATTAAAACTAATTTCGGCTGATGAAAAGCCCCAATTAAATTTTTACCCCCAGGGTGATTTACACCTGTCTTACCTCCTATTGAGGCGTCTACCATTGCAAGTAATGTAGTAGGAACTTGAATAAAAGAAATTCCTCTTAACCAAGTGGCAGCTGCAAAACCAGCTATATCTCCAACAACTCCACCTCCTAAAGCTATTATTAAAGATCCTCTTTCAAGCTTATAGTCAAAGGCAGCATTATGTATCTTTTCAATTGTACTTAAGTTTTTATTAGTTTCGCCTTCTTCAATAGTCAATGAATTTGCATGCAGCCCTGTTCCCTTAAGCTGATTTATAGCCTGTTCGCCATAATATTTATAGATAATTGGGTTTGTTACAAGAAGGATCTTTGTATTTTTATTAATCCCTAATCTGATTAATTCTTCACCAATATTTTTTAATCCTTTTCCTCCAATTATGACATTGTATGGATTATTAACTAAGTCTACCTGGATTACTTTTGGATTCTGGTTCACAATTTTGATATTAAATCTGTATGTGTATGACTATATTAAATAATCATTGAAAGAACAAAGGATATTTATTTAAATAAATTGATACTAGTCTTATATAAAAGAGATTAGTTGTTTTGATTTAGATATAATGATAATGAGCTTTTAGGTAGAATAAAAATCTTTGAGGCTTTTTTAAGTTGTTAGTCTTTTTCTCTTCTTACTATTTTTATTGCTGTATATGAGCAATCCATCTCCACCCCTAAACCACCATTTAAAGAATATGTTGGGAGTTGTTGGAGGAGGACAACTTGCCCAAATGTTAGTTGATTCGGCGCTACAGAAAAGAATTGACATAGCAATACAAACTGTCTCTAAATCCGATCCAGCGGCAAAAAATGCAAAAAAGGTTTTTCTTTCAGATCAATCTGATGTTGAGACAACAAAGCAAATGTCAAGTGAGTGTGCATGCATAACTTTTGAAAATGAATGGGTAAATACTGAAAAACTGATGTCTTTAGAAAAAGAAGGTATTCAGTTTATTCCAAGGATTTCATCTATATCTGCTTTGATGGATAAAAGCTCTCAGAGGAGTTTGCTTCAAGAATTGAATATACCTGCAGCAGATTGGTTGCCATTATCTTTTATAAACCTTAGTGATACAAAATTACCAAATGGATGGAATTTTCCTTTGATGGCAAAAGCTTCTAGAGGTGGATATGATGGTAAAGGCACTAAAAAGATTAATGACTTCAGTCAACTGCACACTTTAATAACCTCGGTGGATTCAAAACTTTGGTTTTTAGAGAAATGGGTTGAGTATGAAAAAGAGTATTCCATTGTGGCAAGTAGAGACTTAGAAGGAAGTATCAAAGTTTTTTCACTTGTTGAAACTCAGCAATATAATCAAGTTTGTGATTGGGTCCTGGCCCCAGCTGATGTAAGCCATTCAGTGGAGATGATGGCTTTTAATATAGTGGCATCTCTATTAAGTGAGCTTAACTATTTTGGAGTAATAGCAATTGAATTTTTCTATGGAAAGAATGGTCTCCTTGTTAATGAAATAGCTCCTAGGACTCATAATTCTGGTCATTATTCCATTGAAGCTTGTCAAAGCAGTCAATTTGATCACCAAGTATGCATAGCTGCTGGATTGCCCGTTCCCTCTCCCAAGATGATTGTCCCTGGAGCTATAATGATTAACCTTTTGGGGCAGCCCGATAGTTGTAGTTTGACTTTAGAAAGTAGAGTTGAACAAATAAAACAAATACCTGGGGTTAATTTGCACTGGTATGAAAAGAAAGAAGAAAAGCCAGGAAGGAAGTTAGGGCATGTAACATTTGTATTGAGGTCAGATGACTTTACTTCTAGAAGACAAGAGGCAATGGAGATAGTCGAAAAAATACGTTTAATTTGGCCCATTAAATGACAGGATTGCATTAATATTTAACAGGACTACTTTGTTGGTGAAGGCCTTTCTAGTGCTCTGATCTGACTCTCTTTCGATTTGGGGGAGACTGTCGTGTATGTGACGTATACCAGTCAACTGGAAACGAAGCACCACTTTGACTCCCCCCTCTGGTATTACCAGGTCGAACGCTGAGGTTCTCACGGCAAGGTGGTTCAACTCTTCGAAAGTGATTGATATAACATTAATTTGATTTAGTTGCTTATTCGCAAGGTCTTTTAATTGTACCTACAAGTTTTACCTACAGATTTTTAGTTAAGAGTGATCTCTTTAATCCTTCCCTAGATACGTTTTTAATGGGTAAGTAGATCGTTTGCTTTCAATTTTCTATTCCAAGCAAGGGTAGGTCTATACATGGAAAACGCAATAAGGGGTCTATACAGGGGAAAGGCGATAAGGGGTCTATACAGGAGGGACGGGATAAGGGAGTATGCCGAATGAGATGAGTGATGAAGTTTCTTTTTGAGTCGAGCTGGACTTTAAACGTAGCGAGCATAGCTTTCTCATTCAAAGCGTTTAATCAAGACATAGCCTCGTAGTAGGCGTAGACCGATAATCCGAGATAGCAACGGATTCAGGCTGCCAGTCATGGGTACTGGGGATAGAAGTAAACGAGATGCTGTCTTTTAGACAGGTCAAAGACTTTGCTTTCTTTCAGGGTTGGGGACTCCCTATTTCTTTTGCGTATCCGAGCTCGGTGAAGCCTGCATGGCAGCATCTCTTAGATAAATCAAATGTACCTAAAACAGCAATGTTTTATAAGGGACTTTTTTACCTTTCTTATTCCAAACCGGCTGGTGAATACCTTCTTTAACAGCAAGGTTCAAAGTCATTGGTTTTGATTAGTAAAGCCAGCAATCATAATCCTTAAATAAATTGCTTATTTCTAATTAGTGTTGAGATGCTTCTACTGTTAGAGAAAACAAAGAAGAAGATCTAAGAGAATGGATGCACTTGACCCGCTAAACCAAGTCGCTGGAGGTACTTCTCCTTCTCCTCTGCTGTTGATCATGGGAGGTATTGGAGCATTCTTTGCAGGTGCCTTGATCACCTCTCTCATGAGAGGAAGAAAAGAACAGGGTTGGTTTAAACAAAAGGAGGAAGATGAATGACTGATTCAGAGAGAGATGTAGATGATGACTCCTATGACGAAGTAAAGGAATACTTCAGGGGACAAGACCCTGATGATGAAGATGGTGCTTACTTTCCCCTTGAAGAATCACAGCCACCGCATTATTGAGGCGAGCCTTTTGAGCAGAAGGAATTAGAATTTCCATAGGCCTGACGCCTAGCTTGTTCGCTGTCTCGCTTTGTCCCAACAAATCAAATGTATCCGCTGTGGTGCACCCATTCAGTGGACTACCTCTCAAGCAAAATGTGAGTTTTGTGGACAGCCAATCGTACGAACTCGTCAATCTTTAAGAGACGTTAGAAATGTTCTAGATCAAATCAACAACGGTTTCAGGCAAGTTCCTCTTCCTTCTAAGAAAAAGCTTTTAGCTCAAGGAAAAATCCTTTTTGAAAAGCAGAACATTCTCTCTGATAAACAATTGAAAGTTGTAGGGAAATTTGTAGGGAAAGTTTTTCGTCGAAAAAGGAATATTTTTCTATTCATGGCAATACCCATCAGTGTTTGGGGTTACTTCAAAATTAATTATCCACAAACTGCTAAACCTTACTATCCAGATTTTCCTTACAAAATGCCATCTCCTGAAGAGACCGGAGACTTTGTTTTATATGGCAGGGAGGACACTAAAGAAGGGATAGCTAGCTTGAGGTTTTGGTGCCCACGATGGAGAAAAAACCAATCTCTATCCAAGTGCATTGAAGAAAACTCCCAGAAGAAAAGATGGGTTGATATTGGCTCAAAGAAAAAATATAACGACTGGTTTGTGGTGAAGTTGGCTTCCTCAATCAGAGATGGGCAGACGCCTTCTACTTTGAACCACAATGATGCTGCGGTTCAATGCAAGAAAGGGTTAATCGCTTATTACCAAAATGGTGGACTAGATAAGTTCTATGAAATGCAATCACAATTTCCTTCTCAGTTTGGTTATGAGGAAAAAGAGCAGTATGAAAGGCGAAAACCTCTTTCAGTACAAAGAAAAATGGGAAAACTTTGGTGGAGTTCAGGCGATGTTGATAGTGACCTGGAAAGTGGGAAATATTTAGCGTGGCATAGAAATAATCTCAGCAATTACGAAGAACGCCTTAGAGAAGTGTCTGATAAGAATTATTGTCCGTTTCGGGAGGGTTTTAAACACAAGTGCAAAAATCCCAAGCATCGTTTAGAAAGTATAAATACAATAAAATCTCTTCTTAAAAGTTCCAAGGAATCTCTTGCCTTAAGGAAATTATGGAGAAAGGAACATGCTGTAAATTATGAGGTCTTATTGAGAAAAGTCTGCAAGAGCTGAAACTAAAACAGTACAGGTTACCTTCAGTCCAGGACGCTCTTCTTTATTTTGTGGGATAATAACTTTAGAAGATGATTGGTTTTGACAAAGAAAATAACTAGGAAAACATCATTGACTCTTATGACTTTGAAGAAACTCATAACTGGATTCTCAACATTATCTTTGCTGGGATGTTCAACTCTATTGCCAGCTAAATCTGAATCACCTAGCGAGCTCTATAAGAACAAATCTGATTGTATAGAGAGTCCTGAGTTTGTTACACCTAAATCTGGAGCCTACAAATATTGCATAAAACCTGATGGAGCCATACAAAAAATAGATATCTATGGGGTCGTTACAGAGGAGGAAGGAAAGCTTGATGCGCTAGTAGAAAACAAGATTAAGAAAGGAGGATTTAGTAGAACTAGCGTCGATAGTTTGTCTGAATTTAAAATCGAAGGAAATGAGTTGATCGAATATCGATGCAAAGCAAAGAAAGTAAACAAAGAAATTCAATGCGATGGGGCTAGCGAGAGAAGGACCAAAGGTGTAAGACCTAAAGGTTATTACTTGGCCAAAGGTTTAATTGAAATCGAGGATAAAAACTGGAAGGAATCAATTAAATATTTTGATGATGAGCTTGATTTGAAAAAAAATGTTGAAGCTTATTACTATCGAGCTTTCTCTAAATTAATGCTAGACGATTTCAAAGGAGTCATCAAGGATGCAGATTTAGCCTTGAAAATAGATTCAAATTATCTTAAAGCTTTTAATGTTAGAAGTATAGCTAAATTTGAGTTAAAAGATTTCAAAGGAGCGATTAGTGATTTAGATAGATTAACGACTTTATATGAGGCTTTAACTTCTAAGGAGATAGAACAACTTGAGATTGAAGATACTAATGAAACATTCGACAAGTTTTACTTTAGACGCGGGTTAGCAAAAAGTGAGACTGGCGATAGTGAAGCTGCAAAAGCAGATTTTATTAAAGAAATAGATCTTAATCCTCTTTTTGGACAAGCATATTTCCAAAAAGGTTTGGAGCAATATTGGACAAATAGAGATGCTGCTTGTAATGATTTACTCAAAGGTATTTCACTAGGAGCTCGCGATACAAGTGACTCATTTGTAAATCAAAAAGGAAATTCTGAATCATTCTTGGATGAACTTTTCGATAATGAAATCACTTTAACTAAAGCTTGTAAGGATTCCAGTGCTAAGAAAGTAGATCTCAATAAACAAAATTATGAGACAGAGAATTTAATTGAAAAAGCATATCAGTTAGGACTCAAGTATATTTTATTAGTTCCGATATTTCTTGTGATTATTATTTCAATCATCATTAAATATGCAGGCAAGAATGATAGTGAATAGTTATTTAATTTTGAAGAAAAATTTATGCTTTAAACATCATTTAATCATGATGGTAAACTCATAAAGATTTAAAGAAGACCTTGGCCGTTACAACAATAGAAAGTAAGGCAACCAATGATTCGCTGGTATGGTGTCATCCTAATAGAGATATCGTCATAGGCTCTCAGATACTTGTAAATGAAAGCGAAGAGGCGTTGCTTTTTGAAAATGGACAGCTTGTACAGATTCTTCAAGCAGGCAAGCATTTAATTGAATCAGGAAACATACCTGGATTAGATGCACTTATAAGAAGATCTATTGGTAATAACTCTCCAATTAAGCTTGATGTTTGGTTTGTCAGTAAAACTTCTTCCACTGACTATAAGTGGGGTGTTCAGTTACAAGCTAAAGATACGACGCATCAACTCATTGTTCCTGTTGGTTCATATGGCTCGATGTTATTGAGGATTCAAGACCCTGCATCTTTTGTCGTTCAGGTTGTTGGAAAGAAAATGTCTATGACTAAGCAAGAGTTGAAAGACTTTCTTGTCCCAAATATTGAGAGAAGCCTCAAAGACTACATTGCAGACAAAATTAAGAAAGGAACCCTCGATATATTCACAATCGAATCCATTTTGGAGGAGGCTTCAGCAGATACAAAGAAATCTATCGATCGATCGTTTGAACGGTTTGGGTTAAAGCTTCTAGATTTCTTTATTCAAGGAATCGAAGTCATTGGAGATAACCCCGAATATATAAAGATCAAAGAGAGTCTTGCAGATGCTGCCAGTTTGAGAATTAGAGCAAAGGCAGCTTCAGAATCACAAGGTTTCTATCAACAAGAACGAGCGCTTGATGCCCTTAATAAAGCTGCAGAAAAAGATTCAAATGTTGCAGGCAAATTAATGTCAGAAGGTCTGGGGAGAATTAACTTTGGAGGTAAAACAAAAACTGAATCAGCTGGAGACTTAAAGATGAAACTAAGCTCATTAAAGGATCTGTATGACGAGGGGCTCATCTCTGAAAAAGAGTATGAAAAGAAAAAACAGGACTTATTAGGACAAATTTAGGATTCACATGACCAATTCCATTACTAGAAAACTATGAGATTGAAAACGGCACTTCCAATTTTATGGCTCCCATTAATTGGAGTATGGTCATTTCTCCTTTCTGTTCAACTCAATAAGACATCTACAGAATTAGAGAGCATTGTTCCACTGATTAGTTATATACTGGTTTCATTCCTGTTGGTATTGCAATTACAGCTAGTTATTGGGAACAAAAGAGAAGTCGCAATAGTTAAGCTTGGAACGGCAAATGTCTTGTTGACATGTTTAGTTGTAGCAACAACTTCAATACTTTTAAATCTGTTTAATGCTATTCAAAATGAATTATCTGTAGGGATAGTTGTTTCATCCTTAATTGTCAATACTATTCTGGCTGAAATTTTCTCTGCATCAAGTAAACAGGTTATTAAACAAAAAGATAAACTAGTTAAAAAGAAAGAGGCTTGGGTTCAAACCAATCGTGAAATAGAAGAAAAACAAATCAATGCTTCAGAAGAAAAGGCAAGAAAGAGAAACTCTAGTCTGAGATATAGACAGGAATGGAAAAAATATCTTAAACAGGCATCAATTGATTATTTAGATAATAAAGAGATTATAGAAGAAATAACAAGAATAAAAGAAATAGTTGAATTCAGTTCTTACTTTAGAGAATCTTCTTGTATGCTAATGTTATCTAAGCTTCAATCTTCTTTAGACCCAGATCAAGTTATAATTATATTAGCAGAAGTAAAATGAATATTAGATCCTCAAATAAATGCAACTACTGTGGAGCACCTGTCCCTTATAGTTCAATTAAATGTAATTTCTGTGGTCAAAGGATTCAAAAGGGTATAAGATCTAGCTTAAGATTGAATAGAGAAGATTTTGAAATAAAAAATATAAAGTCTAATTTTTATTTGATAACAAGAAATTTATCGAAAAGTACTAATAAATTAAAAAATAGAAGTATTCTGTTATTAAATAAAATACAACTGTATGGAGGAGACAAGCTTGAGAATTTAAATAAACTAATTAGAAAAGAGTTAAAGAGTGAAAGAACTAAGAAAATAATACCTTACCTACCCCTTGGAATAGTTGTTTTATTGTCTTTATCTATCTCTTCCAGTTTAATTGTAAAGCATACTAGAAAGAAAGAAGCTGAATATTTATTTAACGAAGGACTCAAGGCGCTGAACTCGAATTCATATTCCTCGGCAAAAGAATACTTTGAGAGTGCATTAGAAATCTCACCAAAAGATCATCGATTATATTTTAATCTTGGCTTAGCTAATGGTAAATTATTCAAACATAGATCAGCAGTTGAGAATTTTAGTAAAACAATTGAACTAGCTCCTAAATCTTATATTGAAAGAAAAATTGTTTACTTTGAGAGAGGTAATGCTAATTATGGGATGCGTAATTATTCCCAAGCAATCTCTGACTATCGTATATATAAAGTACAAAGAGACACTGCTGCAGTTAATTATAATCTATGTATTGCTAATTATAACTTAGGTAATTATAGTCAATCAATATTAGATTGCTCTAGGTCAATAGAGCTTAATATTAGAGGAGGTGATGCATATTATATGAGAGCACGATCTAAATTGTTAAGAGCTCGTAAAAAATATACTCCTAATGCTTTATTAGATAAAAAAGGATATTGTGATGATATTGATAAATCTGTAAAACTTGGTACTAAAATTACTTTTTCTAAAGATAAGAATTACAAGGTTTTTTGTAGTAAGTTAGAACAAGAGATCTTATCTAATCAAAAAAAAGTAAGAGAAAAACAAAAAGAAAGGAAAAGAAAAGAAAAAGAAGAGAAACTACCGAAAGAGGCAAAGTATTATTTAGATAGATTAAAAGAAACACATGGAAACCGTAAAGATTGCTCTGATACTATTCGTCTTTCTAACTTGTTAATTCCAGAATATAATTCAGATACTTCTTATTATTATAGAGCCAAAGGTAACTTCCTATGTGGTAATTACCTTTCTTCTATTAGTGATTATTCTAAAGCGATTGAACTAGATTCTGACAATGTGGAATATTACAAGGGAAGAGCATCTGCTAGGAGTATGTCCAACGATTTTAAGGGCGCTGTTGATGACTATACTAAGGCAATAAATATATTGCCAGACTTTGGCCTCTATCAATCGAGAGGAAAAGCATATTATAAATTATCTACATATGCAGCAGCTATTTCTGATTTTAAGAAATCAATTTTAATTAAAAAACCCAAAGATAGTACTTCTCAGTCTTATTATTGGCTAGGTCAAATTAATTTTAATTTAGGTAAATATATTGATGCAATTGATTATTTGAATAAAGCGATTAAATTACGAAGATATAACTGGCCATTATATGCCCTTAGAGGGAATTCTAAATATATGATCAAAGATTATAGTGCAGCTTGTTCTGATTGGGTTCTCTACGCCAAGAAAAGTCACTCCAAAAGCTATTACGCAAAACCTAACTTAAATAGACTGAAAAGTCTAAAGAAATTGCCCGGTAATTCAGAAAGTATCGATGAGTTGTATCGTAGAAGTTGTACATAAATTGCATAAAAAGAAATAGCTTTTTCCTTTTATTCTTTAGTTATTATTTCTGCAAACAAAACATTTTATAGTAAGCATCTTTAATCTTTCCTTTAGTACTTCCAAACCTCAGGCCAGACCTTAGAGCTAATGCTCTGTTCTCTCCTGCTCCGTGATGTTGAACATGATCATATTCTTTATCTCCAAGTAATGCCGCTGCTAAAATCATATTTTCAACATCCTTTTTGTTGAAAGATAGGTTTGGAATACTTGCGAGAATTACTCCAGCGAAACAATCTGCCTGTAATTCTATTCTCATTGTGTTGTTTTTTGCCCTGGCTACTAGTTGCGCCTGTGCAAATTGAACGTGGTGGGCATATTCATGGGCGACAACAAAGGCAACAGCCGCATCTCCTATCTTTGCTAGGTCATTCATGAAGTTCTTTTCAAAGCAGATGAGGCCTGAGCTTGGGCTGTAATAAGTGTCATCGCACCAGGTCCATTTGATTTCTTTTGCGTTTGCCCTTTTACCCATCGTCTTAGAAGCACCAGTAAGTACGACTTCAATCAATGATTCGACACCCTCTGTCAAATCTAAAGCTGCTTTTGCTGGTGTAGATCCAAGTAAAAGTAGTGAATATAGCAATGATGCTGAAATTATTTGTTTGATCACAATTTCTGCTAGGTCAGAATAAATTCTGACATAAATTTCCGTGTCCATTTTAATTACTAAGAAAACTCAGTTACCCCCATAACACTTTTTTTTTTGTCTAATCCAATCGCTCTATCGCTTTCCTGACGTCTCCCCTCTTCGGTCTGGTGTAGCTCATATCCACTTCACTTCTTTCCTTCACAGAATTTTGAGTGATCTCGAGGAATTTGTATGGAGAGATGTTGATCTTGCTTCGTTTAGCAACTATATAACCTCGTAGTTCAGGAGATCCGAATTTATACCTCCAACATCTTTGAAGTTCTTAATTTATTAGATGTTACCTTTATTAAGTCTATTTAGTTTTAAATTAATCTCATCAATATTATTTCTTGCCATTGATATGTATTCCTTTGCTCCGTATTTACCATCAAATGATAAATCCTTTGAATCTAAATACCTTTCGTATAATTCTATATCTTCCTCCCACTTCTTTATTTGTTTTAAAAGATAAGATTTATAATTCTCTGTCATCACATTTTTTATCTACAAAGGATCCTATTCTTTAGGACTTAATTTCTTAGAGATTTCCGTTCTGATTCGATCGGCTCTGTGCAAAAGGCTTACTGCTTCTTTTCTTCCTACAGCATTATTTGCCTTGTGCATAACCTTGGCATACTCTTTATTCAATTTTGATTGGTTCATTAATTAACCTCAGTTGTTTGTGTGCTAGATGAATTGGACGACTTACCAATATCTTTTGCCATCTCTTTTGAGATGTCAATAGTATAGCACAATAGAATTCTTAATCAAAATTAAATGATCTTTTTATAAAATTACTTCTTATATAGCTTACAAAATTACTGTTTAGACCCTGTAAAAATTCATCAATATCATGATAGTTATATGTCTGATTAATCCGAATACGCAAATCATCCAACAATAGTTTGGTTTTGCCATCATTGTGTATTTGATATGATTTTCTTCGTAACTTACTTTTCCCTATATACCGCCCATTTATCATTGTTATCATTGGTTTCGGATAGAGATGCAAATGCAATATTTGTTTTGTCTTTTCTTCTTACAATGATTTCCTTTCCACCCATATAAGGCTCATTTATTTCGGATTCAGATTTATCGGCTTCTTCTCTTTCCTTTTGGCTTAGGGTTTCTAGTATCTTATCCCATATTAAATCGTCAGTAGCAAAAGCCTGAACTGAGAATTTACTTGGACCTGGTTTATTCACTAAAGAATTTTATCTAATTATATTCATTCTACTAATAATATCAATAGTTCAGCTTTTATATTTTTTGTTTAATTTAACATCTTGATTCCTGTTTGTAGAAATATATGGTTTGAAAATATCGGATATTTAATTAGAAAATCCCTGGATTATTAATTAATTCAATAAATTTAGTTATCTTGCGACTCCCTGCTTTTACGGACTAGTTGGTCATTTTTTAAAGTTGTGTCAACAAGTTCTTGAAAGCCTCCCTTGGCTGAGGCAATGCCAAACATTATTATAAAACTTATCCCAGAAAAAAGAATTGCTCCAATTGCTAATGGACTTAGATTTAGATCTGTTGCAAGTATTGGTGCAAAAGTAGAATAAATCATTTGCTAAGTAAACGTTTGTTAATTCACCTTACACTTAACTCCTAGGATATATCTTAAAACTTTCTATTATATTAGTACCTCTAATTAAGTAGATCGGTATTAGCTTAAGTACAGGCTTGTCTTATAGTTATCATATTCATTGTGCTAGTGAAATAGCGTTGCTTAAGTTGGCTTTTGGTTTTTAATTAATTATAAGTTCTATTACTTCCCTTGTATTAGAAGATAACTCTTGACTATTTATAATTTCTAGCGCTTTTAACATATTTCTCTTATTAGTATCTATATGACTTTTCCATTTACTAAATACTTTTAAAAGTCTAGAGGCTGTTATTGGATTCCTCTTGTCCACTTCTATAATTTGTTCTGCTATGAAAATGTATCCACTACCATCATCTGCATGAAAATATTCTAGATTTTTAGAAAAGCCACCAAGTACAGCTCTTAGTGAGTTTGGAGCAATTCGATCAAACTTGGGATGATCTAACAAGTCCTTAACTGTTTTTAAAGCGTTTTTATGTGGTATAGAAGCTTTTAAGGTAAACCATGTATCTAATACCACAGGGTTTTCTTTCCATCTTTCATAAAATATATTTAAAGCTTCATCTCTTTCTAGGCAATCTATTGGAGATAGAGCATTAAGTGCTGACCTTGTTAACGTCATTGAGTTACCTTTGACAGATTCTAAGCAACTTGTTCGAATACTTTGATTTTCATTGAGTACTAAAAAACTCCAAATTATTTCCATTAATTTTCTTTCTGCTTTGCCTTCCGGCCATATTTTCGATGCTGACTCAAGATGTTTTTCAAGTAAATTATTTAATTCATCTGAAAGGTTTTCTCCTATTTGTTTTAACATGTGAATATAAGATCGATATAATCTAACTGGATCAACAACTTCCTGAAATATTTCAAGTTCATCCACTTTGGGAACCGTCAAAATTGCTGCTAGGAATTCCTTATTCGTTTCTTTAAACATGGATATATTTTCTCTATATAAATCTGTAAGCCATCCTTCTGTCTTACTACATGGAGCCCCTAAAGATCTTGAAATTAAAACTCTCCTACTTATTTCTTGAACTGCATCCCATCTGGAGAACAGATCCTTATCACATTGGCCTAATTTAAAAAGCTCTTCTAATGATAAGTCTGATTCCCATTTAACTGGCGCAGAAAAATTTCGAAATAATGAGATAAGTGGAGGTTGAGTTTTCTTGGGAAGATCATTAAATTTATATGTTTGTTCTTGTTTCTCTAGAATTAAGGTTAATTCTTTGAGCTCTTCTTTATCTTGATTTATTATTCCTAAGCGAATTGGGATAACTAGTGGAGTTGCTTTTTCTCCTTGATTCTGTGTATTTATTCCTTGCTTGATAATTATAGATAAGCTTCCTTCTTTGCTATTCCATTCTCTTTTGATTGATATATTAGGTGTCCCCGACTGATAATACCAATTTATAAACTGAGGCACATTAAAATTTATATTGCATCCACTATCCGAAGCACCTTCAGTAATTGCATAAACAAAATCTTCTGTTGTTGCCGCTGAACCATCATGTCTTTTTATGTATTCACTCATCCCTTTCATGAAATATTCTTGGCCTAACAATGTTTGTAGCATTCGAATTATTTCAGCGCCTTTCTCATAGATAGTTGTTGTATAGAAATTATCAATAGAAATATATTCAGAAGGTTTGACAGGATGTGACGTTGGTCCTGAATCTTCTTTAAACTGAGTACTTCTAAGAAGTGATACATCTTCTATTCTTTTTACGGTAGAAGAATGTAAGTAAGAGGTAAATGATTGATCTCTAAAAACTGTCAGGCCCTCTTTAAGAGATAATTGGAACCAATCTCTGCAGGTGATTCTGTTGCCAGTCCAATTATGAAAATATTCATGTCCAATTACACTTTCTATTCTTTCTAATTCACCATCAGTTGTTATACGAGAATCTGCAAGAACTAGTTTTGAATTAAAAATGTTGAGACTCTTATTTTCCATTGCACCCATATTGAAATGGCGAATAGCAACTATATTGTAGGTATTTAAATCATACTCCAAATTATAAACTTCTTCATCCCACCTCATTGACTTCTTCAAAGAATCTATAGCATGTTGAGTATATTCTTCATCTCCTTCTTCGACGTAGATATTGATAGTTATATTCCGTCCCGAAAGAGTTTGATACGCAGAACTAGATCTTCTTAGGTCTCCTGCGACTAAGGCAAAGAGATATGATGGTTTTGGAAAAGGATCCTCCCAGATAACCTCATGTCTAGATGAATTAATTGTTAAAATCTTTGAACTTATATTATTGCCATTAGAAAGTAGAATTGGATACTTTTTTATATCAGCTTCAATTCTAACTTTATATCGACTTAAAACATCTGGTCTATCAGGATGAAAACAAATTCTCCTAAATCCCTCTGCTTCACATTGGGTAGTTATTATTCTTTCGCTTGAATATAGTCCTTCTAACGAGGAGTTCAGGAAAGGATTAATAGAAGTTTTTATCTCTAGGTTGAATTCCTGATCTGGTATGTCATTTATTATTAACTTACCATCAAGAAGTTTAAATTTGTCTTTATCTAAATCTTGTTGATTGATTTTAATTCCTTTCAGTTTTATATCTATCCCATTTAGAATTAGCTTTTTAGATTTATTATTTATAGGTATTATCGTCATTGACGATATGACGTCTACATCATTATCATTTATAATAAAATCGATATATATATTCGGTATCTCAGCAGGATACTTTGTGTATTCACTTAATTTGACTTTTGTTTGTGGTCCCTTCACTTCTTTTTATTCCTATTAATAGTGTCTAAAAATTATCTTAAGCCAACCTTTGTGCTTTTACAATTAATCATTCGAGTCAATTCTCTTCTCGTGAATTAACCACGCTATAATTCTTGATATAAATATACTTAATATATGAACTTTATTTCTATTGTTTTTAGTCTTATTCTCATGATTCAATACCCATCAACATTTAACTGTGAAGGGAAGCAAATAGCTGTGGTTGTTCGCAATAACCAGAATGGTGACTATTCATTAGCTCAAGACTTGGAAAATCTGGATAAGGGTTCGTTTGTTCTTTTGGATAGCGTCGAACGTAGGTTAATGTTGCCTCTTTCTTTTAAAGCAGGAGAGATTACTTTTACAGATGGTAAATGGTTGTGGAGTTTTAAAGATAATGTGAAGGGATTAAGGGTTGACCAGCCCCGATATGCGAAATACCTTCCAGATGGAAAAATAGAAGAATACTGCTGTCAAAGGAATTCTTAACTTTCGTAATTAATACATAGTGTATTTAATTTTATTATCAGATTATTAATATCACTTAGCTTTGTTAGGGGTTTATTCTTTCTTCAATCCATTCATTGTCTTTACTCCACTTGGTTCTATGGTGAGGATAATTTTTAGGGACAGTTGTTCCACATAGTCAATATCAACGCTAATCAGCACAAAATTTCCTGGCATGTCTGTTTCATTAGGAATTTCTAACTTGAATAGTTATGTTTTATTGTATGTCTGTGAGGTTGAGGCCAAGTCCACATTGCTTTGCCTTTGGGACTAGGTCCATCCAGTGCAACTGAGCTTTTAGATTCCTTTTAGACGTTGCCTCTCCCCTGAACCGAAATTGCGACTTTGCTTTTGCAAGTAACCAGCAAATTTCAACTCTTGATCACCTTTTTAAATCAGATATCTTTTTTTCACTTCTTGTGTCTGAAAGTATTTCAATTCATCCAAGGCACTCTCTTCAGTGTAGAACGACAGTACGTACTCTTGGAGACTTATTAATAGCTACTGTGGATAACTGTATCCATTTGCTTGAGTTGTCACGCCCCTCTTGTCCTTGAGCAGTTACTTTCATTATCTCCATGATGGAAGATTAGAGGTGCTTACAAGAACTGGTTAGAGTTAGTTGGGATTGCGGTGAATACCGTCAGAATTTCTTGGTTTCTTTTATCGTAAAGCCATTTTTTGTTATCAGATTATTGTCTCGGATCTCTAGCCCTTTGACGGTTGAGATTTCTCCTTTAAGGCCCTCTGCTTTAAGTTGTTCCAGCATATTTTGAAGAACTTGTCTTTCAACTAATTTTCTATCAATTTTATCTGGAGTCATTTTTTCTAAAATTTTACCTGCTTTAGCTTTTACTACTTCAGATGAATTAGTGATTTCGAGCAGAATCATTCTCATTAATACGTTTTAAACAAATTAGTGGATTAATCAGCTTTTCGCTGGAAATCTTGAGATCAGTGCAAGCGTACTATTAAAATAGATCTAGCTAGAGCCTTATAGTCTCATTTTTAAAGCATATCTCCGTTGACATCATCTTCAGGCTTGATGAAGCGTATATACCGTTGCTATATAAAGAATCCATAAATCAACTTTTGTTTTTGATTAGGGCTTATCAATTTAATGCTCGGGATCATAAATACACTGTCAGTCTTTCAGTTGATGGATATGAAGAGCAGAAATAGTGCATTGTGAACTAAACATCTTTAGCTCTAGCCCGTCTAACTACGACTGTCTCAGTGGTGAAAATCAATATGTTCTATTTGCTATAGACGTATATAGATTAAAATTTCATGTTTTTCCTATTCCTGTTTTCTTGTAAGGGAGACAGCTCCAAGTGTTAGTCGAATCTTAACCCTTAGCCTCGAAGGCAGTTTCATATAATGAATCCGCTCGAGCTAAGGAATGTCTAATTGCCATTCCTTACTCGCAATAGGGAACTTTTCTGTAGATAGCGCCTGAATTATTGCTCATTTCGTTTCTTCAACTATTTACATAGGGAAATATCTACGCCTATCTCGACACCCTTAAGTATGAGGAGGCTGTCCAATTCAGGTTGACTGTGAAAATATAGGCATTTTGACAAAAAACCTTTAATTACATATCCCCAATATGGAAGCAGGGCAGATCTTTAAACTCAGTCTATGACTTAGTAGAAAATAGATTGACTACTCGTCTAATACTCAGACTTTGATTTTATATTTGCACTCCCTTTGTCATTGTTCAATCAAACAGCAAATGAAACCTTTATAGGGAAGAGACCGTTTTGTTTTGATCTACGTACAAGTAGCATCTATTTCCCTATAACACCCTACAAGTAGAGCCTTGTTGGCTTATTGATAGCTAATTAGAACTGTCTGTCTGAGTTGATTTGGATCAAATTAAGTAAGTTAATTCAGGAATCAAGGACTACTACTATTTTGTCGATACGCGCAGAATATGCTACATATGTGATAGGTAACTTCTAATTAATGTCTCAACTAACGATCAAGCTGAGCGCTAAGGCAGATGCCTTAATTGCTCACCTTCAAAAGGAAATTTTTAATCGTCGCCGTAAGAAAGTAACGGCTCAAGGAGTTGTTGAAACTCTTGTCGAAAGTGGTGCTAAATCACAGTCAGACAAGAGATTTGCGACATCTTGGAAAAATCTAATTAAGGATATAGAGAAAGCAGCCAAAATCTCAGAGGTTCATGGGAATAAGCCTGCAAATATCAGTGCTGAAGAATGGACTCTAATACTTTCGCACCGAAATCGAAAAGGTACGACAGTTAAAAAAGCTCCTGCAAAGAAAGCTTCCTCAGCAAAGGCAAAAACTGTAAAAAAAGCTTCTTCTGCTAAGAAGTCAGCTGCAAAAAAAGCAACAACAAAAAAAACATCGGCTAGTAAAACAGCTTCATCAGTAGCTAAACGTATGGCTAAAGCGGCCACACCAAGACCAGCCAGGCGAGCCAGGAAATCTGCAGCAGCAAAAGCAGCAACAACAGATAGTAAATAAATTATCTGTTTAGTAAAGAAGTCAGATCCGTATAAGCGGTGAGAAAGGTGCAAATCCTTTCTCTGACTATTAATAACATGATATATATGTAAATGACCTTAACCTTGCACTTTCATAATTAATACCTTACACCTTTAAAGTAAAAAGATAATTATTTTTTGTATATTTATATGGTTAATTATTTAATCTTTTTTTGTTGTTAACCTACTATTTATTATCGAAAAAGCCAGTAACTATGCAGCCTTGCTGGTGTTAATACCGCAAGAGATATTAGTTACATTGTCTTTATTCGTATCGAATTCTTTATATGCTGATCCTTCGATAATACATTTTTGGAAGGCAATTAACTTAAACTTGTCTGACAAATCTCTCCACTCTATATTTTCGAGAGCATCTAATTCTTCATCACTAAGACCTTCACTTTCAAAAAAGCATTTTAAAGCGGATTCGAATTCAGTTAACTTGCTATCTAGAAAAAAAGCTTTAATGCACTCATCAAAAAAATTAATTTTTTGTAATTCTGTTTCAACGGAACGAGCCATTGTCTTGTAGTCATTCAATCCTAACGCCATAAGGGAATCCTTTTAAGTTTATAAACCTTTTATACCTCTAATATCTAGAGAATGGAAGTACTTAATTTAACTAAAGTCTTATATCAAATTTAAGTTTCTATAAAATTTTCTATAGTTATAAGTTCTTTCTCTTGTCAAAAGATAAGAAGTGAGTTTAATTCTTCTATTCTTTTATATAATTATGTGATTTATATAATAAGATCTTTAATTAATATATTATAGTTCAATTAAGATTCCTATAAAGACTTAATTGTCATCTAAATCACTATTAATTGAATCTAGTAGACCTTCTATAATTGTTGAGGCATTTAGATTAATTCTCTCCTCATATTTTTTTTCGTGGATCACTTGCTCCCTGTTTGAGCAGGATTTGTCGGATAAAGTATTAAATGAAGTAGATCTTTGAGTCATGGATTAAATCCTTTATCGAAATATGCGCCATAATCAGAAATAAGCAAGCCTTATAAATGGATGAAAGCCTAATTAAAAGTAAAGAATTTGACCTAATCTCTCTGGCTCAAGGCAAACAATCGAGAATACTGATAAGACTTGCTAGTACACTAATACTATCGCGAGAGGTTTGCGTTGGAGTCTTGTCCTTATCCTGAGTTTCTTCATGTAAGAAAAGGAGATTACATTGTTATTCAAGGTGAATTATCTCGTTCAGAAGGAGAAGGAACTGAATACTGGATAGCCCAAGTGATTCATGTAGTGGGTGGCTCAAGAAATTCCTCAGTCAATACGATCTTTCAAGTCGCTAACATTGATACCGGGCAGATCGCTTATATTAATGCTGACCTTGCGATGAAAATTCTTAGAAAACCATAGTTCTAAGGAAGATAGACAATTTAGAAGTTTGTAGAAAGGGTAATTTAAAAGGTATTTATTAACAGGGGATACTTTTACTTGATCAGATAGATTGAAAATATTTTATTTTTAGAAATTGCAATTATCAAAGGTAAATTCATCGATTACCAATATCTCTTCATCAAAAGGAGGGCCCTCAAGCCACTCTTTATATTCTTTGGCTAAAGCTAATTGATCTTTACCTTTTAGTTCAGATGCACGTTTTAGGACATTCACAAGGCTTTCAGCCATAGATTGTTCAATACGTGTAATTCTGTTCATTTATAAATTGAATATATTTCAACTTACCTTACAATTCTGAATTGCATAGCCTTATACACGCGAAAAAGAATAAATTCACTCAAAAATTTATTACTAGTTGCTATGGGTTTATAACAAAACGAGAGAAATAGTGTTCATTTGAACTTTTTTTAGGATTAGACACTTGTTTCTTTCATTTGTTGTTGCATGATTGATAAATAGAATTTTTAGATATTGATGGGGAACACCCAAAAATTAATAAGCCATAAAGCTTCTTACTATAAGGAAGTTTCTAATAATATCGTAAATTTTCTCGATAAACCAAAAAATCGTGCAGTCAAAGAAAATCAATTAATACCAGATGAAAATAAAGTAATTATGTTATTTATAATTTCATTTATTTATCTATTCTCAGCTTTAGAAGAGGCAGATTGGAATGTGTTATCAGCAAGTAATAATGATCAGGAGATTGTTGTTGATAGGTCAGGATGGAATCTCTCAAGTATTATTAACTTACTAAAGTCTAGGATCAAAACTACATCTTAGGAAGACATTTTCGTCCAATAGCCTTTATTAGAGAACGAATATTATAGAACCGGCAATAAAACCAGATAAGTGAGCAGTTAAGCCGACCCCAGGTGTTAGAGAATATATAAAACTGATTATAGATATAAAAAATATTGATCTACTTATTGAATTATTCTTCCTAAGAGAAATCCTATAATTGAGAAACTTTTCTTTCCCAAATAATGCACTTAGAAGTATAAATGCATTGACTCCATAGATAATACCACTAAAGCCATACCCTATATAATTTAACTTTAATAGTATGTAGCTATCAATAAACCAATTAATTAAGACTTGAGTCGGAGCTATTAATAAAAATAATTTTAGTAGGATTAAATTATCATTTATCTTTATTGCAATCAAAAAGTAACGAGCGATAATTATTCCGAAGATATTGGCAGTTAAATGTGCTAAGTCATGATGTATAAAGTGTGTTGTTATTATCCTATATGGCTGATTAATGATTATTGAGGGTATGTATGCAAAATTTATCTTGTCTATTGTTGTAAATGCATTTTCTACAATAAATACAAAAAAAATAAGAATAGAGATTATGATAAATTGGAAATCAATAGTCTTAATGCTTCTAACAAACCTCTGATTGAAAAAACTCATTTTATTAATATTACCATTAATTAATCGCATGAGGAATTTTTATACTAGTTAATTTTACCTTGTATTTATAGTTCCTAGGATTGTAAAATAATAGTATTTTCATGTGTTTAGTTAATTCACTTTATTAATAATATATAAGAGGACTTCTATGGCGATAACCGTACTTTTCTTTATTCCTGAAGATAGATATATAATTTGTTGAACTCCTTTATCCATTGTATGGATAATAAAATAAAAAATACCCTTAAAGAAGCATTGCATTCTTCTAATGCAAAGGGAAATAAATCATTGGCAAAAGCAGTTATTTACGCTTTAGAAGAAGGTGAGATAGCAGAAGCGAAGGTTAAACCAGCCTGAATATCAGCAGCCTATAATTCCAGTATTAATCCATTTTGTCTTATTTGCCTCATAAATATCAGATTATCTTGATATGAGACTTGTTTTTACGTAATTATACTTAAACCCCTTTTCTTGATTTAAAGCTAGAAATTAATTAGAAGCGTTTTTTAACATGACAATATCAAAAGGGTCTAGAAGGGCGTTGATCAACATAGTACAGAGAAGTAATGAGGAAAAAAGCTATAGAAGAGCATTTACCTTGGCCTTTTTAATTGCTTCTATTTTGTCTGCTATATCAATTGGGTATATTTTATACATTAGCAATACATTTTTTCAGGAATCATTTCTTAAGTTGACAGCGATTAACCTTTTATGAGAATAATTATGCAAAATGAAAGCTAGAAAAGCTTTTTATAGATTGAATATATCTATGTATATATGTAATTTTATCTATTTTATTTATATTTAAATTAATTTTAAAAGTGATACCAGATGCGCTAAACATAGGAATAATATTTTTCGAATTTTTATTAATTTGAATTTTCTTATATTTATGCTTGCTTCTTTTTCTTATTGCATTGAATAGTTACTTTATTTAATATTTGACAAGTTATATTACTCATTCTTATTGCATAATTCGTTCAGACCGATGAACCTATATATGTCTAGGAACAATTATTAGTATGGATACTAAATCAACTAATGTTGAGACAAGCATAGAATTCGCAATTTATAATGCTCTGGATAGGATCTCATTGCTTCAGGAGGCTGACATTAGAGCATTAACAAATGAATATGGAGAATGGTTATCAGCCTCGGAAAAAGAAATCGAAATATTAGTCATTGAGTATTTAAATGATTTAAAATAGATGGGATGCTTTCTATCTTTTCATTATTAAATGTACTGCATAAACTATTTCTTTTGATTTTCAAATGGTAAAAGTATTATTCGACATGATTATATCCTTATTGTTATGGGCTTGGCTTGTTATCCATATTAATGACTCTTATACCGATAGCGTAAAAAAGATCTTAAGAAAAATCCTCTCTCTCTTTATTCAGTTATATGAGAATCTGATTGTGTTATTCTTTTTACTTCTTAAGGACTTATTACTTAGTCAAGCACAAAGCCCAGATGAATATATAAAAGAGAATCAATTTAGCACTAGTAATCATAAGCCTATTACTTGTAATATCAAGGAATCTGAGTATCCGTATGAGTTTATTTCTATAAGTAATAGATTAAATGAATTAAGGAGTGAATGACTCTAGGAATTATTATCATGTCTAATAAATAATAAATATTTAGTTTATTAATGTAAGAACTAAAGCAGGAGTTGCTACGATTATTAAGCCAACTGCGGCCGTTGCCGCAAGGAGAGAAGTGCTCACGGTTAATTGCTTGGATAAGAATATAAAGAAAATCTTAAGCCCGAGGGATCTCTTTCCTTGGTTCAATAGAAGAAGAAGTCTTTTTTTTTAATATTTCGTTGTATTGACTAGTCTTTTGCTTCTTTTATTGTGCTGGTCTTTTTCTTTTTAACAGAGAGGTAGAACCATAGCCATGTCGGGAGTGTTATAAAGAACCCTATAAGAATGATATAACTTTTTGTAGTATCCCAGGAGGCTTTATTGCAAAGTTCTTTTACTTGTGATTTGCTTTCTATTTCAAGCTTATTAGTTAGGGAATTACATATATTTATTCCGTGCAGGCTTAATGCTCCATAAGTTATTGCAGTGGGTACCGTAGCAAGCCAAATCGCTAATATTAAATTACCTACTTTTAGGTTTCTATCATCTTTTCTTGAGATAGTCATACAATCTTATGGATTTATTTCACAACTATTCTGCCTCCGGAGGTTATTTATAGTTTGTTATTTACATTCTTCTTCATTAATTCCTTGTATAAGCCGTTTATTCTTCTTCTATTTACCCCTAAATCAGAGGCCCCATATCTAGATGATGATTTTACTTGAATTAGAGAAAGCTCTGTTGACTTTAGGATTTCCAGGTCATCCGGAAATCTAAAAATTAAGCTTCTACAGATGCCATGCCAATAATTATTGGTTTCTTCGACTACGGTTGTTCTAGGAATAGATAACGATATTTTAACTAATTCGTTAAATGCTTTATTAATATCCTTGAATTTCCATTCATCAAAAAAACAATTTGTTTCAATCACACATTTAGCGAGTTTATGATCTGATTTTTTAAGCATCTTTCAAATAGCTTTAATTAATATTACTACAGAAACTTTTTAAAATATCACTATGTTCTCTATTCCTTTTTCTTTCCATAAATATCATCCAGAATATTTTTATTAAGATTGGCTTTTGGGGGTAAGCCTTAATAAGGGGTTCTTAATGCAGTAAAGTAATAAATAACCTTCAATACAATCTCTTCTCTTAGCAAGAATGGGGTTTTCTTTATAGCCTTAGTTTTTAAGGCAATAAAGCCAACTAAGATAATAACGTTTTAAGTATGTTTGCTTAAATCGGCGTATTATCTGAATTTGAAGGGTTTAATTCCCGAATACTTGATTTAATGTCAACTAGTAAGAGAGAAGAAGTTAGCTCTCATTTGCGTTATATCCGCCAAGAGCTAAGAGATTTAGATCAGATGCTAAATGAAGATGGATTAATCCCTGAATTGACAGAACTTAAGGAGATCCATAATTCTTTAGATGCCTTATATCAATTGCTGGCTGGCAAGATCAAGAAGAAACCAAAGCCAGAATTTGATGATTAGTAAACTTTAAGGATGATCATCTACGACTCGTAATTTAAGCAAGCTATTCGTGTGGGATGCTCTTTGCAATCATTGATCCAGTATTGGTTGATTTGTGGACTTTGCTTCTTTTTTGTTGCTGAAAGGCCAATAGGAGCAAGACCTATTGCATCGCCATAGTAGTTGCTTGAGGCCTCCAGCAGTCCTCTGAATAGCATATTGAGCATTTTTCTAGAGCGAAGATATACAGATGAAAGCCTAGAATTGGATTTTTTGCATGCGTTTGAATACTCAAATTAAATATTCAGCTTGTCTTTTCTTCTTAACAACAACAATCATTAACTTAAATTTAAATAATAGAATATCGCTTTAAGTTAATTTGTAACTGCTCTTGCTCTCTAATATATCTTCTATAAGTATCTCTTTGATTAAAACTTGTAGTACTACTGAAAGTGGTAAAGCTAAGATTAAGCCGATGGGGCCAAATATAATTGCAAAAATAAATTGTGAAGTAAGAGCTAAGCCCGGAAGAAGCTTAACTTGTTTTTGCATAATTGAAGGAGTAATTAAATAGCTTTCGATATTTTGAATTATGATATACATTCCAAGTACAGCTACGGACTTCCATGGAGAGTCTAAGAAAGCGATTGACATTGGAAAAATAGTACTAATTGTTGGTCCTACGTTTGGGATAACATTAAGTAATCCAGCAATAATAGCATTTGCAAAAACTAGTTTTATTCCTAGAATATATAATCCAATAGCAGCTAATAAGGCTACAAAACTTGAACTAATCAAAACTCCAAACATCCAATTAGTTAAGGCACTTCCACACATTATTAATATTGATCTTGCGCGCCTTCTGTAAAAAGAAGGTATTAATAATATGAATACCTCTCTATATGAATTTGGTTGTACTGTAATCATTAAGCTTACTGATAGTATAAATAATAGCTGTATTATTCCTACTCCTAAATTACTTGCTAGTCCTACGATCTTACTCAAGCTGTCAGTAACACCATTTGCAAGTGTAGCGCTATCAGGCATTGAAAATATAACTTTTTCAAGTATACCCTTCTCTAGCTTAGGATCAATGTTACTGCCATATATAATTGTAGAAAATTCCCTTACTAAACTCTGAAGTAATTCCCAAATTTCTCTTGCCGCTGATGGTAGATCTGTTATTAGTTGTTGGAACTCATTAGTGAATTGAGGGACAACAATTAATATAAATATAATTAACAGTAATATAAGACTTGTAATTGTAATTGTTAGTGCTAGGAATCTTGGTATTGATAATAATTTTTCAATTTTTCCTGTTAGAGAACAAAGAGCCATGGCAAGTATGATGCTCGCAAAAATCTGTATTACTATCTCTTTAAGACTCCAAAATAGGATGATCGCTATTATTATGAATGTTAATGAAATTAGATTTGATATTTTCATTATCTATCCTCCATATTAATGGTATCGGGATTGTGTTTTTCTCTTGAATATTTGTTAGCAAATCTTATAAATCGCTGGAATTCATCAATTGTCTTCCACCTGTAAGTAAATTCTATAAATTTGTTTTTATCATTATTCTCGTAGAGTTTTATTTCTCTACTAGTGATTTCGCCTTCGGGGTCCTTCATAATCATTTCACTTGTTTTACTGCTTTTACTTAACTGAAGTTCACCTTCGTATTTAAATAGAAAATGTGCCTTACCACTTTTACCATCTCTGTTCCGTTGGAGCCTTATTTCTGGTTTTGATGATAATTGGATATCACTTGTAAACTTAATGGTTGCAAGTTCAAACTTATTTTTCATTTGATTTAGTTAATGACTTAAAAATAATCGAAGCTTGTGTTGAATATGGATTCATGGTTTCAATATACAAGACCTTTTTTGAGAAGTAATTTTGCAGAGGTTTCAATATCTAAACCTGATAGATCAATACTTTGAATTTTCTCAATTTTACTTAATTGATAGTCATAACACCTATCGTAATAATCAAGCATAATTCTGCATGCTTCCCCCAAATCATTTTTCATAATTGCTTCTAATGCCTTTTGAGTTCTCTGAGGCCCTAAGCGCTTCTTGATTCTTAAGGTCGCTTCTTTAAGCTCATCCGCTGAGTAACTTCCGTATACATATACAAGTTCTATTACCCTTTCTTCTTGAGTTTTAATAATTTCAAGAACAGGAGAGGATTTCATCTGATCAGTTATTCCCTTAGGTATTCGACATTTTCCTAAATTCGGGCCTTCATCTTCAACCCAAATTGCTTTACTACTAGTTTTAGTACTTTTATCTAGCAATTCTGCTAATAAATTTTCATATTGCTCTGTACTTGGTTGAGGAGGGTACCCAAGTCCTCCAAAGCTACTGCCTCTGTGATTAGCTAAACCCTCTAAATCAATTGTGAAGATATCTTTTTCGGATAAAGATAAAAGGAGTTTTGTTTTACCAGTGCCCGTTCTACCTCCTATTAAATGAAGAGGCCATTCTTTTTTAAACTGATTAAGAACCCAACTCCTATAGGATTTGTATCCACCTTGTAATTGAACTGAATTTATACCGAGTTGATTGGCTAGCCATACAACACTCTTTGATCTCATCCCACCTCTCCAACAATAAATACGGAGTTTTAAATTATTATTAAAGCTATTCTCTGATTTTTCTTTTGAGAACACCTCACTTAGCTCTTCTTTAATTGATTGAAGTTTGGGCCTTACGAACTCAATACCTTTAATGAAAGCCTCCTGTTGGCCCACTTTTTTATATGTAATCCCAATAAGCTTTCTTTCCTCATCACTGAATAAAGGGATATTTTTAGAATCTGGCCAATGGCCTTTTTCGTATTCTTTAGGGCTTCTTATATCTATAATTGGACCACTTACCTTTCGAAATTTTTCAAAAGATAGACTAGGAACTCTTCTTGCCCCTGATATCTTGATCAAGCTCTGGTAAACAGAGGATGCTTTCAACTTATGGCTTCTGAAAAATCCCATTCAAATAATTTAAGCATTAAAGAGTTGCTTGATCAGATTTCTAGTAGCACTACTAGGAAGAGGAAAACTCTTTTATCTTCTCTTGAAAAGAGAGTAGACGAGCTGATCGATCTGGATTCGGCAGGCTTAAATAATTTTGATCCAGAGGGAGATGATTATTCTGCAGGATTTATCCTGCAATTACTCAATCGAAATAATCCCGATATCCTTGCCAAGGTACTTACAAATAAGCCTGATGGCTGGTTTAAATTAAAATCATCTGTGGCAATTAATTATGGACCGCTTCAGGAATGCCTTCTTAAAGAAAATTTTGAAGAGGCAGACAGAATTACAAGCTCATCGTTAAGGGAATTAGCTGGGGAAGCCGCTGTAAAACGAGGATATGTTTACTTTAGTGAAGTATCAAATATTCCTTCAGATGATCTAATCACTATTGACAGGCTCTGGGTTGCTTATTCTCAAGCTAAGTTTGGCTTTTCTGTACAGGCGTCACTTTTAGATTCTCTTGGGGGTAGATATGAAATGCTCTGGCCTAAGATCGGATGGAAAAAAAATGGAGTTTGGACAAGGTATCCTGGTTCATTTGATTGGTCCCTAGCGGCTCCTGATGGTCATATGCCATTGGTTAATCAACTTCGTGGGGTTAGATTAATTGATTCTTTATTGAGTCATCAGGGTATTAAATCTCGTGTCTAAAGTCGATCTTTTGAAAACAAGCACTTTTTATTCATTATTTATTTCGGTAATGGTTCTATTTTTTCTCTATGAGCCTTAATTAGCTCATTTATGCTCAAGACCTTTTCTCTGAAAATTTTATATCTATTAGATAAACCTACTTTTAGCTGGGTTCAATTCACATCGCCATCAACACTCCAGTTATCTCCATTTATAAAGCTCCTTTTAGAACCTTTAAGAGACCCTCAGGAATTAAACCGTATTGAGCTTGGATTACATGAGGCGCTTGTAAATGCAGTTAGGCATGGAAATTCATGCGATCCAACTAAAATGTTGCGAGTAAGGAGAATTATGACCCCAAACTGGTTTATTTTGCAAATCCAGGATCAAGGGGAAGGTTTACCTTCTTACTCAAGAATCAGTTCCTTACCAGCGCAAGTAGACGCTGAAAGTGGTAGAGGATTATTCCTGATTCATGAATGCTTTGATGATGTCAGGTGGAGTGCTAAAGGAAATAGATTACAAATTGCTTGTCGTCGATAACTTCGTTTAATGATTAGGACATCCAGGATCCTTTATCTCATGATTTAACCATTTCAAAGATTGGCTTATAAGCTCTTTAATATCCTCTTTTTCTCCTTCATTGATTAATTGTGATAGTGCAGCAACCAAAAGCTCAGCGGCCCTTTTTTCGTGATCAGATTTTTGCACATGCCAATCTCTGTTATTAATAGAAATGTCCTTATGAAGCCCTTTCAATAATTCTTTTGTTTGATTGCTCCATTTATTCGAATTTGATTTCATGGAATCTATATAGTGATTTTTTTGTATTGGTAATTAATTAATCCTTTAAAAGCTTTAAAAGGATTAATTAAAAATTATAAGCTTATCTGCTGTTTTTTAGATTAAAGGATTAAGTGTACTTTTTTAATATTTTTCTGGAGTAGGCTTGTATGCGGTCCAAACTCTAGTCATGAAATGAGATTGAGCACTTATATTTATAAATCCAGCATTTTTGAGCCTTTTATTTATATCATCATTAATATAATCCTTATAATATGGTTCGTGAAATACTTTGTGAAAATTATCCATTACAACTTTAAACTCCGGCGAGTCGGATAATTGAATGGAATCGGCTAGAACAAATACACCACCAGGTTCAATTAATCGAAAGCATTCGTTTATTACATTTTGCCTAGCTTTTGGGGGTAGCTCATGTAATAGAAAAACGCAGGTAATTCCATTCATTTCATTGCTTTTATAGTTCATTTCTTCCGCATTACCTTTCGCAAGTTGTACAATCTCTCCTTCCCTCCTGCTAAGGTATTTACTTGCTTGTTTTAGATAAGAACTAGAAAGATCTAAGCCAAATAGTTCTACTTCTGGTAAAGCACTCCTGATCTGTTGTAGTGTTCTACCTGTCCCAGTAGCAACATCAAGTACTTTTAATTCATCTTTATTTCTGTTATTAAAGAATTTAAGTCCGTTTATAAGTGGACTTAGAACTCTTCTGCGCATTGAATCAGCTGTTCCATTAAATAAAATTTCCACTTGTATGTCATATAGTTCTGCAGAATGTTTGCTTAAGTAACCATCAGTTTGATGATGAAAATTTTGTAAATAATAGTCAGGATATTGTTTGCGATTTATATTTTTAGGAATATCTCTAGTTTTACTTTCTTTGCGTCTATTCCAGGTCAATGGCATGTCTAGCCAGACAAGTGGGTATTTTTTTGCCCATTCAATCCAGGGTGCTTCGAAAAGTTGTGCTTTAGGGTAAATACCATTTTCCGCTTCTAGCCAATCTATTTCTTGAAGTGTATTCATGGACTTACGCAATTTATTAAAGACATCTGGACTTAGTGGAAAATCTGATGAATTTTTATCTTGCAAATACCTTTCCATTAGCTTTGTGCTTACACTCTTATGAGCTAAGCCGGCAATGCTTTTTCCTTGTTGAAGTGTGTGGTAAGCAATTTTCGCAAGACTTGGGCTAACCATAAAAAGGTTTTAGTTGACACTATTTCAACAGAAATATGAGTTTTTTGAGACAAATTAGTCAATTTACTAACAATTTCCAAGCTTTTTGGTGGATTTTTAGATTTGAATCTTAGTTTTTTCAATATTTCTCTTCAAGAAATTTAATTTAGAGTAAAAGAACTTTTGTATTTGAGAGATAACCTTTTATCTTTCTTTGATGCTTTCTTTGATGCTTTATTTGGTTAAAATTAACTAATACCTTGTTTACTATAAGTAGATATTTTATATGAATGAATAATTCTTTATATAGAACACTGCAACTTAAAACTTTTAAGTTGCAGTGTTCTATATGAAATTTAAATCCGAAAAGTTCGAAAATTATGCGTCGTAATACATGAAGAATTCATGTGGGTGAGGCCTTTGTCTCAATTGCTGGACTTCTTCGAATTTAAGAGAAATCCAGTTTTCTATAAAGTCGTCTGTAAAAACACCCCCCTCTTTTAAATAATCATTGTCAGCTTTTAAGGCATCAAGCGCATCATTCAAAGATGAAGGTACCGTTCTTATGCTTTCAAGTTCATCAGAGGGTAGTTCAAACAGATCTACATCAACTCCTTCGCCTGGATCAATTTGGTTTTTAATACCATCTATCCCTGCCATCATCATTGCTGAAAAAGCTAAATAAGGATTTGCTAAAGCATCTCCTGATCTGAATTCTAATCTTTTCGCTTTTGGACTAGGGCCAGTTAGAGGAATGCGAACAGCGGCAGATCTATTGCCTTGTGAGTAAACCAAATTAACAGGAGCTTCAAATCCAGGAACTAAACGTTTGTAACTATTAGTTGTTGGATTTGTAAAGGCTAAGAATGATGGAGCGTGCTTCAGAATCCCACCTATATACCATTTTGCAGTTTGAGAAAGGTTGGCATAAGTCCCTTCTCCAAAGAATAAGGGTTGGTCACCATTCCACAAACTTTGATGAACATGCATTCCAGTTCCGTTGTCATTGAAGACAGGCTTTGGCATAAAAGTTGCTGTTTTACCATATTTTTTAGCGATATTTCTCACAACATATTTGTATATCATTACGTTGTCTGCCGCATTAATTAAAGGCGCAAATTTCATCCCTAATTCATGCTGACTTGCTCCAGCAACTTCGTGGTGATGTTTCTCTATTGGAACACCTAATTCACCCATCAAAAGAAGCATCTCTGAGCGAATATCTTGAGCAGTATCATTAGGCGCTACAGGAAAATATCCTTCTTTATATTGAATTTTATAAGCAAGGTTTCCACCTTCTTCTTTCCTTCCAGTGTTCCAAGGCGCTTCAATAGTATCTACACTATAAGAAGATTCTCCTTCACTAGAGTTATATCGAACGTCGTCAAATAAGAAGAATTCTGGCTCTGGACCGAAGTAAGCCTTGTAAGCAAGGCTTGTACTAGACAAATAATCTAGGGCCTTTTGAGCTAGAGCTCTGGGACATCTTGCATAGGGTTCCCCACTTCTTGGTTCTTGTATTGAACAAATTAAGCTAAGTGTCTTGTGTTTATAAAATGGATCAATCCAAGAGGTATTTGGATCTGGGACCATTGCCATATCAGATTCATTAATTGCTTTCCAACCACGAATTGATGAGCCGTCAAAAGCTAGCCCTTCAGTAAAAGACTCATCCTCAAGCATCTCAGTAGTAATTGTTAGATGCTGCCACTTGCCATGCAAGTCTGTAAATTTAAGATCAACAAGTTCTATGCCTTCATCCTTGATTTGACGTAAGACGTCCTGAGATGATTTAACCATGGAGTTTTTTCTAAGTTTATTTCCTATATAGACCGTAATAAGGACGAGGGACTAGTTTTGTATCAATGGGTACTTTTTTAGGTCTGCGTTTAGATCTGGTGTAAAGAATTTCCAAAATTTATTGTAAGGCTATTGCAATACAAATAAAAATTTTCCGTAATTAGGCCTTTGCTGTTTAGGCTCGTATGTAGATAGAAAGATTAGATCTTGACGACAACTCCAATTTTGCCATCAGTAAATAATCTCCATAAAAAACTCTTTGGGCCTATTTCTGTTCCCGAAAGGCTTTTGTTGGGACCAGGCCCCTCTAATTCTCACCCTTCTGTTTTAGAAGCTTTATCTCTTAATCCAGTCGGTCATTTGGATCCTTTTTACATCTCTTTAATGGGAGAAGTTCAGGAATTGCTTCGATATGTTTGGCAAACAGATAATCGATTAACACTTCCTATGAGTGGGACTGGTAGTGCGGCTATGGAGGCCACAATCGCAAATGTAGTGGAGCCAGGAGATACTGTTTTAGTTGCAATCAAAGGATATTTTGGACATAGATTGGCTGATATGGCAGGAAGATATAGGGCAAACGTTCAAACTATTGAAAAACAGTGGGGAGAAGCTTTTTCATTGGATGAGATTGAAAGAGCATTAGTTAAATATAAGCCTGCTGTTTTCGGAATTGTTCATGCAGAAACTTCTACAGGTGTTTGTCAGCCGATGGAAGGCATTGGTGAACTCTGTCGAAAACATAATGCTCTCTTACTCTTAGACACAGTTACCTCTTTAGGAGGAGTTCCTTTATATCTTGATAAATGGAAAGTAGATCTAGCTTATAGCTGTAGTCAAAAAGGATTAAGTTGTCCTCCTGGTTTAGGACCTTTTACTATTAACTCTAGAGGTGAAGAAAAGTTAAGTCAAAGAAGTGGAAAGGTGCCAAATTGGTATTTGGATGTATCCCTTTTAAATAAATATTGGGGAAGTGATCGTGTGTATCACCATACAGCCCCAGTAAATATGAATTTTGGTATAAGAGAATCTCTTCGATTGATTGCGGAAGAGGGGTTAGAGAATTCGTGGAAACGTCATTTGGATAATGCAAATCTTCTTTGGAGTGGACTCCAGAGTCTTGGCTTGAAAATGCATGTCAATCCCGATTTGCGTTTAGCAACTCTGACAACTGTTTGTATCCCTTCTGGAGTTGACGGAAAGGCTTTTTCACTTCATTTATTGAATAATTTTGGTGTAGAAATAGGGGGTGGATTGGGAGATTTGGCTGGTATGGTATGGCGCATTGGACTAATGGGGTACAACTCAAAAAGGGAAAATGTTGAACGCATTCTTTCTTTGTTTGAATCTGAATTGCCAAAATTTAGATAGAATTATTTGCCCTTTTTCGTTTGAACCAATTCTTAATTTGATAACTTACTTCTTCCTCTAAAAAACCTCTTTGAATAATTATTTTGTGATGAGAACTAGGTTGTTTTGACAAATCTATAGTTCCTCCTAGCCCCCCCCTTTTAGTATCTGATGCCCCATATATAACCTGGCCTACTCTTGCTTGAATAAGAGCAGCTGAACACATAGTGCAAGGTTCTAGCGTAACAATTAAAGTGCAATCGTTAAGCCTCCAATCATTTTTTATCCAAGCAGCTTGTCTTATTGCTGCAATTTCAGCATGTCCCATGGGATCTGCTTCCCTAACCCTTCTGTTACCTCCATGTCCGATACATCTCCCTTTCTCATCTAAAACAACTGCTGTTACAGGTATCTCTCCTAGCGCACCAATATAATCAGCTCTTTTTATAAGAATAGTCATCCATTCTTTTATTTTGTTTTCATCTATATGTATTGGTTTTGACAAAGTTTTATAGAGCTGTTGGGTTCTGATTAAATAAGCTTAAGAAAGGGAGGCTAAGGAATAAAATTTTTAGGTTAACAACAGAAGTTTGTATAAACACATCATTCTCATTGGAACCTTTTGCCTCTCCAGATCAACTTGATAGTGAGTTGAGATCATTCTTAGATGATACTTGCAGTGAACTATGTAATTGGTTTGCGGCAACGGGCAAGTCTTCGCCTTTGCCTGTCTCAAAAAAAAATGTTGAGGTAGCACCTCTTTATGAGGGATTTTCAAGACAAGATTTATTAGAAGATCTCAAAATAATTATGGCAGGTGCTTATCGCCCTTCTCACCCAGGAGCTCTTGCTCATCTTGATCCGCCGCCTCTTACTTCGTCGATAGTTGCTGATCTTGTTTGTGCTGGATTAAATAATAATTTATTAGCCCATGAGCTTTCACCAAGCTTTAGCAAGTTGGAGCGCAACGTTTGTAAATGGATTGCAGATCAATTTGACTTTCCATCCTCGAGTGGAGGAGTGCTTGCGAGCGGTGGAACTATTAGTAATTTAATGGCTTTAGTTATAGCTCGTAAAAAAGCTGGACTACAGACTGATGCTAAAGCTGTAATTTTGGCAAGCTCAGATGCTCATATTTCACTCTTGAAATCTATTGGGGTTATGGGACTTTCTCGTGAATCATTTGTAAAAGTATCAACTAATAATGATGGTCAGATTTCAATTGACTCTTTGAGGATTGAATTAAATAAACTTCGAGAGAAAGGTCAGAAATGTTTTGCCGTGGTTGCTACAGCAGGTACCACTATTCGAGGAGCAATTGACCCTTTATTAGAGATGTCTCGATTTTGTAAGAGTGAGGGACTTTGGCTTCATGTAGATGGAGCTATTGGCGGAGTTTTTGGATTAGTTGACTCCACTTCTTCATTAGTAAAAGGAATATCTTTAGCAAACTCTCTTTCTATTAATCCCCAGAAACTTTTAGGAGTGGCGAAAACATCCTCATTATTACTAGTAGCAGATAGAGCTGATTTAATGTCTACGTTTGGAACTGAGATGCCATATATTGAGCCAAGTATCGGAGATGATTTCCATGGAGGAGAAGCAGGCCTTCAAGGAACAAGGCCTGCAGATGTCCTCAAGTTATGGATGGGTTTACGACAATTAGGAGAAAAAGGGATTGAATCTTTACTTCAGAACGCTATTGATAGACGAAGATACCTTCAAACTCTTATAGATGAATCTAACTTTGAAATTGCAAGTGGCCCTTTACATTTAATTGCTTTAACCCCTAAAAAACTTGATAAGGAACTTAGTTCTTCATGGTCTATCAAAACAAGAAAAGACCTTTTGGATAATAACTTTATGGTTTCTAGACCTCTTTATAAAGAGAGGTATTATTTGAAAATTGTTTTAGGTAATCCTCATACAAGTAAAACACACTTGAATGAGTTGTCAGAAATTTTAAATCAATCATTATTTAAGTAAGGTAGACCAAATGTCATTTCCTCGTAAAAAAATCCTAGCTCTTTTCACAGCCGGAATTTCAGTTCTTATTGGATTTGGCTATTTGCTGTTGATAACACTTTTAGATGCACGTGGCCCTATGCTTCCTCCCCCCCCCGAGGCCTTTGGTGCGGTGGTAGTTGTCGATTTAGATTATTTCTTAGGGGAGTAACAACTTTTCTTAACGCTAGATTTATAAAATTACTTAGAGTTTCTTCTCTCCGATTTAAATCATATTGATGTTGGACTACCTCTTGAATGCCTCCATCTCCCCAATCCTGATCTTGCTGGAAATATGTTATGAAACTTTCTCCTGCGACACGGGTAAGCCATGCTGCGGTAACACTTTGAATAGCTCTAGTAACAATAAAACCTGGTACATTCATCGATAGAGCTGAGGTTATTGCGCTTAGCCCACCCTGAACAATCCCTAATCCTGTAAGTGTTTTAGCCACAGACAAAGCCAAATCTTTTGCTCTTGCTCTTGTGATTTCGATACCATACACTTTTGCAATCTCAATTACCATTTGGGCATTAACTGCTGCTGCTCCTAATAGCTCTACTCCTGGTAGTGGAGTGATTGCAACTACGCCGCTACTTATCCAGCTATATTTATCAACTGATTTCCTTGCAGATAGTTCACGTTGTTTATTAAGTACGTTTTTGCCAATGTTTCCAAGGCTTTTGCATTGAAGAAGAATATTGTCTGAGAGAAGTTCTTCTCCTTCTTCATAAAGTACTTTAGCTAGACGCCTGACAAGGTTGTCAATCTCAGGTAGAGGCTGGATGGGACTTTTTCCTGGCTTTGGTATTGATTGAGGAGATGCAGTTGTAGCTATGATATCTTCTGATTTAATTAGTCCTTTAGTTCTTGCTCTAAGTATCGCAAGTAGTTGCTGTTCTTCTTTAATTCCTCGAAGATCAATTTTATTTAATACAAGAAAAAGTCTTTTCCCAACTTTTGAAAGATTATCAATAATCTCAAACTCTGCTTCTCTCAAATCAGTATCTATTACCACAATCATTAAGTCTGCTCTACTGGCTTTAATTAGAGCTTCTCTCTCTCTAAATCGGCCATTTTTACCTCCTTCAAGAATACCTGGCGTATCTGTTATTTGGATACCTCTTCTTAATCCTTTGAGCCTGAGTCTATAGGAATTGCTGTTAGTTGTTGATCCCATCGAAGGTCCTACATTACCTACTATTTCATTTAAAAGTGCTCTTATAAGAGATGTTTTTCCACTCGATCCTGTTCCGAATACGACTATATTTAAATCACCTCTAGAAAGCTCACTTTTAACACGGTCTCGTTCCTGCCTTAAACCTTCTATCTCAACTTTATTATGGATCCTTGCTATAAGCCTATCAATACTCTCGATACTTTTTATGGCAGCTTCTTTTTTTGTTTTAAGAAATAAATTTAGATGATTTCTTTTCCTGTTTGAGCCTGTAAAACTTAGTATTTTATTAATTATAGGAGACTTTAACTTTTTCGAGAAAATAAGAATAAGAATGGATGTAATAAATAATGTCTGAAGGTTTATTAGTCGTATTAGCGCTCCTATTATTCCTGCAATTACTAAAAAGAAAGGAAAACTAATTGCAATTAATATTATGAGTTTTTTTCTGGTCATCATAAATTATTTTTATTATTTAATTTTGGCATGCAAGTACCTGGTGAATTTAAGCTAAAAAATACTCTCTTCATTCTTTTTCTTTATAATGTCTACTAGAAAGAAAATCAAACCTATATTAATTGCAATATCAGCAAAATTAAAAATGGGGAAGTTGATAGGAACTATCTCAATGAAATCATTTACATAACCTAGTCTAAACCTATCTATACCATTACCTATCGTTCCTCCCAGGAGAAAACTCAAAGATGTTCCAAGCCATAACTCTACTAATTTGGAGCGCAATAGCCAAATAATTATCGACATAGTGAAAAACAGACTTATAAAGGAGAGGAAGGATGTTCTTTCACTAAGAATGCTGAAAGCAGCTCCTGTGTTTCTTGCAAGTCTTAGTTGGATTAAATTAGGTATGATTTTAATGATAAAATTTTCTTTGAGCAGATTGATTGCAAAATATTTGCTTAGTTGATCTATTAGCATTATGAAAAATGCCAATGTAATTAAGACTTTATGACTTATATAAGCTTTTTTCATTTGATAAATAATACTTTCTTGATAGAGATAGAGAATAGTGCAATTGCAGGACAAAGAATCAGTTGATGAAGGAAAGGTGAAAAACCATACAAAAATATAAGTTCAGTCATGCTTCCCCCCCAGAGCTGTAGGAGCCCTCCTAATATTAAATTAATTATGCCAGTAACATGAATTACTAATAAACCTACAATAGATATTTTTGTAAAAAAGATTAAAGGATTTTTCTTCTTACGCTGTGAGAGTTTACCAGTAATGAATGCTGCAGGAATGAATCCAACAAGATAACCAAATCCAGGCGTAATTACATATCCAATGCTGCCCCCACCCTGGAAAATTGGAAGGTAGAAAAGACCTATGGTTAGGTATGCGATAGATGATAGAACGGCTGTTCTGGGGCCGAGAACTATTCCACTTACTAAAACAGAGGGTATTTGTAATGAGCTTTTTAATGAAATAATATTAGCTAGAGAATTAACACTGGGGGCTAAGAACCCAGTTGGAACCATCGTTCCTATTAGGATCATCATAAGACCAAGTATTGCCCCACTTAAGATTCTTACGGCTCTCACAAATTAATTTCATATACAACTATGCTGCTGCATTTTTTAGATAAGCGCTACTTACATGAAAAAAGATATTTATTAAAAGTAGAGATTGCTTGACTTCCTATACTGGTGTTTGCTGATTCAGAAGCTTTTTTCGTCAATTGAAATTATGGATTTATTTATTGGAGCCAAAGTCTTTATAAAGTCATCGCTTCCTTATCTTAAAACCACTGATCCTATGCCCATGCTACGTCCCCCAGATCTTGTAACTGTTGAGGAGTTGGGGGAGGTGATTGGTTTAAGGGCAAAAGAGATTGCAGAAGTAAAATTCAGACGAGGTACATTTTTAATACCTTTTGAAAAACTATCTATGCAAGCACCAGTAAATCACAATGAATAGTTATCCCATTTTTGGGTAAGTTTTTTCAGGCTTTTCCTTGGTCCGCAAAGACTTAGCAGAGGCGTTGATAAGTATTTAGTTGCTACATTTAATAATTCATTACTTGTTATCGATTCAATAGCTTTAAGATTTAATTCATCTTGATTTATAGGTAGTTTCATTCCTAGTAAATAGGCTTTTCTTTCTGCGCGTTGGGATACGGTTTGAGTTGAGTGTGATATTTGACTACGATATTTAGTTTTAGCTAGTGAGATCTCTTCTTTTGATAGCAAATCTTGTTGAAGATCTCTCAATGCTTTTATAAGGAGATCAAGAGTTAGTAAAGATTTTTCTTCACTTGTTGAAGCATGTAGGACAAATGGAGATCCTATTTCCCTGGAGGGATTGTATACACCAACATCGTATGCTACACCGTGCTTTTCTCTTAATTCAAGAAATAATTTACTAGACATGCCTGAACTAAGATGACAATTGAGGAGTCGTAGGCAAAGGTTGTCTTTATTTGTATAACCAACTGTTGGTTGACCAATCATTAAAACAATTTGCGAGGTATTTGCAAAATTTAGACTTATCGTTGGACCTCCTTTATTCGGTTGGATGACGTTTGATAAGAAATTATCTTGCGAACTTAAATCACCTGAATCTTCTTTTGTTAGATCATTAAATGGCTCAATATACTGAATCTCTTCTGAAAGATTTTGGGGTAGTGCTCCAGAAATAACCAGAATTTTTTTTTCTTTATAGATAGATTTTGATAGCGTGATTAGATCGTCTTTATTTATGTTTTTAATATCTTCAATTTCTCCAAGAGGATCATGTCCATATGGACCATTGCCATAAGCAATACGTCTCCAACCATCATATGCAATATAAAAGGGATTCTCTCGTTGTCTGTTTAATGCATGAATAGAAAGATCTTTCTCTAAATTTATATGATCTGCGTTTAAATGAGGATCTTTTATCATCCATCCCAATATCGGAAAAAGCTTATGAGCGTCACTACCCATACATTTCAAGCTAATTAAAATACCATCTTCGTATGTTTCGCAATGTAATCCTGCTCCACATCCTTCAACTATATCTCCTAAGGCTTTATCGTTATATGGTCCGCATCCCCTACTCAGTAATGAACTTAGTAATTGATGTGCTCCTTTTCGCCCTGAGGGATCATCACGACTACCTCCACTAATCCATAGTTTTGCGGCAAGAACACCTGGTGAATTATGAGGATCGAAGTATGTTTTTAATGTTCTCATGTTTTTTATTTTTTTGGATTTGCTATGAGAATTGATGCTTTATCTGGATGTAAATTATAAAAGATTTCGTTTTTGAGGTTTTCTGCTGACCAGTAATTAATGAGTTCTAAAGGTGCTAATAAGGGTTGATGCCGACCCCAAAGAAATTGTGATCCAATGCATGAGGAAACATTGCGGCTTGTCTCGAGTGAAAAACAAAGACTATTTTTAACAAGTTGGTGGGCACGTTTAATTTCTTCTGACTGAGCAGGATTATTTATATATTCGTTTAGTATTAAAAAAATCTCTTTCTTTACTTTTTCAATTTCTTTTTTTTGACAAGAAGCCTCAAGAGTGATTATTCCCCCCTCTTCAAGTGAAGTTATATCCATGTCTATCGACTCCACAATCTTAAGATTTTCACGTAAATGTTCAACCAAACGGCTACGACGCCCTTCCGCAAGTAAAGAAGTAGCAATATCAAATCCCATGATTAGAGATTGATCCTGGGCAGGTGGACTAGGCCAAGCCATAATCAAACGTGATATCCCAAGTCGATCTACATTTATTTCTTTGGTTACTTTTTTGAAAACAAGAGGCGTTTTTTTCTTTTGTTTAGGATCTATTGATGAATTCTTCTCTTGTTTTGAGAGATTTGATTTATTGAATAAGCTTTTGATTTCATCTGGGACATTTCCTGCTATTGAGATTACGCAATTAGTAGATTTATAAAGCCTTTCATGAAATGATTTCATATCAACGTTAGAAAGTTCATTCAGACTTTTTTGGAAACCTAAAATAGGACGCCCGTAAGGATGATTGATCCAACAAATTTCTAATAACTTTTGAAATATTTGCTCATCAGGTTGATCATTATGTTGAGCAATTTCCTCTAAAACAACCTTTCTTTCCATTCTAAACGCATTTGGTTCTATAGCTGGGTAAAGAACTAACTCAATTAAAAGATTAAGTGCAGGTTTTATCTTTTCTGATGGTACTAGTACGTAGAAGTGGACGTCATCAAATCCAGTTGCAGCATTACTACTTCCACCTAGAGCCTCAATTTTTCTATCGAATTCACCTTCTTTTAGATTCTTCCCACCTTTGAAAATCATGTGTTCAAGGAAGTGAGCAATACCCTCTTCCCCTGGCCTTTCGTATGAACTACCAGCTTTGATCCAAAGATCAATACATGTCAAAGGTGTGTCAGGCATATGGGCGATGACACAAGAGATATTGTTCTGAAGAGAACAAACTTTAAGACTTGGTTCTAAGATTGAGTTTGTCAGTGTCTCTTGTCAAAGATTTACTCCCTTTATACTCTCTGTTGTGCTTCTTTCTTCATATATTAGTGGAAAAGGTCTTCATCCACTTTTAGAATCAACTGCTGATTTAATAAGGAAATCTAGAGATAGCCTCGATCAAGTGGCTTTATTGGATTTAGATCCAGAATTACGAAATGTTTATAAGAAAGTTGATGGAGATGACTTGTTTATTTTTAATGAATTACATCAGGCGAGAGGCTTTAGGAAGCTTCATTTGGAATTAGCAAGAATTGGTTCGAACTTGCAAATACTTCATTGTGTATTTTTCCCGGACCCCAGATTTAATCTGCCTATTTTTGGAGTGGATCTTGTATCAGCTAACGGTATTGTGACAGCTGCAATTGTTGATCTGTCTCCCGTTGGAAAGTGTTTACCTGATCCGATAATACAAAAGATGGCTTTAATTGATATGCCTGAATTCAAATCAATAAGAGCTATACCTGAATGGGGAACTATATTTTCTTCAAATGTATGTTTTATCAAGCCCGAATCTTCAATGGAAGAAAAAAATTTCTTAAAGCTGGTTCATAATTATTTGGGTTCTTTAATTTCTTACTCTTTTCTTGTTGAGCCTGATTCTTTGCATTCTCCAACTACGATTGAAAGATATAACTATCAGAAGACCTATTGCATACAACAGAAGAGAAATGACAAAACCAGGAATGTCCTTGCCAAAACGTTCAGTCCGACTTGGGCTGATCGCTATATAGATATAGTTTTATTCGAATGTTCTCCACTTCCAAAAGAATAAATTTTTTGAAATCATTTTTGGTCTCATCATTCGGCTTGTTTGTTGTATTGGGTTTAACAGGCTGCCTAAAAGAAACGCAACAGGCTTCGTCTTTAAAGGAAGAAATAGTTAAACCTGTTGAATCTGTAGCAGCATTGGGTCAACTTTCTCCTTATGGGGAAGTTAGACGACTAGCTGCCCCTTTAAGTAGTTTCGGTGGTACACCTAGAGTCTCTAAGCTTTTAATTAAAGAAGGAGATGTCGTTACTCAAGGACAGATATTGGCTGTGTTTGATAGTCAACCAAAGATCATTTCTGACCTTTCATCAAAACAAGTTAGATATAAAACACTTACTAAAAATATTTCTTATCAGTTAAAAGATATCTCTCGTTATCAGCAAGCGGCACTAAAGGGTGCTTTCCCAATTGCCTTGCTTGAAGAGAAAAAAGATGAACTTTTAAAATTAGAAGGACAAAGAGATGAGATACTTGCTGAAATTACTGGTTTAAAGTCAGAACTTAGAGACAGCCAATTGTTAAGTCCAATTGATGGAATGATACTTAAAGTAAATACTCGTGTTGGAGAGAGACCAGGACTTGAAGGCGTTCTAGAAGTTGGAGCAAGCCAATTAATGCAAGCATTGGTTGAAGTTTATGAATCTGATATTTCAAGAATTAGAGTTGGTCAGTCTGTGTCATTAATCAGCGAAAATGGAGGCTTTGACGAGATTCTTTTAGGGACTGTTGAAAGAATTAGTCCTCAAGTAAGACAAAGAAAGGTTTTATCAACAGATCCAACTGGAGATGCTGATGCAAGGGTTGTTGAAGTCAGGGTAAAACTCCTTCCTAATTATATTAAATCTGTTAGTCATTTAACAGGAATCAAAGTTATTGCAAAATTTAAACCAGAGTGAACATTAATTTTTGGACTTCTCGGCAAATACCTCTTTCTTGGTTGTTATTGACAAGACAGCCTTTGAGACTTTTTGTTGCTATCGCTGGAATTTGTTTTGCTGGAATTTTGATGTTTATGCAATTGGGGTTTAGAGATGGTCTGTTTGACACAAGTGTGACTGTTCACAAGCTTTTTGATGCAGATATTGTCTTAATTAGCCCCAGGTCTAAGAGTTCTATAAGTATGAGTGGTTTTCCAAGGAGAAGGCTCATTCAAGCGATGGCACATAAAGATGTATTAGGAACAACTCCCGTTAACTGGACGTTTGTTTTATGGAGAAATCCTAAAACACTTTCTACGAGATCAATACTTGCTCTTGGCTTTGAGCCAACAGACCCTTTGTTAAAAGAGGAAGGATTCAACGCTAAGGCTAAAACTCTTACAAATGTTGGCAGAGTTTTATTTGATGAGCTTTCTAGAGATGAGTTTGGTCCTATACCTCAATGGTTTCGTTCTGGACGTCCAGTTGAGACTGAAGTTGCTGGTAAGCGAGTACGAGTCTCTGGTCTTGTTAAACTTGGCCCTTCCTTTGGCGCTGATGGAAATCTCTTAACTAGCAGAGAAACTTTTTTGAAATTATTACCGAACACTCCTTCTGGAAGTATTGAAATAGGGCTTGTAAGATTAATCAATAAAGCGGATCCCGTTAAAGTTGCGAAATCCCTTCAGTTAAGTCTTCCAAGGGATGTAAAGGTTTTGACTCAAAAAGAATTTATTGAGTTTGAAAAAAATTATTGGAGAAATAGTACTTCTATAGGATTTATTTTTTCACTTGGAGCAGCAATGGGATTTGTTGTTGGATGCGTAATTGTTTATCAAATTCTATATAGCGATGTAAGTGATCATTTAGCAGAATATGCAACATTAATGGCTATGGGATACAAATTAAAAACTTTGTTAGGAGTGGTAGCCAGAGAAGGAATTTTGCTTTCAATAATGGGATATTTGCCGGCATATATATCTGGTCAAGGGCTTTATTCGCTTGTAAGAAGTTCTACTAAATTGCCTGTAGTGATGACTTTTGAAAGAGCATCACTTGTTTTGATCCTCATTTTATTTATGTGCATGGGATCTGCTCTTGTTGCTATGCGACGTCTTTCGGATGCTGATCCTGCCGAAATTTTCTAATGAGAGCACACTATGAATTTTGTTTTTTGTTAATTTGATTTCTGATTCTGAATTAACTGTTGAAATAAATTCTCTTTGTCATTGGTTTGGCAAAGGGACAATGAGGCGACAGGTCCTCCAATCTGTTTCTATGAAAATTGCACCAGGAGAAGTTGTATTGCTAACTGGACCCTCTGGTTGTGGCAAAACCACGTTGCTTACCCTTATCGGTGCTCTTAGACAAATTGAGAAAGGAGAGTTAAATGTTTTAGGGAAACAATTGCATAGTGCGAGTAGAAATAGCAGGCAGTTGATTAGAAGAAAGATTGGGATGATTTTCCAAGGTCATAATTTACTTCGTTGTCTTACTGCTGAGCAGAATGTTCAGATGGGATCTGACTTGTTAGAGGGTTTTTCATACCGGGCTCGAAGAGATCAAGCGCGTGAGTGGCTGAGGGCTGTTGGATTAAGTGATCATATGAGTAAGCTTCCCCACAATCTTTCAGGTGGACAAAAACAAAGAGTCGCTATCGCTAGAGCCTTAGCAGCGAGACCAAGACTTCTTTTGGCCGATGAGCCCACCTCTGCTCTTGATAGCAGTACTGGTAGAGAAATTGTTGATTTACTAAAAAAATTAGCATTAGAGCAATCTTGCTCAGTCCTTATGGTCACTCATGACCCAAGGATATTAGATATTGCAGATCGAGTGTTAAAAATGGAAGATGGCAGATTAATGTCCTCGATTGAGTAAGTTGGGTAGATATAGTTTTTAGGACTTTTTGACGAATGGCTAAAAGAAGAAACCTTAAGAAGGAAAAACAAGAGAGAAATCGTGCTTATGCAAGGAGATTTAAGAAGCGTAAGTTGAGAAATGATGGTCGTGGAGAAGGTGCAGGAAATGGGGTTACTGGTACTGCTAATAATGGAGGAGCAGCAGACTGACTTCTAAAATGAGTTTTTTTAAAAGAAAAAATACTTTTTATGGTGTTATTTAATGTTTATAAGTGTTATTATTCCCACTTATAATCGGAAGCTTATTCTTGAGAAGTGTCTAAATGCTCTCGAGAAACAAATCATAATACCTGAAATAAAAGAGTATGAAATCGTAGTTATAGACGATGGTTCAACTGATGGGACGATTCCTTGGTTAAAAAAGAGTGGTAAATTATTTCCTCATCTTCGACTTTTAGAGCAGGAACATAGAGGTCCCGCAGAAGCTCGAAATCTTGGAGTATTAAATAGTTTTGGTGATTTAATAATATTTATAGATAGCGACTTGGTAGTTACTGAATTGTTTTTAAGTTCTCATGTTAAATCTTTAATAAGCACTTGGAATAGACGGAAGGACCGTCTTTGTTTCACCTATGGATCTGTTATAAATACTTCAAATTTAGAATTCCCAACATCAGAGCCTTATAAGTTATCAGATCTTTCTTGGGCTTATTTTGCTACTGGAAATGTAGCGATTGATAAAAACGTTCTCTTAAAATCGGGCCTTTTTGATACCTCTTTCCATCTTTATGGATGGGAGGATTTGGAGCTGGGGGAAAGACTACGCCAAATGGGAGTTCAACTTGTTCAATGCCCAAAGGCAATTGGTTATCATTGGCATCCTGCATTGACTTTAGAGAAAATCCCAGATCTTATAAGGGTTGAAAAGGAGAGGTCAAAAATGGCATTGGTTTTTTATCGAAAACACCCGACTTTAAGAGTTCGCTTTATTATCCAATACACTTTTATTCATAGACTGCTATGGGAAAGTCTGACACTAGGTGGCTTGATTAATGAGAAAACACTTCGCCCTCTTATAGCTGTTCTTATTCGTAGAGGTAATTCAAATTTAGCAATGAATATTTTAAGAATTCCTTTAAATCTTATTGGGGTTAGGGCTATTTATAGAGAAGCTAAGTCTATTCACCATAATTGAGCATTCTATTTGATAAATTATATAAGTAAACAAAAAACACACACTTGACTGTTTCGGGTGATTATTGACTCTAAGTCGTATTGATCTTGTCAAGTGGAGGCCAACTCGAAACTAAGAACAAATTATGGCTGTTGTAACTCTCTCAGAGATGATGGAGGCTGGTGCACATTTTGGCCACCAGACGAGAAGATGGAATCCAAAGATGTCTCGTTACATCTATTGCGCTCGAAATGGAGTGCACATTATTGATCTAGTAAAGACTGCAGTATGTATGAATAGTGCATACAAGTGGACTAGATCTGCGGCAAGAGGAGGGAAAAGATTTCTTTTTGTTGGTACTAAAAAACAAGCATCTGAAGTAATTGCTCAAGAAGCTATGAGATGCGGAGCTGCCTATGTGAATCAACGCTGGCTTGGTGGAATGCTCACTAACTGGACCACAATGAAGGCTCGTATTGACCGATTAAAAGATCTAGAAAGAATGGAATCCAGTGGAGCAATTGCAATGAGACCTAAGAAAGAGGGGGCTGTATTGAGACGAGAATTAGAAAGACTTCGTAAATATCTTGGAGGCTTAAAAAATATGAAAAGATTACCGGATGTTGTTGTTCTTGTCGATCAGCGAAGAGAAACTAATGCTGTCTTAGAAGCGAGAAAGCTTGATATTCCTTTGATTTCGATGCTTGATACTAATTGTGATCCTGATCTGTGTGAAGTACCAATTCCTTGTAATGATGATGCTGTTCGCTCAGTTCAATTAATTCTTGGACGATTGGCAGACGCTATCAACGAAGGCCGTCATGGCTCTAATGATAAAGGTGGTTCTGATGGAGGCAGAAGATAGCATCTATCGCTAAATTTTTTAAGTTTATAAGTCTTTAATTTATAGTTCACTTAGTAATCTTTATTAACTCCAATCTCTTTTTAAAATGGTTGCAATAACAGCGAAACTCGTCAAGGACCTGCGCGATAAAACAGGTGCAGGAATGATGGATTGCAAGAAAGCTCTAGCAGAAACTTCTGGTGATGTTGAAAAAGCAATTCAATGGTTAAGACAAAAAGGCATAGCTAGCGCTGAAAAGAAATCTGGTAGAGTTGCCGCTGAAGGAGCAGTTGGAAGTTACATTCATACAGGCTCTAGAGTAGGAGTTTTGCTTGAGTTGAATTGTGAGACTGATTTTGTTGCTCGCGGAGAAAAATTTCAAGGTCTTTTGAAGGATCTGGCTATGCAAGTAGCAGCTTGCCCTAATGTTGAATATGTAAGCGTTGATGATATACCAGATGATATAGCTGATAAAGAAAAATCAATAGAAATGGGGAGAGATGACCTGTCTGGCAAGCCAGAGCAAATTAAGGAAAAGATTGTTGAGGGCAGAATTGGGAAAAGATTAAAAGAACTTGCATTATTAGAACAGCCTTTTATCCGAGATAGCTCTTCAAGTGTTGGCGAACTTGTTAAAGAAGTAGCAGGTCAAATAGGAGAGAATATTAAAGTTCGTCGTTTTACTAGATATACTTTAGGAGAGGGTATTGATGTCGAAGAGGCAGACTTTGCATCAGAAGTGGCATCTATGACTGATATTAAAAATTGAATTTACCAAAAGATAATTCTTCAAAATATAAACCTGAGAAGCAGCTTGAGCTTTTAAGACTGCAGTGTAAAGAACTGTCTCCAGAACTATATAAACTTAATGCTTTATATCTTAAATTAATTCGTTCAATTTTACCTAATGCGGTGCGCCAGTCAGTTTTCTTGCTTATAACTGATCAAGGTAAATATCAAATGGAATCTTCAACCTTAAACTCTAAAAATGTATATTTGAATAAAATTGATACACTTATCTCAAGCAATCTATCATTATTGACAATTGAGCATTTAATGAATGTTTCAGAAGAATTAGAAAAAGAGAATGAAGAAAAAATCAAGCAAAATCAAAAGGCAATTCTATCTGAATTTGATCTAAATAATGTTTCATCTAATGCTAGCTCTAGGACCATTTCTGAATCGATAGAAATACCTTCTAACCCTCCCCTTGAATTTCCAGAAAGGATATACGAGTCATTTTTTAAAAATGATCTTCAGATAGAAGAGAATGTTTCATTTCCTAATTTAAAAAATAATACTCATAAATTAAGTTCTGAATTAGACAGAAGAAAAGAATCTTCCAAGAATGAAGGGCAATTCAAAATTAAACGTTTAAATGATAATAATGGCCTGGCTGGTTTGAGGAGAATCTTTCAGATAGCTGGAGATACCATGCTCTTTAAAAAAAATAATGATCAAAATAATGAAAGTAGAAGAATAGAGGAAGTTAATAATGGAAATGATTCAATAACAGAATCACCAACAGCCAAAGCTGGATTTTTACCTGAAGATCCTTATGAGCTTTATAAATGGATGAATTCATTGGAGTTATCTTTGATTAGAATTCTTAGAGATTTATCAAATTCAATAAATATAGAGCTGCTATCTGGTGGGTTTATAAATAATTTAATACCTGTCAGTATTCTCGATTCAGCGGTTGCTGGGCAGATTCATTCGCAAAACGCCCCATCTAATTTATTAAGGATATATGTTCCGATTAATAGTGCTCTTTCTGATCAAGCTATAGATATTACTTGTGTTTTGATACGGCCTTCTGAGCTTGAATTTGACAATCACAGACTAAGAAAATGTAAGTCCTTGCTTAATCAACAAAGGCACCTTTTACTCAAAATGATAAAACAGCATAGCCATTGGCAAAATCGCTTGCTGGCTAATGAAGTAAGTCAACAATGGTTGAAGAAACCCCTAAATTCCAACAATCCAACCACAACAAAGGGCTGACTGATAAAGAGGTCGGATTATTTCAAGCATGGACTCGTCTACTTCAAAAGGCTTTGACCTTAGAGGTTGAAAATGATTTCAAAAATCTTCAAGGTAGAAATGAATTATTCAATGCGTTTATTTCAAGGCAATTAAAAGCTTTCCCTGCATTTTTGTCAAAAGACTCTATTGCGCGATTACAAGAATTTGAAAAAGGATTCAATGGCTACCCATCTTTGCCAGAACCTCGGAAACGTAGACTAGTCATTGACTTAAGACATCAACTCCATAGGTTGTTAAAAAAATATGACTATGAGCCAAAGACTACTTCTATTAACTTAAAAATAAGGAATCCACACTCGTTTGAAAAGAATGTAAGCAATACTCCTGAGAACGTACTAAATCTAGACAGTGAAATAATAGATATTCATGGAATCGGTGAGAAACGAGCACAAAAACTTTGTGCATTAGGTCTTTATCTTGTTAGAGATATTTTTCTTCATTATCCAAGGGATTATGTCGATTATTCATCTCTTCGTAAAATTCGAGAATTAGAGGTTGGTGATACTGCAACAATCGTTGCCACTGTAAGAAAATGCAATTCTTTCGTGAGTCCACGTAATAAGAACCTCTCAATACTTGATATACAGCTTCAAGATATTTCTGGACGTATAAAAGTCACACGGTTTTTTGCAGGTCGTCGATTCAGTAATAGAAGTTATTTGAAATCTCAGGAACAGTTATATCCTGTCGGCTCTAGAGTTGCTGTAAGTGGCTTAGTAAAAGAGGGTCCCTATGGAAAAAGCTTTAATGATCCTATTATAGAGGTCTTAGAAAGTACTTCTTCTGAAATTAAATCAAAGACAATTGGACGTTTAATTCCTATCTATTCATTATCAGAAGGGATTACTTCTGAATATTTTCGTGAAATTATTTATAAGATTTTACCCTTATCCAATTCTTGGATTGATCCTGTTCCGAGTGAAATAATTAGATCAATTTCATTGCCGATTAAGTCCAAAGCATTAATTGATATACATTGTCCTACAGATCAGGAGGCACTTGACAAAGCTAGAAGAAGACTTGTATTTGATGAATTTTTTGCTTTGCAACTTAGTTTGTTACTTAGACGTTCAAAATTAAAAAATCGGCCGTCTCCGTATTTACCTGCAACATGTTCGAGAGACGGTTTGCCTTCCCTTTTTCTTAACTCATTGCCCTTTGCTTTAACTAAGTCTCAGCAAAGAGTTCTGGTTGATATCGAGCGAGATTTAAGTAAATTCGAACCTATGTCTCGGCTTTTGCAAGGCGATGTAGGTAGCGGTAAAACGATTGTTGCCGTAGCAGCATTATTAAGAGTTATACAGGGTGGATGTCAAGGAGCATTAATGGCTCCTACCGAAGTCCTAGCGGAACAACATTATAGAAACTTATGCAAATGGCTACCTCAATTACATGTAAATGTAGAACTCTTAACTGGATCAACTACTCGTAAACATCGCCGTCAAATATTGGATGATTTGGCAGCAGGAACTTTACAGTTACTCGTAGGTACACATGCACTGTTAGAAGACCCTGTTACGTTCGCAAGATTAGGACTTGTTGTTGTAGATGAACAACATCGCTTTGGTGTACGACAGCGCAATCTATTATTAGATAAGGGATTGCAGCCACATCTCTTAACTATGACTGCGACCCCGATACCAAGAACTTTAGCCCTTTCCCTTCATGGTGACCTTGATGTAAGTCAAATAGATGAATTACCTCCAGGTCGAACCCCTGTTGATACTCAATTATATTCGCGAGGAGAAATTGACGATGTCTATAAGTTAATCAGAAATGAGGTAACACTTGGGCATCAGGCATATGTTGTTTTACCTTTAGTTGATGACTCTCAAAAGTTACAATTACGTTCGGCTATTAAAGTTCACGAGGAATTAGAAAAAGATATTTTCCCTGATCTTCAAGTCGGACTACTACACGGAAGAATGTCAGGTAGTGATAAGCAAGAGATTATCAGGAAATTTATCTCTAGGGAGTTTGATATACTTGTCTCTACGACTGTTGTCGAAGTTGGTGTAGACATTCCTAATGCAACTGTAATGGTAATAGACAATGCTGATCGGTTTGGTCTATCTCAATTGCATCAATTAAGAGGACGTGTTGGTCGTGGAGCCTCAAAATCTTTTTGTTTACTTATTTATGATGGAAAACAACAGAGTTCTAAGCATAGGCTTGAAGTTCTAGTAAGTTCAAATGATGGGTTTGAAATTTCTGAAATTGATTTAAGATTAAGAGGGCCTGGTCAGGTACTAGGAACAAAGCAATCAGGGCTTCCTGATTTTGCTCTGGCGAGTTTAATTACTGATGCTGATATTCTTGAATTAGCTCGTCAGAAAGCAACGGACTTATTAGTAATAGATCCTGAATTAAGAAAGCACGCTTTTCTGAGTTCTTGGATTAAGAATCAATTTCATGTCTCAAGTATTAACTCACACTTGAATTAAGAATGATTCCTTAACACTCTTATGAGACCTTGGCACAAAAAGAGGATTCTAGAAAGCAAGGAACGGTTGATTCCCTTGCCTTCAAAAATTCATAAAATCAAACCGCATCCTTATATGTCTCTTGGCGCCCCTTATGGTAATGGTATAGACCCTTGGCGTTTAAGAGTTGAAGTAATTAGAAGATTGCTCTTAGCTGAAGAATATCTACGGTTAGAACATTCACAGCTAAGAGTTGCGGTATTTGATGCATGGAGGCCAATATCAGTTCAAGAATTTATGATTGATTATTCTATTAATGAACAATGCAGATTACGAGGAGTGAATCCTCATAAGAGTTTAGATAACTCAGACTACCAACAGATTGTTAAAGATGTGAGTAAATTTTGGGCACCACCAAGCTTAGATCTCAACATGCCTCCTCCTCACAGTACCGGTGGTGCTGTTGATTTAACCCTTATTGATCTTGAGGGAAAACTTTTAGATATGGGGGGAGATATTGACGAAATTGGACCTGTTTCCTCACCTGAATATTATGGTAAAAACGTAATTCCGTATAAAACTAATGACTCTTCACTTTTTCATCAGAGAAGAAGCCTTCTTTCACATGTTATGAAGCAAGCTGGCTTCGTTCAACATCCAAATGAATGGTGGCATTTCAGTTATGGAGATCAATTGTGGGCTTGGACCAAAAATTTCCCTAATGCTATTTATGGTGTTTGCTCTGGAGAGAGTAAATCTTTTATGGCTTGATCATCTAAATTGTCTATATGGTCACCAAAACTTATATACCTCGACCTAGTTTTCCAGCTTAAGAATAATGGTTCTAGAACCTTCTCCAGATTATCTATGTGCACACGTTGTATAAATGGTTTAGCGAGTCTTTGTAGATTTCTACTCCCTCCAAGCCATAGTTGATATTGATCCTTTCCACTACCAACAAGGGCCAGTTCGGCCATGTAAGGACGAGCACATCCATTGGGACATCCAGTCATCCTTATTAGAATTGGTTTTGATATGGATAGAGCTTGTAGCTGCAAATAAATTCTATTTAGTATCTCAGGAAATGTCCTTTCAGCCTCAGTTAGAGCTAGACCACATAAGGGAAGAGCTGGACAAGCTAATCCATGTCTTTGAAGTGGATTTGGATCTGAGGGTGTTCCAAATCCAATCTGTGTTAATTGATTCTTAACACTAGCTTTTTGATGACTGCCAATATTACATAGGAGAATATCCTGATTTGGAGTGAGTCGGATCTCAAGTTTATATCTATCAACTATTGCCCTTAATCCATCCTTAATAGCCCCTGATAATCTTCCTGACAGGAGAGGGAGGCCTACGAACCATAAGCCTTTGGATTGCTGATGCCAACCAAGGTAATCTTCTAGTTTCATCTTAGGCTCAAGCTTTAAAGGCTCAATTGGCTTGGAAAAATATTTGGTTTTAAGTTCATTCACAAACCATTCTAGTCCCATGTCGTTAAGTACATATTTCATACGGGCTAGTCTCCTTGTCTTACGATTTCCATAATCACGTTGGAGAGCAAGAATTGCTTGTACTAAATCAAAAATATCTTCGCCTTTAACGTATCCAAGAGGATCGGCGATACGCGCAAATGTTTCATCAAGGTTATGAGTTCTTCCCATACCTCCCCCTACGTAGACATTGCATCCTTTCAATTTGCCGTTTGCCTTGGTAAAAACAACTAATCCAATGTCATGAGTAAGAAGATCTACAGAATTGTCACCAGGAGCTGTAACTGCACATTTAAATTTTCTAGGTAAATATGTTTTCCCATAAAGAGGTTCATTTTTATCCCCACTAAAAAGACCATTTATACGCTGTCTTCCCCTTGCCTTCTGAACATCTTTAGATGGCTTAATCATGTAGCTAAGATCGCCATCCACCCATAGGTCAAGATATGTCCCCTCTGCGGTGACTGGGCTTAGTAAGTCTGCAATATCATTTGCTAAAGACCTAACTGCAGGGTATGAGCCATTCTCAAATGGCGCAGCTGGTGCCATTACATTTCTATTGATATCCCCACAAGCGGCTAAGGTTGAGCCCATTGATTTAATTATTGTTCCAATAACTTCTTTTAAATTTTCTTTGCGAATGCCATGCATTTGAAATGCTTGTCTTGTTGTCGCTCTGAGTGTTCCATTGCCTAATTCATTAGACAGATTATCTAAAGCAACAAATAAGTCTGGATGAATTTTGCCCCCTGGACTCCTTAATCTCAACATCAGCTGCCAATCTTTCCCCTTGGTTTCCCTATTATCTTGTTGATAGCTTCCGTGAAACTTTAATAATTGAACTGCATCATTTGTGAAATGATCTGCATCATTTTTAAGTTCTTTTAATAGTGGGTGTTCCAAATATTTACTTTCAGCCTTAAAATCTTCAAATTTAATTTTCTCAGCACCATTAGCTATGCATGGCACATCTCTTTTAGATTCTTTTTTGATCGACCTATGCGCTTCTTCTGTCACGGTGTCATATTTTTCCTAACTTACCGTAGCGAAAAGTACAGTGATTAATTAGGTTGTAAATCAATAAAGTGTGATCTTGCTAATTAATTATTGTTGTGCCTAGTTTTCTTCTAGAAATTGGTATTGAAGAATTACCTGCGGATTTCTCTAGACAGGTGATTCCCCAGTTATCAGAGATGGTAACCATCGATCTTGATAAATTTCGAATAAGCCATGGTCAAGTTCATTGCACGAGTACACCAAGACGAATTGTATTACTCATAGAAGAAATTTCTAAGTTTGCAAATGACTTTATAGAGGAGAGAAAGGGACCTCCCTTAAGTCAGGCTTTTCTTAATGGTTCACCCACTCAATCAGCTATAGGTTTTGCTAGAAGCTGTGAGGTTGAAATAGAAGATCTAGAGGTTAGAACTACTAAGAAAGGAGATTTTGTATTTGCAAAAAAAATAGAGAAAGGAAGACTTATAAATGATTTGTTAATTGAGCTGATACCAAATTGGATTAGCAATATTCAAGGAAGGCGTTTTATGAGATGGGGAAGTGGAGAACGAAGGTTTTCTCGTCCTATTCGATGGATTGTTTCATTGCTAGACGATGAACTGATTCCGATCCATCTTGATTCCGCTGACCCTGAAGTACATTCAAGTCGTATTACTAGGCCACATAGGCTTGATCAATCTTCATTATCGATTAAATCGGCTAGTGAATATTTTCTTTCTCTTCAAAATGTTGGCGTAGAAGTTAACCGAGATGAAAGGAAAGCGAAGATTAATCATTTAGTTAGCCAAGCCTCTAAGAAATATAAGGCCTTCCCAGAATTATCGTCCTCTTTACTGGATGAATTGACAGATCTAGTTGAAACACCATCTCTTATTTGTGGAACGTTTGATAGTTCCTTTTTAACTTTACCGCCTGAAGTTTTAATAACTGTTATGAGAGTTCATCAAAGGTATATTCCTTTATGTCTTGCCAACACACTTAATGAAAATCCTTTAGCATTACAATCAGAAAATATTTTATTGACTAAATTTCTTTGTATTAGTAATGGTTTGTTATCTGCAAAGGATAATATTAAGAAAGGGAACGAAAGAGTTTTAAGGGCTAGGCTTGCTGATGCTAAATTCTTTGTTGAATCAGATTTTAAAGTAAAAAGTATACAAAGAAATGAGCTTTTGAAGAATGTTTCATTCTCTCAAGGTCTTGGTTCAGTATTTGATCGTGTAGAAAGAATACATTGGCTAGTTACTGTATTAGTAGAAGAAGTGATTGGTCCAAAACTAAATATATTTAATATAAAAAGGGCTGCAATGCTTTGTAAACATGACTTGGTAAGTCAAATGGTTGGTGAGTTCCCAGAATTAGAAGGGATTATTGGTGGTAAATATTTATTGAATGAAGGAGAGTCAAAAGAAGTAGCTTTGGCTGTACTTGAACATTATTCACCAAGATTTGCTGGAGATGTTGTCCCCAAATCAGACGCTGGATCTATACTTGCTCTTGCAGAAAGATTTGAACTATTATTTAGTATTTTTTCACAAGGGAAAAGGCCTACTGGATCGTCTGATCCATATGCACTTAGGAGAGCTGGTAATGGAATTATTCAAATATTATTTTCTAGAAATTGGAAATTTGATATCAATAAATTCTTGTCAAAATCTATTAATCATTGGATTGCTCTTTTCCCTAAATTCAATATTAATAAAGAACATATCATTAAAGACTTATCAGAGTTCTTGCGGCAAAGGATCATTAGTCAATTAGAAGATGAAGAACATGATATAGACCTAATACAATCTGTGGTCGGTACGCACCTTGATCTAGAAAGGTTACTTTCAGATTTAATTGATACTCGAAGACGAGTTGAATTATTATCAGAAATGAGAAAAGAGGGATCTCTTTCATCTCTGCAGTCTGTTGTTGCAAGAGCTTCTAGGCTGGCATCTAATAGTAGATTATCCCCTCAAGTATTGAGTCCATTAGATATTATTGATTCCTCTCTATTTGAGAAGACTAGTGAAATGAAAATACTAGAATTAATAAAAACCTTAGAACCTTTTACTAAAACTCCATCCATCGACTCTTACTCTGATTTAGCTAAAGGATTGGTACAAGGTTCAAAAGCATTAGCTGAATTTTTTGACGGAGATAATAGTGTTTTAGTTATGTCTGATGATCTTAAAATTAGAGAAAATAGATTGAACCTTCTCGCAATCCTAAAAAATCAAGCAGCTATTCTTGCGGATTTCAATGAGATAGTCGGCTGAAAACAGGAATTCTCTTTTCTTTAAACTTTCTCTGATGTTTTTTCTTTTTTTGATTCGCTCCCACTTTTTAATGAGCTGGAAGCAAGCATTGCATTTACCTCTTTTTCATCCCTCACAGCACTTGGTACAGGCTTATAAGTTTTAGGGGCCAACGCTCCGCCTCTTAAGACTGAGCCTATTGTTAGGAACGTTAGTTTCAATTGCTGTAATGGTTTCATGGCAACAACAGTTTTATATAAATAACTATCGAATGTCATCCTTTGAACGTCCATGTCATCACACATTTCTACAAAGGCTTCTCTAGCAGAATCACTTGTATAAAAAATTCTTTGAAGAATATCAAGCACCTTATAGGTTGCACCATATTTTTTATCCCATTTACTTAGATACTTTTTAAGGTCTTTTTCTGTTGGAATAACTTTTCCACCTTGACTGGCTTCAACAATTTCCTCAGCACACATTCTTCCACTTTTGGCTGCAAAGTAAATTCCTTCTCCAGAACTCTTTGTTACATATCCAGCAGCATCTCCAACTAATGCCATTCGTCCTACAACTCGTCTTGGGCGAGGATGTTCAGGAATTGGATGGGCCTCTATTTTTATTACTTCTCCATTTACAAGCCTTTTCTTTGCCCTTTCTCTTACTCCTGCTTGAAGGCTTTTGATCAATGAGCCATTATCTTTCATTGTTCCAGTTCCTGCCGCAACATGATCATATTTTGGGAAAACCCACCCATAGAAATCGGGGGAAACATCAGTTCCTACATACATTTCTGCCCTGTCTTCATAATATTTCATTTCTTCAGGTGGAAGCTTTATTCTTTCTTGTATAGCAACTGCATAGTTGTAATCACCTGCATCCATTACTTTTGCAACTCTGCTTGTCGCCCCATCAGCACCAACTATTAAGTCAACTTCAAGTTTCTTTGACTCGCCATTGGTGTTTTCTTTTGTGTATTCAGTGTAAGTAAGTGTATAGGGACCAAGTTTGTTCTTCCCTGTATCTATATGACTAACAAGTCCATTTACTAAGTTTGCGCCTAAATCTGATGCTCTGTTTCTCATAAATGCATCCATTACCTCTCTTCTACACATCCCTATGTATTCCTTTTCACTGTCCTCGTAAATCTTGTCTAATCTAATATCCACTTCTCTATTTGATGGGGAAATCATTCTCATATTTCTAACCTTCCTATCAATTATTGATTCGGGAAGGTCAAATTCAGAGACCATGCATAGAGGAATTGCTCCTCCACATGGTTTTGCATTGTCTAGTTTCCTTTCAAACAACCATGTTTGAATGCCTGCCTTTGCAAGAATTTCAGCTGCACAGGAACCACTTGGCCCACCACCGATAACTGCTACACGCAACATCTTTAATGACTTAAGTAGATATTCTCTCTTTAAAATTTACATCGCCAAGAGTATAACTTCGCTATGACTTGCATAGGTCGTTACGATCGAAACATGTATTTCATTTAATTTTGTGCGTCGAGCAGAGGGAGCTCGAAGAGATCAGAATACTGACATTCCTGTGGCTCACAGGATTAATCCTATTCGTAGGTTTAGTTCGAAGAGGCTTGGCCAGTTAGCTATTTCTTCAGTATTTATTAGTATTTCAGCTACTGTTTTTCTCTTCTATTTTATTTATAAACCATCTTTGATAGAAAAAGCAGCTTTAAATGACGCAAATTCTATTAGGAAAGAAAGCTTATTAGGTCATTACCCTTATCCAGAGGTTTCTGCTGATGAGTTGGTTATGCTTTATCCAGGATTCAAAGTCCATAAGGATACTCTTGTTGCTTTGAAAAGGATGCAAGCAGATGCTTACCAAGATGGAGTTGAGTTAGTTTTTTTAAGTGGATTCCGATCTATTGATTTGCAAAGAGAGATTTTTTATGAAAATAAATCAATAAGAAATCAAATAGCTGTAGAAAGATCAAAAGTATCTGCTCCGCCTGGGTATTCTGAGCACAGTACTGGTTATGCAGTTGATATAGGAGATCGGAATATGCGAGAGACTGATTTTGAGGTCTCCTTTGAATTAACACCCGCTTTTAAATGGTTGGAGAAAAATGCAGCAAAGTACCATTTTGTTCTTTCTTTCCCAAAAGGGAATGTCCAAAAGATAAGCTATGAACCCTGGCATTGGAGGTATGAGGGAACGGTAAAAGCTTTGAAGCAATTTGAACCAGCTAATAGATCAGTAATTAATCATTCAAGGTAGACTCTGTAATTAATAAGTCTTTATTTTCTTTGAATCATATTCTTAATAGAAAAGAGAACTTTTGTAGCTATAAAATGATGAAAATGAGCTCATCTTGAGATAGCCTTCCAAACTACGTCTTTCGACGTTGAATTCTTCTTTATTTAATAACCAATGAGTTCGCAAACTCAATCGATCCGAAATATTGCAATAGTTGCTCATGTCGATCATGGTAAAACTACTTTGGTTGATGCCCTCTTAACTCAGTCCGGAATTTTCCGGGATAATGAAGCTGTTCCTACTTGTGTATTGGATTCAAATGATCTTGAAAGGGAAAGAGGTATAACTATTCTTTCCAAAAACACAGCAGTTACTTATAAGGACACAAGAGTAAATATTGTTGATACCCCTGGCCATGCAGACTTCGGAGGAGAAGTTGAAAGAGTTTTGGGAATGGTAGATGGATGTCTGTTAATTGTTGATGCGAATGAAGGACCTATGCCTCAAACTCGTTTTGTTCTTAAAAAGGCTCTTGAACAGGGTTTGCGTCCTATTGTTTTTGTCAACAAGATAGATAGAGCCAGAGTTGATCCGGAAACAGCAGTTGATAAGGTTTTAGATCTTTTCCTAGAACTTGGTGCAGATGATGATCAATGTGATTTTCCTTATCTTTTTGGAAGTGGTTTAGGAGGTTTTGCTAAGTCAGACATGGCTTCTGAAAGTGAAAACATGAAGCCTTTATTTGACGCAATAATTAGACATGTACCTCCTCCTGTTGGAGATCAAAATAAACCTCTTCAACTGCAAGTTACAACTTTAGATTATTCAGATTTTCTTGGCAGAATAGTAATTGGAAGAGTACATAATGGAATTATAAAAAATGGGCAAAATGCATGTTTAATAAAAGATAATGGAGCTATTAAAAAGGGAAGGATTAAGAAATTACTAGGATTTGAAGGTTTGCAGAGAATAGAAGTTGAGAAGGCAATAGCAGGTGAATTGGTTGCTGTTACAGGATTTGATGATGTTAATATAGGTGAAACTATTGCATGCCCAGAAGAACCAACTGCTCTTCCTCTTATTAAAGTTGATGAGCCAACTTTGCAAATGACATTTGTTGTAAATGACTCACCATTTGCTGGGAAAGAGGGCAAATTTGTAACTAGTCGTCAATTAAGAGATCGCTTATTCAAAGAATTACTTACTAATGTTGCTTTAAGAGTAGAAGAAACAGATTCACCAGATAGGTTCTCTGTATGTGGTAGAGGAGAGTTACATTTAGGAATTCTTATAGAAACAATGAGAAGGGAGGGATTTGAATTTCAAGTATCTCAACCTCAAGTAATTTTTAGGACTATTGATGATATTCAATGCGAACCTGTAGAAACTCTTGTTATTGATGCACCCCCAGAATCTGTGGGGGCCTGCATAGAAAAATTAGGTATAAGAAGAGGAGAAATGCAAAATATGGAAACAGCTAGTGATGGTAGAACTCAATTAGAGTTTCTTATTCCATCAAGAGGACTTATTGGTTTCCGAGGAGAGTTCATTCGTGCCACTAGGGGACAGGGGATAATGAGCCATTCTTTCTTTGAATATCGCAAGACTTCAGGAGATTTTGAAGCTAGAAGAAACGGTGTTTTAATATCTTTTGAGGAAGGTGTTGCCACTCATTATTCATTGAAAAATGCTGAAGATCGAGGACAATTTTTTATAAAGCCCGGAGTTAAAGTTTATAAAGGAATGATTATTGGTGAAAACAATCGCACACAGGATCTTGAGATTAATATCTGTAAAACCAAACAACTAACTAATATGCGTTCTGCAGGCGCAGAGGAATTAGATACTCTTCAATCTCCTATTGATATGACATTAGAGAGAGCACTTGAATATATTGGATCTGATGAAATGCTTGAAGTCACCCCTGAATCAATTCGTTTAAGAAAGATACCTGGTAAGAAAGTTACAAAGAAATGAGCAATCTGCCAGAAAGGAAAGAGGGATTAGAGATTACTAATGATGAACGTTTTATCAAGGGGCTGAAGCTTTTTAATTCGGCTGATTGGTATAAAGCTCATGATTTATTTGAAGATCTTTGGCATGAAACTTATGGCCCGGAAAGATCAACTATTCAAGGTATTCTTCAGATTGCTGTTGCTCAAGTTCACTTAGAGAGTGGCAATACTAATGGAGCAAAAATACTTTATGGGGAGGGTTTGGGTAGATTAAAAGGGTCTGGGATACCAGATCTGGGATTGAATATTGAAGGTTTATGCAAAATAGTGGAATTACGCTTAAATGTATTACATCAAGATATTGACTTAACTAATTATGAGCTTCCATTTTTAACTGGAAAGTTATGATTAGGTTGAAATAACTTTGATTAAACCCTTTATTTACTATGAGACTTAAACTAAAAAATGTCTCATTACAATTAGGTGGTCTATCTATAATTAAGGATATTTCTTTGTCTGTAGATCAAGGGGAGGTTGTTGGATTACTTGGTCCTAATGGTGCTGGCAAAACCTCAAGTTTTAATCTTTTAATTGGTCTCCTTCGTCCTGACTTCGGAAATGTTTTATTAGATTCCCAACCAATTCAGGAATATTCTATGCCTAGAAGAGCAAGGATGGGTATTGGTTATTTGCCTCAGGAGCCAAGTGTTTTTAGACATTTAACAGTGAGTCAAAATTTAGAATTAGCTCTCAATCAGAGCTTTCTATCTAGACCTTTGTCGCGGTTACGAAAGGAAGAATTGATCGAGGACTTTAACCTTGGTAGATTTATAAATAGATATGGTTATCAATTGTCTGGAGGAGAGCGGCGAAGATGTGAAATTGCCCGAGCTTTAGCTGTTGGATCAAAGGGGCCACAATTCTTACTTCTTGACGAGCCTTTTGCAGGTGTAGATCCTATGGCAGTAGCTGATCTTCAAAATTTAATCCATAGACTAAGAAATAAGGGAATGGGAATTCTAATTACAGATCATAATGTTAGGGAAACGCTAGCTATCACAGATAACTCTTACATTCTTAGTGAAGGAAAGATCCTTGCTTCTGGACTTTCTAGTGAGGTAGCGAGTGATTCTCTTGTACGTAGGAATTATTTAGGAGAGGGTTTTCAGCTTTGAGAAAATACATGTCAAATACTTATATAACCAGAAATATATCTAAAATTAATAACTTTCTTTCTTCCAATCTGAAAGAAATACCTTTATTAGATAGATGGTTGATTTTAGAATTAATTCCACCCTTAATTTTTGCCATTGCTGCTTTGTCAACAGTTTCACTTTCTCTTGGAGTGATGCTTGACTTAGTTAGAAAAATTGTTGAGTCTGGTCTACCTTTTCAATCTGCTTTCAAAGTTTTAATACTTAGGTTGCCCGGGTTTCTTGTGATCTCTTTTCCTATGGCGATGTTGATGTCTTCATTACTTGCCTATAGTAAATTGTCCTCAAATAGTGAAATTAAAGCTTTAAGAAGCCTTGGTGTCCTTTCAAGAAGAATGGTTGCTTCGGCCTTGGTACTAGGTTTTTTTATGACCAGCTTGACATTCTTTTTTAATGACTTTGTAGTTCCTAAATCCAATAGATTAGCAGAAGCAACTCTAAGAAAAGGCCTCAAAGTTGCTATGCATTCTGATTATGGTACAGATATAATGTATTCACGTTTCGGTAAGATAATTAACCCTTTAGATAGATCAACTAGAGATGGATTAACTCATCTATTTTATGCAGTTGAGTTCCAGAATAAAGTTATGAAGGACGTTACAGTATTGGATTTTACCAGGCTTGGTTATACACAAATGCTTGTAGCAAAAAGGGCTATATGGAAGGATGCCGATGCTCAATGGTTGTTTGAGAATGGAAAGATTTTGACCCTTGCACCTAATAATACTTCTACTTCTGTTGATTTTGATAGTTATATTTATCCATTAGATTCTGGCCCTAGGCAAATTGCAGAATTGCCAAAAGACGCAAATAATATGACAATTTACCAAGCAAGAAAAGCAGAGCAATTATATAAGCAAACTGGAAATATAAAAGAGGAAAGAAGGATGAAAGTCAGAATTCAAGAGAAATTCACTTTGCCAATTGCGTGTATAGTTTTTGCCTTAATTGGAAGTAGTCTGGGTTTAAAATCAAATATAAGAAAAAGTCAAAGTCAAGGGTTTGGCTTAAGTATTGTTTTAATCCTTGTTTACTATGTCTTAAGCTTTAGCTTTAGCTCATTGGGTATCACAGGTTCTCTTGATCCTTTATTGGCAGCTTGGTCCCCAGTGCTGATATCTCTTTCTGGTGGTGGCTTCTTACTTAGCCAGGCAGATAAATGAAATTTAAACCTTAATGAATATGAATCTAATTGATATTAATAGTTATATAGGAGATCCAGTTCTTCTTTTTGGATTTTTAGCTTTTTTATTTCTCTTAATTTCCTTACCTTTTTCTTTTTGGGCGGCTGGCGGCTCACAAGTTTCTGTTGTGGTAAAGCTAATGGTTGCTATTGCAAATTTATTTTTAGCAACCCAATTGATCCTTCGATGGTGGCAATCTGGTCATTTCCCAATCAGTAATTTATATGAATCTCTTTGTTTCTTAACCTGGGCTTGCACAATCGTCCAACTTCTAGTTGAGAGATCATGGAACTCTCCTTTTATTGCAGCTTTTTCTATACCTATATCTTTACTAACTATCTCTTTTGCAAGTTTTGCACTTCCTGATCAATTAAGGCTTGCTGCGCCATTAGTTCCTGCACTAAGGTCGAGTTGGTTGGTTATGCATGTAAGTGTAATAATGTGCAGTTATGCAGCTTTGATTGTGGGCTCTTTATTATCTTTTGCAGTATTATTTATAGATAGATCGGGTGATCTCCAAATCAGAAGTAGTTCAATTGGTGTAGGAGGATTTAGAGCTTCATCTTCAGACGATTCTGGAGATATTTCATACACTTCAATTCAACCTGTTATCTTTAACCAGATTGAGCAACTAGATTCTCTTAGTTATAGAACTATTACTGTTGGTTTTCTTCTCCTGACTGTCGGTCTTATTAGTGGTGCAGTATGGGCAAATGAAGCATGGGGAAGTTGGTGGAGTTGGGATCCAAAGGAAACTTGGGCATTAATTTGTTGGTTAGTATATGCTGCTTATTTGCATGTTCGCCTAGTAAAAGGCTGGCAAGGTAAAAAGCCTGCATTGATAGCTATTTCAGGGCTTATAGTTATCTCTATTTGTTATATAGGAGTAAATCTACTTGGTATTGGATTACATAGTTACGGCTGGTTTTTTGACACTTAGGTTAAACTATTCCAGTAGTCAAGGCTTACTTAAAACCTTTCCATTTTGTGCGTCTTGGGCGATTTTTCTCAGCTCATCACAGCCTTCTTTTAAGGTTGGATATGCAAACATTCCACTTCCAGCTATAAAGCAATTAGCCCCAGCTGCGCAGCATTGAGAGAGTGTCCAGTCAGCTTTTATTCCGCCATCGACTTCAATATCTATCTCAAAGTTATTTTCTAAAATAAATGATCTTAAATCTCTAATTTTCTCGAGCATTGTTGGTATGTATGCCTGACCTCCAAAACCAGGGTTAACTGTCATAACAAGTACATGGTCAACCATGTCTAAAACATTTTTTACCATTTCCATCGGAGTATGGGGATTCATTGCAACTGACGGAGATCCTCCTAATTGTCTAATTTTTCCAAGTATTCGATGTAAGTGAACATTTGCTTCTACGTGAGCTATTACAACGCCTGGTTCCCCATTTGGCCCTTTTGTCGCTTCAACGTACGAATCAAGCATTGTTTCACAATTATATTGACTGACCATCAATTGGGTTTCAAAGGGAACTTTGCAATAATTTCTGCAAGCAGAGATCATTTCTGGGCCAAAAGTGAGGTTGGGTACAAAGTTTCCGTCCATTACATCAAATTGAATTCTGTCTACCCCTGCGTCTTCAAGGTCTTTAACGCATTTCCCCATATTGGCCCAATCCGCTGGTAGTACTGATGGAATTATTTGGATTGGACGGTTTTGGGTGCTCATACAAAAAACAAGAAATTTACAATGATTCTATATATCTGAAGTACCTTCTTTTTTCTGAGAGGCTGCACTGATAAAGTTGACCCCGCTCGATGCATTGATCTATTGCGATTCGCGTAAATCGAATTGATGAAAAACTTTTCATCAAAAAGTCGTAATTAGTTCATTCGTTAAGGGCTGTTCTTTATCTAAACCTCTTCAAACAGTGGATCGCACTCTTATTCAGGAAATTCTCGAGGTCGTAGAACAAGCAGCAATTGCTTCAGCTCATCTAACAGGTTTAGGTAAGAAGGATGAAGCAGATGCTGCTGCTGTTGAGGCCATGCGTAAGCGAATGGGTCAAATACAGATGCAGGGACGAATAGTTATTGGAGAAGGAGAAAGGGATGAAGCTCCGATGCTCTATATCGGAGAAGAAGTTGGCACTGGCAGTGGTCCGGGAGTTGACTTTGCTGTAGATCCATGCGAGGGAACAAACCTTTGTGCAAACAATCAGCGTGGCTCTATGGCTGTTTTAGCCGCTTCAGATACAGGTGGATTATTTAATGCCCCTGATTTTTATATGAACAAGCTTGCGGCGCCTCCTTCCGCAAAAGGAAAAGTTGATATAAGAAAATCTGCGACTGAAAATATAAAAATCCTTAGCGATTGCTTAGGAATGTCAGTTAGTGAATTGACAATTGTGGTAATGGATAGGGCTAGGCATAAAAATTTAATTTCAGAGATTAGATCTACTGGTGCACGTGTTCAGCCAATTTCTGATGGAGATGTACAGGCAGCGATAGCATGCGGATTCGCTGGGACAGGAACTCATTGCTTAATGGGTATTGGTGCAGCTCCTGAAGGTGTTATTAGCGCTGCTGCAATGAGGGCATTGGGAGGCCATTTTCAGGGCCAATTAGTTTATGACCCTGCGGTTGCGCAAACTCAAGAATGGGCAGACTATACAAAGGAGGGAAATATCGCTCGATTAAATGAAATGGGAATCACTGATGTTGATAAAATTTATGAAGCTAATCAATTGGCTTCAGGCGAGAATGTTGTTTTTGCCGGTAGTGGAATAACTGATGGACTTCTTTTTAACGGAGTTAAGTTTGAATCTGATTGCACTAGAACTAGTAGTCTCGTGATTAGTACTCTTGATAATTCTGCTCGCTTTACAAATACAGTTCACATAAAAGAAGGAGCTAAGACCATAGGTTTAAATTGAACATACAGACCAAAAGGAGCAAAGAAGATTTATGCACATTGCTGTCGTCGGTCTAAGCCATCGGACGGCACCAGTTGAAGTCCGAGAAAAGCTCAGTATTTCTGAGTTGCAAATAGGGGATTCTTTTAATTCTCTTAAAGAAAAGGAGCAAGTAATAGAGGTTTCTATTCTTAGTACATGCAATCGCTTGGAAATATATTCGTTAGTGAAAGAGCCTGATACTGGCGTATCTGAGATTAGAGAATTTCTGAAAGATCATTCTGGTCTTTCAGAAGAGGTTTTATTTCCCCATCTATTTAGCTTTATACAGGAAGAAGCTGTAGCTCATTTGATGAGAGTTTCATCTGGTCTAGACAGTTTGGTCTTAGGAGAAGGTCAAATTCTATCTCAAGTGAAAAAGATGGTCAGACTTGGCCAAGAAAATAAAGCTACTGGACCCATCCTTAATAGACTTCTTACTCAAGCAGTAAGTACAGGAAAACGTGTAAGAAGTGAAACAAATTTAGGAAGTGGAGCTGTTTCAATAAGTTCTGCAGCCGTAGAGTTGGCACAGTTGAAGTTAGGACAATCTTTAGGAAAGGATCAGCTGGTGACACTAGAAAGTGAGAGAGTTGCAGTAGTAGGAGCTGGTCGAATGAGTAGGTTGTTGATCCAGCATCTTCAAGCAAAAGGATGTTCAACTTTGACTTTGGTTAATAGATCTCTTGACAGGGCACAATCCCTTGCTTCTGATTTTTCCACCGTTCAGATTAATTGCTTACTACTCGATAGCCTTGATAGTTGTTTATTAAACTCTTCACTAGTTTTTACTAGTACAGCTGCTGAGAACCCCATCATTGATGCTGAGCGTTTAAAAAAAATATCACTACAAAACTCTTTAAGGTTGATTGATATAGGAGTGCCTAGAAATATTTCTGCAGATGTAAAACATCTGAAAAATGTTCAGTCTCACGACGTTGATGATTTGCAGGAAGTTGTATCTCGCAATCAAGAAGCAAGACAGAAACTTGCTCTTCAGGCAGAGGAATTAATTAAAGAAGAAGGGCGCCTCTTTCTAGAGTGGTGGGAAAGTTTAGAAGCTGTGCCAACCATAAATTCACTTAGATCATCTATGGAAGGGATTAGAAAAGAAGAATTGCAGAAGGCTTTAAGTAGAATGGGTCCAGATTTCTCTGCTAGAGAAAGAAAAGTTGTAGAGGCATTGAGTAAGGGAATTATTAATAAGATATTGCATACACCTGTAACAAAATTAAGAGCTCCACAAGCACGTACTGATCGGATTGACTCATTAAGGAAGATCGAAAACCTTTTTGATTTGTAGATTTATGTAATTAACCGTAAGCCATTGATAACATTAGCTTTCTCGTGTTGATTCCCATAAGTCTTAATAAGTATTGGTTCTTTATGCTCTTTATTGACACATCTTCCAGTAAGTTTGACCCCGCATAGTGGATTAAAAGGGGCGGATGAAGCGTGTCTTAGCGATCATTCTTGGAGGTGGTAAAGGTTCACGTCTATATCCCCTTACTAAAATGAGGGCAAAACCAGCTGTGCCGTTAGCTGGCAAATACCGATTAATAGATATACCTATTAGTAATTGCATTAATTCAGACATCAATAAGATGTATGTCTTAACTCAATTTAATAGTGCTTCTCTTAATAGGCATATTGGACAAACTTATAATTTAAGTGCTCCTTTTGGGCAAGGTTTTGTAGAGGTTTTAGCTGCTCAGCAAACCCCGGAAAGCCCATCATGGTTTGAAGGTACAGCAGATGCAGTTAGAAAATATCAATGGCTTTTTCAAGAATGGGATGTCGATGAATATTTAATACTTTCGGGTGATCAGCTATATCGAATGGATTACAGCCTTTTTGTTGAACATCATCGGTCTCAAGGAGCCGATTTAACAGTTGCTGCTTTGCCTGTAGATGCTAGTCAAGCAGAGGGTTTTGGTTTAATGAGAACTGATGATAATGGAAATATAAAAGAATTTAGGGAAAAACCTACTGGAGATTCTTTAAAGGCAATGGCTGTTGATACCTCGCGTTTTGGCTTACCTAAAGAGTCCGCCATCCAAAAGCCTTATTTGGCGTCCATGGGTATATATGTTTTCAGTCGTGATACTTTGTTTGATCTTTTGAATAAGCATCCATCACATACTGATTTTGGGAAAGAAGTTATACCAGAAGCTTTAAATAGAGGAGATAAGCTTAAAAGCTATGTTTTCAATGATTATTGGGAAGATATTGGAACTATAGGGGCTTTCTTTGAATCTAATTTGGCATTAACTCAACAGCCAACTCCTCCTTTTAGCTTTTATGATGAGAAATTCCCTATTTATACTCGTCAAAGATATTTACCGCCTTCAAAACTTGTTGACGCACAAATTACGAACTCAATAGTCTGTGAAGGTTCAATATTGAAATCCTGCAGTATTCACCATTGTGTTTTAGGGGTTAGGAGCAGAATTGAGAGCGAAGTGGTTTTGGAAGACTGTCTTGTCATGGGGTCTGACTTTTTTGAGTCTTCTGATGAGAGAATTGCCCTAAGAAAAGGAGGTGGAATTCCTCTTGGGGTGGGAGTAGGTACCACCGTCAAGAGAGCTATTCTTGATAAAAACACTCGTGTAGGAGATAACGTAAAGATATTAAATAAGGAAAGAATTGAAGAAGCTGATAGAGCAGATCAGGGTTTTTATATTCGAAATGGAATTGTCGTTGTCGTGAAGAATGCAACTATTCCAGACGGTACAATTATTTAAAAAAGATACCCTTTGAATTCCTAGGAATTTACTAATTTTTCAAGATAAATTCTAAAAAAGAATTTTTCAATGCTGACATTGGGTACTTATTAGGAGCGTAATTAATATTCAATCGTCACACTGACTCATGTAAAAGCTTTTAAGAATCCATGTCCAAGGCACATTTTGGTTTGATAGGTCTTGGGGTGATGGGAGAGAACCTTGTTCTTAATGCAGAAAGAAATGGTTTTTCAAGTGTTGTCTATAACCGTACATACTCAAAAACAGAAGCTTTTCTCTCAGAGAGAGCTTTAGGTAAGTCAATAGAAGGAGCAAAGGATCTTAGGGATTTTGTTTCCAAGTTAGAAAGACCTCGCAGAATATTGATGATGGTAAAAGCAGGTCCAGCGACTGATGCTGTCATTCAACAAATTTCTCCTTATTTGCAGGAAGGTGACTTGCTGATCGATGGAGGGAACTCTCAATTCGCAGATACAGAAAGAAGGGTTTTAGAACTTGAGAGCAAGAGCTTTGGTTATATAGGGATGGGTGTTTCTGGAGGCTCAAAGGGGGCTTTAGAGGGGCCGAGCATGATGCCAGGAGGGACTAAATCGTCTTACAAAGCCATAGAGGATTTATTGAACAAAATGGCTGCTCAAGTGGATGATGGCCCATGTGTTACCTATATAGGTCCACGAGGTTCAGGTCATTTTGTAAAGACAGTTCATAATGGAATTGAATATGGAATTGAGCAGATTCTTGCTGAATCTTATGACTTGATGAAACGTGTCTCAGGTATGGATGGAGAACAAATGGCTGATATTTTCTCTTTTTGGAATCAAACAGAAGAACTTTCATCATATTTAGTTGAAATAACTGAAGCTTGCTTGAGAACAAAAGATCCATCTGACGGATCGGATTTAGTAGAGAAAATTACTGACAAGGCTGGTCAAAAAGGAACTGGTTTGTGGACAGTTGTTAGTGCTCTTGAATTAGGAGCCTCTGTGCCAACAATTTACGCATCATTAAATGGCCGTGTAATGAGTTCTATGAAAAGTCAGAGAGAATATGCAGAATCAATTATTTCAGGCCCGAGTGTTGTTGATTTCGATTTAGGTAATCCAACGAATGGAATGTCCCCTCTTATGGATGCTGTCGTTTTGTCAACAATTTCCTCATATGCCCAAGGTATGGAGATCTTAAGGCTTGCTTCTATTGAATATAATTATGAGCTAAATCTTCCTTCAATTGCACAAATCTGGAAAGGTGGTTGCATTATTAGATCAAGCTTATTAACTAGAATACAAAATGCTTTTACTGATAATGATGGGCTCTCTAATTTGTTTCTTGATCCTTGGTTCGCTAAGCAAGTTAATGATCGTTTACCTGGATTAACTAGTGTTGTTTCAGGAGCAGTTAAATCAGGAATTCCAGTTCCTTGCTTTAGCAGTAGCTTGGATTATATAAATAGTTATAGGACATCTAGATTGCCGCAAAACTTGGTGCAGGCTATGAGAGATTGCTTTGGTTCTCATACCTATGAAAGAGTTGATATGCCAGGCAGTTTTCATACTGAATGGATTAAGTGATTTTAAATTATGTCTAATTACAGAATAATTAAAGTAGGAGACAAGATAGAACTAGCAAATAAAGCTACAGATTTAATTGTAGAGAATATTCAATCAAATCTTCAAGAGAAGCGGAGGGTTCAGATCTCCCTTTCGGGAGGATCTACTCCTTTATCTATTTATAAATTGCTTTCAAAGAAATTAGTCCCTTGGGAAAGAATTGATGTTTTTCTGGGCGACGAGAGATGGGTTCCGGAAAATCACGAATTAAGCAATGCTTTGATGGTGAAGAATTCATTGCTTTCAAGTTATCCAGGTGAAAAAGCATCTTTTTATTCTGTTCCCACAACTGAATTAAAAAATCCACAAGCCAGTGCTGAATTCTATGAAAAGCTTTTGATGGAGAAATGTTCAGGTGATCCCCCTATTTTTGATCTTATGTTGCTTGGTCTAGGAGAAGACGGACATACTGCTTCTTTATTCCCTTATACGGATTCATTAGAAGTAAATAACAGATGGACAACTGTTTCAACTGGTAATAATCAGGAGCGCATAACTCTTACTCATCCTGTAATTAGTGCATCTAAAAAAGTGATATTTCTTGTAAGTGGTTCTTCGAAGCAAATTGCATTAAAAAGATTAATAGACCCTCTTGAAGATCCAAATAGAACTCCTTCTAAATTAATTAAACCTTTAAGTTGTATAGATATAATCGCAGATCAATCTTCAGCAATGTTGATTTAGTCATTATTTATGTCTTATTCAATTCCCAAAAGTTCGAATAATTTCTTGATAGTAAGTAAGGATGACTTTAGAGATTGGAAGACAATTAATGACACGATAATGGGAGGTAAAAGTCAGGCGACTTGCAAAGTGACATCAGATGGTCTTTTGTTAAAAGGTGAAATAGTAGAAGAAGGAGGTGGTTTTATTAGTTCTCGCTCCCCATTGTTTACGCCTTCTCTAAACCTTTCTTCTTTTCAAGGCATAAAGCTTGAAATTGATGGTGGAGGAAGAACCTTGAAGTTTGGTATTTCCTTTAATGCAACTTTTGGCATGTCAAGACTTGTCTCTGGAGCTCTTAAATGGGTGATGACATTTCCTACAAATGATAAGGGTTTCTCAAGTGTAAATATTCCTTTTAATTCATTAGAACCTACTGTTAGAGCTAAGCGAGTTTTCTTTCCAGTAAGATTTGATTCATCATGCATTAATCAATTCCAAATTTTATATTCTAAATTTGGTCAACCTGGAGAATTAAATTCTGAATTTAAGCCTGGTCCTATTTCCATTGCGATTCGCTCAATAAATGCCTACATATAATTCGCTTAATGATCTTTTGTCTTTAGTTGCTAAGTCAGCAGATTTGTGTATGAAACCCTGGAAATATTCAGTTCTTTTAAAAGAAGATAATGAGATGTTAAATCAAAAGGAGTTTACAGAATTATTGTTAAAGATTGAATGTAGAGATGAAAAAGGGAACAGGTATATTGATAATGATCTAGAACTTGAGATTTACCGTAGTGGTAAGGACTTAAACATTACTTTGTCTTGGTCTGAGCTACCGCTCAGGCCAATACTTTGGCAAGGAAAGCATTCATTGTGGATGGATGCACATACTGGTGAGCGTTCAATTTCTCCAGTTGAAGGAGAAAAACTTGAAGCATTAGCTAGACGCTTGAGATCAGCTTTTGCTTCACAGATAATTAACTTCTAGCCCTGATCTGTGACGGCTCCTTTGCTTGAGCTACTAACTAAGCGTGCATATTTACCTAGGATGCCAGTTGAGTATCTAGGCTTAGGTTTAACCCATTTTTTCCTTCTCTGCTCCAATTCCGCTTCATCTACATTAAGTTGTATAAGTTTTTGATTAGCATCAACAGTAATGCTGTCTCCTTCTTGTACAAGTCCTATATTTCCTCCAACAGCGGCTTCGGGAGCCACATGTCCTACAACAAGTCCATAAGAACCTCCACTAAATCTCCCGTCTGTAATCAGAGCAACTTTTTCTCCAAGTCCTTGACCAACTATTGCTGAAGTTGGTGAAAGCATTTCCCTCATTCCAGGACCACCTACTGGTCCTTCATAGCGAACAACTACAACATCTCCTGCCTTGACTTCATTTTTTAGTATCGAGGAAAGGCATTCTTCTTCACTTTCAAATACTCTTGCTGGACCTGTTATTACCGGAGTCTTTACACCACTTATTTTCGCAACACTTCCTTCTATTGCGAGGTTACCTTTTAAAATAGCAAGATGTCCTTTCTTATAAATAGGATTGGATATTGTGCGAATAACGTCTTGATTATTTGGAGGTATAGACGGTACATCTTTCAAAACTTGATTAATTGTTTTGCCCTGAATTGTTAAACAATTTCCGTGCAATAACCCTGCATCGAGTAATAGTTTCATCACCTGGGGAATTCCCCCAGCTTTGTGTAAGTCTACAGTTACATATTTTCCACTTGGCTTTAGATCACAGATAACAGGAACCTTTTGCCTTATCCGTTCAAAATCATCTATTGCAAGATCTATTCCTGCAGTCTTTGCTATTGCTAGAAGATGTAATACCGAATTAGTTGATCCACCAACTGCCATTACTACACTTATCGCATTTTCAAAAGCTTCTTTGGTAAGTATGTCTAAGGGTTTTATGTTTTTTTTAATTGCTTCGACAAGTACTGCTGCACTTTGAGCCGCACTTTCTGATTTCTCATTGTCTTCTGCAGCCATAGTTGAGCTATATGGAAGACTTAGACCCATTGTTTCAATTGCTGCTGACATTGTGTTTGCTGTAAACATTCCTCCGCAACTTCCCGCTCCAGGAATCGCATTCTTTTCAACTGCTAATAATCTTTCCTCGTCGATTTTCCCACTTGTAAGTTGACCAACTGCTTCAAAAGCACTTACTACAGTTAAGTCACTTCCATCTAGTTTGCCTGGTTTTATTGTTCCTCCATAGACAAATATTGATGGAATATTCATCCTTGCAATAGATATCATTGCACCAGGCATATTCTTATCACAGCCGCCTATTGCGAGCATCCCATCCATACTCTGAGCATTGCAGGCGGTCTCTATAGAGTCTGCTATTACCTCTCTTGATACAAGGGAATATTTCATACCCTCGGTCCCCATTGAGATCCCATCGCTAACGGTGATGGTGCCGAAGATTTGCGGCATAGCACCGGCTACTCTTACTGCTTGCTCTGAACGGCGAGCAAGCTCCATTAGTCCCATATTGCAGGGAGTTATTGTGCTGTAACCATTGGCTATTCCGACAATTGGTTTATTGAAGTCATCGTCACCAAACCCTACGGCTCTAAGCATTGCCCTATTTGGCGATCTTTGTAGTCCTTTTGTTATTGCGCTAGATCTAAGCATTTCTTGATTTAGTAAATAAATTTTGTTCAATATTTTTAAACTTTTTCACCAAGATCTTCTAGTTGCTTCCTTACATCAGCTATTGCTGAATTTAATTGTTCAACTCTATGCTCTAAATTCTCGCTTGTTTTTTTCTCTATTACTGAATTTGACGAATCGATAGCTTCAGAACCATCTTGGATGCGAGGTGCATAAAGCATTGCTCTCTGTTTCCTGCTCTCTTGACGTCTCTCGGCTTCTGCAAATAACCACCAAGCAAGTCCTGCGGCTCCTAAGATTGCTCCACTTAGCAGAGAGCCAAGACTGCTTGATGAAGATTCTCTGTACTGTCCCATAAATTTAATTATTACATTTAAATCCTAGTTCTATCTTGTGATTATGGTGTTAATTCGTTTCTCTGGGTTTCCTATGCCTGGATAAAGACTTCCATCATCTTTCAATTCTGGATCTATACAGGCTGCATAAATTGTTAAATCTGAAAAGGATTCTCCGAGTAGTTTTAGGCCTTCGCTACTGGCGATTGCGCAAATGATTCTTATTCTTTTCCCTTCTATATGTTGTTTGTTCAGATCTTTTATTGTCTTCAAAAGTATTTCCCCAGTAGAAATCTGGTCAAGATATATAACTATTCCTGAATTAGGTTCAATCTTTTTAGGAACTCCACTTAGGCATAAAACTGCATTTGGCAAAAGATCTCTTCCCCCCTGCCAAAGCATTAAACCCCCTGGTAAGTTTGGTATCGCTAACAAAGGTACTCTTGATTCAATAACAAATCCTTCTGTTTTGCCGTGTGTGGTTTTGATTTCTTCTTTTCTGTTTGGAAGCCATTCTCTTATGGCTTCATACGTAAGCCATTTTCCTAGTTGTTCCAACCCTGTTGAGTAAATCGCACTTGGGGTGGTTTCATTTCTCAACATACTTAACCAATGAGCTATTACTGGGTGAGGTGGAACAATTATTTTTAATGTCATTGGCATAAGGCTTCCATGGGCAGTTATTTGCCATAACGTGAATATATAAATTACTGGCTTGAAGCCTTTTTGCTTACCAATGACTAAAAGTCTTTCAATCTTTGTTCGAGTTCAGAAACTTTTGATTGCTTCATCTGTTTTCTGCCTTTTGACATTCTTTATCTCTTCAGAAGCTTTTGCTAAAAGACCTCCAGAAATTAGGAATCAGGAGGAATTACAAATCAAGCAAGATATGTCTGGCTTGGATTTAAGCGGAAATGAGTTTGTTAAGTTTGATCTTAGTGGTATTAATTTTAGTCAATCAAATCTTGCAGGAGCCGTTTTTAATAACAGTAAATTAGTAGGAGCAGATTTAAATGGCGCAGATTTAAGTGATGCTCTTGCTTATGCAAGTGACTTTGATAAAGCTGATCTTAGAGATGTTAATTTCAATGGAGCTCTTTTAATGGAAAGTAATTTCCAGAATTCTGATATAGAAGGAGCTGATTTTACTGATGCAGTTATTAGCCGCATTCAACAAAAGCAACTTTGTTCAATAGCTGATGGTACTAATCCCTCAACTGGCGTAGAGACTAAATATAGTCTTGGATGTTAACTTTTAGATTAATTATAAATGTCTTTTCCTAACCGTATTCCTGTAACGATAATTACCGGCTTTCTTGGTTCAGGTAAAACTACACTTCTCAGAAAGCTATTAATTAATAGTCAAGAAAAATTGGGTGTAATGGTTAATGAGTTTGGAAGCGTTGGAATAGATGGGGATTTATTTAAAAGCTGTGGATTTTGCTCTGGTGAAGAATTGGATGGGCGGTTAGTTGAATTAAACAATGGATGTATTTGTTGCACTGTTCAAGATGATTTTCTTCCAGCCTTAAATAACTTATTGTTACCTACAAGAAGATTGGCTGGAATAGTTATTGAAACAAGTGGTCTTGCCTTGCCAAAGCCATTAATTCAGGCCCTATCATGGCCTTCTATAAAAGCAAAAGTTTACTTGAATGGTGTTGTTACAGTTGTTGATGGAGAAGCTTTAAGTAAAGGAAGTCCCATTGGGGACTTGAGTGCATTTGATAATCAAAGAAGTGAAGATAAAAGTATTGATCACTTAACACCTTTAGATGAATTATTTAATAATCAACTAGATGCTGCAGATGTAATCTTAATAAGCCGTGCTGATTTACTAGGAAAGGCTTTAATTAAATCTATTAAATTAAATATCGAATCAAAGGTTAAATCAACTATACCAATATTTCCAATATCTTGTGGAGAAATAGATTCTTCTATAGTCTTAGGAATAAATCGATCTAGTGAGGAATATGAATCTAAAGATAAAGAACATAAGCATGACCATCATCATCTGGAAGTTATAAATAATTCAATTCGTCATGAATGTAAAATAGAGCAAAATAACTTGAGAGAATTATTAACCTCTATAGCAGTTGATTTTCAGATTATTAGACTAAAAGGTCGATTTTGGCTGGCTGGAAAAGATTTGCCATTGCAGGTTCAGATGGTTGGCCAGAGATTTGACTGTTGGTTTGAGAAAGTTCCTCCATCAAGCTGGAAGCCGAGAATCAGCGGACTAGACCTTGTCGTTATAAGTTTTAGAGATGGAGTAGTTGAAGAGATTCAAAATACTTTTAAATAGCCGACTCTTATTAAAATCAATGAATATCAATGATATTTCTATTTAGTATTTATATTAACTTTGGGTTGTTTTCTTCAGAGGTTCTAGCGAATCTGTTTATGTCTTGAGGAATTCCTAACAAATTTCTCCTCTTTTTTCCTAATTACTTTGCTTTAGTGAGCTCATTACTTCGTCAAAATATTTGTGATACACCTCTGGATGCCTTTGTAGAGTCGTCTGTTTGCAATAGATGTGGAGGTAATGGTTATACCAAATCCTCTCCTGATTGCTATAAGACTTGTCTAGAGTGCTTGGGAAAGGGTTTATTAGATCCTGAGAATAAATTCTCTTAAAGTCTTTTGTTGTTCAATCACTTTCTTAAATCAGAGATTTGTTTGATAATCAATGTTAATCCTTCTTTATTGATTAAAAATAATGTCTCTTTATCGATCAAGAGTTCTAGTCCGCTTAAGACCTTCAGTCCTTGACCCAGCCGGTGAAGCAACACGAGCAGCAGCAAATAAATTAGGAATTGATGGAATCTCTAGATTACGAATAGGAAAAGTTATAGAAATTGAAATTGAAGCATCAAATGAAACTGAAGCAAAGTCAAAATTAGAAGTTATTAGTGACAGACTCTTAGCTAATCCTGTTATCGAAGACTGGAGCTTGGAGATGGCAGTCGAAACCCCTCTTCAGAAATAGATATGACAATTGGAATTGTTGTTTTTCCTGGTTCAAATTGTGACAGAGATGTCAATTGGGCGCTTGAGGGCTGCTTGGGAATACCTACTCGTTATTTGTGGCATGAAACGACCGATTTGAAAGGCATAGATGCAATTGTTTTACCAGGTGGATTTAGTTATGGCGATTATTTGCGCTGTGGGGCAATTGCTAGGTTTGCTCCTGTTCTCCAGTCAGTATGTGACTTCGCCAAAAGAGGAGGGAAAGTACTTGGAATCTGCAATGGTTTTCAAATTCTTACTGAATTAGGTTTATTGCCAGGTGCTCTAACTAGAAATAGAGACCTTCATTTTATTTGTAAATCAGTTTCACTTTCCATTGCAAACAATAATACTGATTGGTTTAAGAACATAAGAAATCAAGACACTATTGCATTACCGATAGCTCATGGAGAGGGAAGATATCAATGTAGTAAAAGTACTTTTAATGAACTAGAAGATAATGGTTTAATTGCACTTAAATATATAAATAATCCAAATGGCTCTTTATACGATATAGCAGGTCTTACTAACGTAAAAGGAAATGTTTTTGGATTAATGCCTCATCCAGAAAGAGCATGTGACCCACTATTAGGTTCACTTGATGGGCAAGAAATATTAAAGTCTTTAATTTCCTGAAAATCTTTTGAACAAAAAAAACTGGGTTGCAATATGAAAGAGCAACCCAGACTTTAATTTTATTTATTAGTACGTGTAGCCAGCAACGAAAAGAGCTTCGTCTGAAGAAGGTTGAGAACCAGTAACGTAGCTTCCTGTTGAAGCTTCCGAATTGGCCTGAGCTCTAGCTATAAGAGCCTTTTGTCCAGCTTCTGTATTGGATCCACCCCATGCTTTTAAGCAAGAATGTTGTAAAGCGCGTCCATATGAGAATGAAACGTTCCATTTCGCTTTACGGTCAATTTTGTTCATTAAGTTTAGATAAACAGAAGCTGCTTCTTCACTTAGTCCTCCTGATAGGAATACGATTCCAGGCACGCTTGCTGGTACCGAACGTTCCATTGTTCTTATTGTCAATTCAGCTACCTTTTGAGGATCTGCCTTTGTTGCAAAGTCTGCACCAGGAACCGTCATAGAAGGCTTAAGCAATGTTCCTTCTAAGAGAACTCCATTCTCTTGGCAGGCTTTATAAACCGTTTTGATTACTTGCTCTTGAACAGCTGCAGTTTTATTAATGTCGTGAGCTCCGTCCATCAATATCTCTGGTTCAATAATTGGTACAAGGCCCGATTCTTGAACAGATCTTGCATAACGAGCTAATCCCCATGCATTTTCCTGGATTGAAAGATTAGTAGGACATCCGTCATCTGTTATTTGAAGTACTGCACGCCATTTAGCAAAACGAGCACCCTGTTCGTAATAATCAGCGGCTCTCTCAACTAATCCGTCTAGACCAGAACAAAATGTTTCCACATCATTTCCTCCAGCCAAAGGACGTAGTCCTTTGTCTACTTTTATTCCTGGAATTATTCCAAGCTTTTCAAGCTTTTTCACCATAGGCTCACCGTCTTGGTGATTTTGAAAGAGAGTTTCTTCAAAAAGAATTGCTCCACTTATAAAGTTTCCTAGGCCTTCTGTAGTGAAGAGCATTCCTCGGTAGGCTTTCCGATTGTCTTCGCTATTTTCAACACCAATAGATGCAAGCCTTTTGCCGACTGTCTTAGTTGACTCATCAACAGCAAGAATTCCTTTGCCTGGGCGAGCTATAGAGGAGGCTGTTTTCTTAAGCTCTTCTGCGTAGTAACTAAGGGCCATTTCTGCCAGAAAAATTTCCTTAAGATTTTTCCACACAACGTGTATAAATCATGTATAAATTTATACATCGTATTGTTCTTTATTGTCTATTTGCTCTTAAGAGGTTTTTTATTTTTAAATTTTTGATAATAAAAAACCGTTTTTTAAAAAATCTTATGTTCATTCAAAATTAACTTTTAATCCTGCTTGAGCAGAAACATTGACCTTGTCACATACTTTTTGGCTTAAGGCTGCCTCTGCTAATCCAGGAATCATTGGTGTATTTTCAGTAATGCTTTTAGCCCACCAATTTTGAATTCTGGCGACGGGTGCGATACGTCCATCTTTCCATGTCTTAGCAAAGGTTAGATCTTGATCAGCAGTTATGTTTTTGAGCGGTCCATCATTTTGAGAAAGCCAAAGACCAAAGCCATGTACATAGTCTTTCTGATTGTCGCTACCTAATATCAAAGTGCCTTTGCTTCCATATATTTCAATCCAGCAGCCTCTACCATTTCTTGTTACTGAGGACAGATTTATTTGAGCAATGATGTTCTCATCGCTTCCATTTATATTGTCAAGAATTTCAGCTTGACTTATACAAGTATCTTCACTTGTTACTAATTTGGATTTATTGGTTTGGCTGCAATCTCTATTCTTTATAGATGTTGATATAAGAGATGAAATAGAAACAGTTGGGCCAAAAAACCAATGCAAAATATCAAATGCGTGAGTCCCAAGTGCACCAATAACTCCTCCTCCCTCTTCTTTATTTGAGTACCAATTCCATGGCCTTGATTGATTGGCTCTACTACTCATAAGCCAATCTAGTTTAATAAGCCAAACTTTTCCTAATTTGCCCTCATTAATTATTCTTTTAGCCTGCATAAATAAAGGAACTGCTCTATATTCAAAGTCAACAGCTACTATTAGGTTTCTTCTTATTGATAGTCTCTGGAGTTCTTGTACTTCTTCTTCATTCAATCCTACTGGCTTTTCTAGAAGTAGATGTTTGCCAGCTTCAAGTGCTTCTTTTGCAAGTTGGTATCTAACACTTGGTGGTGTAGCTATAATTATACCTTTAATATTTTTATCTTTTATAAGGGATGTCCATTCTTTAAATCCAATTAATCCATTATTTTTGCAGGATTCATTTAATCTGTTTTCTCTTGGGTGCCAAATTGCAAAAGGTTTTAGGATCTTGCTAGATTTTAAGGCTGGTAGATGAACAGATTCTCCAAAACCTAGTCCTGCTATAGCAATTGGCAGTCTCTTCTCTTCGTTCATTTACTTGATTTCTGATGTACAGACTTGATTAATTAAGCCTTCTATCAGTTTATCTTGATTAGATCCTAGCCATTCGGCTCCTAATTCTTTAATGCCATTTATTGAAATATCTTTGTAAAGATTTTTTGAACAATCAATGTCTGTTTCATAAATAAATTCCTTTTTTTCTGCAGTCTTAAATGGGATAAACTTTGTTGTAACTCTTACGATTTTATCCTGGATATATTTGATAGTTAATTTATCCCAGTATTGCCTTCCATATTCACTTGAGGGTACTTCCACCCATTCATTTGAATAGGCATTCGCAAAGTTAGGAGATGTTATAAGAATTATAATAATTACTAATTTTATTAAGCTTATTAATATTATTTTTTGCTTCATTAAAGATATATTTATTGAGCGAATATATTTACTAATAAATTGGATTATTGCCATGAAGTTTTAATATCTTACTAAGAGTTTTTCTTAATTGTGTCCTTGGTACAATTGTATCTACAAATCCATGTTCCTGTAAATATTCTGCCGTTTGGAAATTATCAGGTAGCTTTTCGCGAAGTGTTTGCTCAATTACTCTTCTTCCTGCAAAGCCGATCAGAGCTTTTGGTTCGGCTAGGATTAAATCTCCTAACATTGCGAAACTTGCTGTAACTCCTCCTGTGGTTGGATGAGTAAGTAGTGGCATATATAGAAGTTCTTTTTCTCTATGCCTTTCTAGTGCTCCAGATATCTTTGCCATTTGCATGAGGCTAAGCATTCCCTCTTGCATCCTTGCCCCTCCAGAGGCACATACAATTAAAAGAGGAAGTTTGTCTGCTGTAGCTTTTTCAATTAAACGTGTGATTTTTTCGCCAACCACTGAGCCCATAGACCCTCCCATAAACCTAAAATCCATTACTGCTAAAGCAATTGGGATATTTTCTACTTTGCATAGGCCAGTCCTTACGCCATCTTTCATGCCTGTACTTGTTTGGCTTTCTCTTAGTCGATCGGCATAAGCTCTTCTATCTTTAAAGCCAAGCGGATCTATAGGACTTAGATCTTTATTAATTGGCTGAAAAGTTTGAGGATCAGCAATTATATTTATTCTTTCCTGACTATCAATTCTGTTGTGATGACCGCAGTTATTGCAAACGTTTGCGTTCTCTAAGAGATCTTTTCTGTATACCACTTGTCCACATTCTGGGCACTTCCCCCAAAGTCCGTCTCCTTCATCTGTCTCTTGAATAACCTTTCCTACAAATTGTCCTTTGCGTCGATCAGCAAACCAGTCGAATAGAGACACGATTAAAAAACTTTCTATTCCTATTTAAAGCGTAAACATGCTCATTCCCAAAATGATCTATCAATATTTATTTAATTTTCATCGATTTATAATTAATTCAATGAGAGTTTTAGGATGAAAAGCTCCATCGGCCAGGCTAATTAATTAATTAAATAAATTGGAATGATGAGAAAATTAAAATAATTTACTTTAAATAATTTTCTTTAGGATAGCTTTTTCTTGTCTTCAATCATTTTGTGGATTATAGGAGTAAGAATTAACTCCATCGCAAATCCCATTTTTCCTCCATTTACAACAATGCTAGTAGGACTAGACATGAAGGAATCATGAATCATTCCTAATAAATGTTGGAATTCAATGCCCCATTTTTCTCTTGCTCCTTTCCTAAAGTGAATAATTACAAAACTTTCGTCTGGTGTCGGGATATTTCTACATATAAATGGATTTGATGTATCAATAGTTGGAACTCTTTGGAAATTAATATCTGTTCTACTAAATTGAGGACAAATATGATTTATGTAATCAGGCATTCTTCTTAAAATTGTATCAACAATTGCTTCTGCCGAATAACCTCTTTCTGCATTATCTCTATGAATTTTTTGTATCCATTCAAGGTTTGTTATTGGCACAACACCAACTAATAAGTCTGCTAATGAAGCAACGTCATAATTTTCACCTACAACGCCACCATGTAAGCCTTCGTAAAACAGAACATCAGTTCCAGAAGGAATATCTTCCCAAGGAGTAAATTGCCCAGCTTCAAGTGATGTTCCTAGTCTGGAATTATGTTCTTGAGCTTCTTCTTGGCTGTGAAGGTAATAGCGTTTTTGCCCTCTACCCGTCTCTCCATAGCTCCTAAACAGTTCCTCAAGTTTGTCAAATAAATTTGCTTCAGGACCGAAATGAGAAAAGTTTTCGCCTTTTGATAAGGCATCAGCCATAGCTTTTTTCATAGGCATTCTTTCGAAGCGGTGATAACTGTCACCTTCAACAACAGCAGGAACAATTTCTTCTCGAGCGAATATGTGCTCGAAGGCTCTTTTGACTGTACTGGTGCCAGCTCCTGATGAACCAGTTACTGCAACAACGGGATGAGTCTTCGACATTTATTTTTTGAATCAAACTATGAGATTTTCGCAGGTCAACAGGCCAAATAATCAAAACATGTGGACAGATATTTTTATTTGTGAATGAATTTTAGGAATTAAGTGCATTTTTTATTTTTTCACCCATCTCTTTACAACCTAATTCTGTTTTTGTTTGGTCCATTAAGTCAGCTGTTCTGAAGCCTTCATAAAGAACGGCCTCTACTGCCTTTTCTAGTTCTGCAGCAGCTTCTGATTCTTTTAACGCAATCCTTAACATCATTGCGGCTGAAAGAATCATTGCTATCGGATTTGCTTTGTTTTTGTTTGCTATGTCAGGGGCAGATCCGTGAACAGGTTCGAATAGCCCTGGCCCATCTATGTTTAAAGATGCAGAGGGAAGCATTCCAATAGAGCCTGTTAACATTGCCGCTTCATCGCTAATTATGTCTCCAAAGAGATTCCCCGTAAGAATTACATCAAATTGAGCAGGGTCTTTTACTAATTGCATTGCAGCATTATCTACATACAAATGAGTTAATTCAATGTCTGGATTTCTTTTTGCCTGTAAGTTCACTCTTTCTCTCCAAAGTTGACTTACATCAAGAACATTAGCTTTATCAACAGAGCAAATCTTTTTCCTTCTAGTCCTTGCTAATTCAAAAGCTATGTCGCTAATTTGATCTATTTCACCTGAGGTATAACTCATAGTATTAAAGGCTTTTACTCCCCCTCCTTCTATACTTATTCTTCCTTTAGGCTCTCCAAAATATATTCCACCAGTTAATTCTCTAACGACAATTAGGTCGACATTTCTTATTATTTCTGGCCTTAAACTACTTGAATCAATTAGTGAAGGCCAAATCTTTACAGGCCTAATATTTGCAAATAACTCTAGCCCAGATCTTAGTTGAAGTAATCCAGTCTCAGGCCTTTTCTCTCGCGGTAAATTGTCATATTTTGGGTCACCAATTGCTGCCATTAAAATCGCATCTGATTCTTTACATGCTTTTAATGTACGTTCCGGTAATGGATTACTCGTTTTTTCTATCGCAGAGCCACCAATTAGTTGTTCTTCAAAATTTAATTCAAACGAAAATTTCTTACTAATGTTTTCTAATAATATTTTAGTTACTTTTGTTATCTCAGGACCAATTCCATCCCCAGGGAGTAAGACGATTTTGTATTTATTCATGTGAAGGTGTTAGTTGAATTGAGGTTTTGAATTTTATTAGAGTTCTTTAATCTTGAACTTACGGAAAGTTTTTGCAATTTCTGGAAGTTTTTTAAAAATTGCAGAACATCTTAACCATAACTTGTTAGGCATTGCTGGGAAACCACTTATAACTTGTCCTGGCTCTATATCTCTTATGATTCCACATTTAGAAGTTGCTACAACACCGTCACCAACCTTTACTCGATTCGACACTCCTACTTGGCCAGCAAGTATTACTCCATTCCCAAGAATTGCTCCGCCGGCTATTCCAACTTGTGCCGCTAAAGCACAATTTTGCCCAATAATTACACCATGACCTATTTGAACCAGATTATCTATTTTAGTTCCTGCACCTATGAAGGTCTTGCCTACTGATGGTCTATCAATATTCGAGTTACAACCTATTTCGACATCATTATCAATCATTACTATTCCTGTTTGGGGCATCTTTCTCCAACCTTTTTTTGTTGGAATAAATCCAAAACCTTCGGATCCAATAACTGCATTTGAATGAATTATGCAATTATTTCCTAGTATTGATTTGCGATGAATAACACAGTTGGAATGAAGGTAATTAGATTGGCCAATTTTTACTCCTTCGTAGATGACTACACCGGCCCTAATTATTGTGTTCTCTCCAATAATTGAATTGTCAGCAATACATACATTAGCTCCAATTGAGATACCTTTTCCAAGTTTGACTCCTTTACCTATAACGGCAGTTTTATGAATACCTAATAAAGGATCAATGCTAGAATTAAGTATATCTAGGCTTTCGGCAAAAGCTAATTTTGGATTTTCAAAGATTGCCCATGAAAGCCTTCGTTCTTTTGCAATATTTATTAATTCCTCATCATTTGGAAGAATCGCTAGAGAAGCATTGGTTGTAGAAAGATGAACTGTTAGATAACTGTTTTTTTCTAAAAAAGTTAGTTGATTCTCCTGGGCATTTTCAATTGAAGCTCCTTTCTTGATTTCTGTGTCTTGGCTAATTGCAAAGTCAATTAGTTCCGCATCGCCTTTTTTTAATGAGTTAATTAATTGGCTTAAAAGCATCTCTAGGATAATTTTGGAAAGATCTGAATGATTAGATTTAATTATTCAAACATGCCAGTAGTTAAAACAAGTACATCTCTATGAATAACAATAGGTGATTTTGTTGAGGATAGTTTATTTCGTATATTACTTCTAATATCTTCACTGCTTAAAGAACATATACCTCTTCCAATTTCTTCACCAGCTTGACTTTCGATTGTTACAGCTTGATTTTTAGTGAAAGATCCATTTACATTTTTAATACCTACTAATAATAGAGATGCTCCTTGTTTCTTTATGGCATAACAAGCGCCATTATCTATTTGAATAGAGCCAGCAGGTTTTAAGGCATAGGCTAACCAACTTTTCTTGTTTCCTATAGGGTTTGGTTGAGGATGAAATATCGTCCCAAGTTTTAAACCTTTAAATAATTCTTTGAGAGTACTTGGTTCTCTTCCATCTGCCAAATGAACAGTGATTCCTCTTTCTGTGGCAATTTTGGCAGCAGCTAGTTTAGTTTTTATTCCACCAGTACCCCATGTGCCAACTTTGAATGATTTATCTTGAATATCTTTTAATTCACTTGGATGGTAAATTTCGTTTATAGGGTGAGCCTCTTTATTCGTTTTTGGATCACTTGAGTAAAGTTTATCAATATCTGTTAATAATATTAGTTTATCTGCAGAAATAGCCCCTGCGACTAGGGCAGAGAGTGTGTCATTGTCACCATACTTTAGTTCATCAATAGCGATAGTATCATTTTCATTTACGATTGGAATGACATTCCAATCAAGAAGCTTCTGCAAAGTCATTGAAGCATTTACGTAAGATAATCTCGATCCAAGTTCAGATCGAGTCAAAAGTATTTGAGCTACTTTATATCCATATTTATTCATTGATTTTTCATAAAGACTCATGAGATGACCTTGTCCTACTGCTGCAACTGCTTGTAAGGCGACTATTTCTTCAGGTCTATCCTTTATTTCTAGCCGGTCGCAACCAAGCCCAACAGAACCACTCGATACAATAATTACCTTATTTCCTTCTTTAAGGTATTTTGCAATGCACTCACAATAATTATCAATTACCTGCGCTGTAGATTGTCTTTTACTACCTCTTAATAGACTTGTTCCTATTTTAATTACCAATAAACTCATATTATTTCCCCCCTAGATTTCTAGCTAAATATCTTTCTATTCTTTGCGTATAGTTTCTACCTGAAACCAAACCATTTTGCTGTACTGGTTTAACTAGTATTGTATATATTCCTAGTCTATTACCAATTAGTATATCAGTGAATATTCTGTCTCCGATTATTGCTATATTGGAAGCAGGATAGTTGAATTTTTTAATTACTTTTATAGTCTTTCCTCTTCTAGGCTTTGAAGCGCTATAAGTGTAACTTAGACTTAATTCATTGGCTATACACTTTATTCTTTTTTTGGAAGGATTATTACTTAGCAAGTGAATATGCAATTGCTCTTTAGCTTCAAGAATCCATTCCTTAATTGATTGCGGTAAATTAATCTTTTGTCTTGGAAGTAGAGTTCCATCAACATCAAGTAAAAGTAATTTTATTTCTTGGCTTAGTAATTCATTTATGGAGAGATTCTGAATACTTAGATTAGTATCCCAATCTGGCTTAAGCCAATTTTTAGTCATTACTCTGAGAAACCTCTTTCTTCAAGTTCCTTTTCAATTTGGGCCTGAATCCTGTCAAATTCTTCCCCTTCTATAAGGCTTGCTTCATTGTCATGTATTTTTCCAACGATGAAAAATGGATCAAGTGGAATGTAGAGACCATATTCTTCTTCTTTTACCTTAAAACTGACAAGTAATTCATATGTTTCTGATTCATCGTCTATGTCGTCTTCGTCCTCTTCAAGTTCTTCAGGGTCTGGCTCATCTAATTCCCCTGAGACAGTAAGGGTTAAAGCAGATCTTATTAAATTAAGATCATATTCTTGCAGGACTACATCAGCTACTTCCAGAATTGGCTCACTTTTTTCTATTGTTTCTACAAGCTCTGGATCATCTCCATCAATAAGCTTGAATAATGAGACAGGAGTATCGACAGGAGTTAATAGAGCATATTCACAGTCTTCTATAGGCACAATTTGTTCAAGGAAGCACAGTAGATCACTACCTTTACTATCTTTGACAAGAATCGTTGGTACTTGTCCGTTATTACTTGATTCAGAATTAGCCATTGATTAGATAAATTTCAATGTGAGAGTTGGCAATCGGTTTTACTCAAGTTAAGGCTCGATGTGAACCTTTCATTTGCTTAGGCTTAACTCTGGTCCTTCAATTAGCCATTGTTCTAAAAGAAGGCCAGCAGCTTCACTATCTATTTTGCCTGATCGATCGCTATGAAGCTTTAAATTTGCTTTTGCTTGCCATGTACTGGAATGTTCGTTTACCCAAGCTATTGGCAAATTAAGAGCATTGGCAATCCTTAGGCCATATTCCATGCAAAACTTTCCTTGGATTGTTTTTTCTCCAGATTTGCCAAATGGTAGTCCTATTACAAGCCCCTCTACCTTTCTATTTTTACAAAGCTGATTGATTACATTTAGATCACTTTCAAAATCTTTTCTAATTAATGGTTTTAATCTCGTAACGGTTATCCCGAGAGGATCACAACCGGCTAAACCAATTCTCTTTTTCCCGACATCTAAGCTTAGAACTGATTTTGCTTTTGGTCTCTTCATTTAATTTTACTAAATAAGAAGGGAGAGGGCAAAGGAGGTTGATTTGGCTTAAGTCCACCAAATATTGCTTCTAAAGTATTTCCTTTTAAAACTAAGTTTTTATTAGCTTTTCTTTTCCATAAAGTTCTTCCTAAAATTACTGATTCTCCTTTTTCTTTCCAATTAAGTTCTTCGAGTATATTATTTGTATGTATATCTGAAGCCAATGTTTCAATAGATATCTTAGGCCAACTAACTATTAATTTATTTAGCAAATAAGGAATAGATTTAATCAGTCTGGAATCCCAAGCTATATCTCGAATTATTTCCAGAGATAATAATTCTTCAGAACAAATAGGTGTGATTAATCCAAGTAGTGCTATATATTCATCTTGATTCTTAGTTAAAAGAATTAAATTTTCTGGTTCATTTCGATCTATTAGATCCATCCATTGATTGTCGACTATGTCTCTATATTGAGGAGATTCAGCTCTGTTTTTCAACCTCCATAGCACTTGACCATTTGATCGTGATAAAGGTTGGCAAGAGACATTTAATGGCAATTTATTAGATTCTAGGCAGTCTGGATCTGGGTGTTCTCCGCATTCCCAGCTTTTCATTATTTTTAAGGGCTGGAAACCAATTTCTCTTGATAATGAAAGTTGATCAGTTTCAGAACTTGGTAATCTTATTAACCAGTTTTGAGTGACATTTTTTTGGGTCTGTATAGCTGCTTGTAGAAGTGATTTACTTGCTTCTAATTTTGTTGATTGTTTCGGATCTTTTATAAACTCTGGGAAGGAAAGTGACCAGCATGAACCTCTTCTATTATTAGGTTGAAGAACAACAATAGCTATTAGATCACCACCCTCAAGTGCTACAAGGCATTTTGGTTGCCGTTTTGGAATTAGACCTTTTAATTTACCCTCTGCTTCGGATAACCATGTTTTTATAAGCATTATTTGCATCCAGCCAATTCTTCGCGTTTGCTCACTTGAGGCAAGCATGGGAAGGTGCTTAGCTTGCAGTGCCTCAATTTTTAAATTTTCGCTTTTAGTATTAGACAAATCTCCTTTAAAATTTACCTTATATATATAGTAATAATAATATTATTTTTTAAAAGGTCTTATCAAAACTATTGGAGTCTGTTGATTTCCATTGCCTGCAGGATTAGTTGAAAGGACATGCTTAAGAAATTTTACATTAGATTGATCTGTAGTCTCTAATACTTTGACTTTGCCAAGGTCATTTACATCAACTATGGCAATATCAATACCTAAATTCTTTGAGGCTTCATAACAAAAGATATTTTCTTTTATTGGTCCTAAAACAATAGTCTGATCATATGGAGGTGTCGTACCTGTGATGTCGTCTATTAGGCGAGCTTGTTTTCCCGCTAGACGATAAAAAATTCCTTTAATTCCTATTAGTTTGAAAATAGATCCAAAGAACAATGATGTTATTGCTCTAGTGGGGCCAATTATATTTATAAGCGATTGCATCCCACATGCTGTAGCTAAACTACTGGTTGGATGAAATGGTAGACAGAGTATCCTTGAGATGAATGAAGTTTTAATAAAAGTTGGAGAAATATATCTCCCTTGCATTATTGCTAAAGGAGTTTCGCCTATTGTTAATATGTCCCCAGGTTTAATTATTTTTGAACAGTATTCATTAATTACATCGTATGGATTATCTAGCTTTCCAAGAATATGAGTCTTTATAGGTAGCAACATTGAGCCATTTGAAGATTTTATCCAGTTATCATTTTGTGTATTTCTAAATGGTTTAGAAATTGGCAAAACAAAGCCTTCTTTATTTTTGATTATTCCAAAAGGTCCATAATTCTCCCAAATAACATCAATCCATATTGTTTCCGATAGAATATTTATATCATTAATGCATGGTTCTTCTTCTAAGATAATCTCTACCTTTATTTTAGTATCTTTATTACTTTTAACAATATATGCTTGCCAGTAATTATCTTTTCTATTCTCTTCATCAGGATGTTCAGTAATTATCCTTACTTTAGACTTTATATGTCCAATTTCTCTTTTGCTTAATACTTTGGGCTTGATTTTTAAACTAGGAATCATAACCTCAATTCTTTTATGTGTATTTTTAATATGAAGCCAACCTGTGATTATTATTTTATTATTGCTTACATTTATAAGCCAGTCAATTGGACTAAGTTTTAATGGAGATTGCTTCCTCAGTGAATGAGATAATTCAATCGTAAATAATAAAACAAAGAGTATAATTATGAATGTTGTAATTAGGTTCATTTCTCCTAGATAACGTTTATAGAGAATACATTATTAAATGTATATTGGTGACTTATTATAATAATGTACATGCTTTATTGTTATTAAATAATTAACGGGGATCTGCATATCCGTCTTTTGCAGCTTCACTATTATATTCATTAAAGCTCTTTATACTTACAGTGAAATCAGGTGTTTTTAATCCAGTTGATTTACTTATCGCATTATTTATATCTTCTATAGGAACTTGTCCTTCTGCATCAAGAATAATTTCACCTTCTCCATTTATAACAACCACTTGAGGGATATTGCCATGCCAGTAATACGATGGATCACTTTTGTTTCTTGAATTTTTATTCTGAAGCTCATCAGTAGTTAAAGGAATTAGATCAATTTCAGAAGGCCATAATAACTTTATACCTGAAACTACAGGAGCAAATACTTTGCTTGTCTTACTATCATCTAAGTAGAAAACCAAAACAGATGTCCTATGATTTTTTAATGACTCTGAAAGAGTTGTTGATGGAGGGACTAGGGCACCGTTGCCAGTAACAATTGTAAAAATATTGCCTTCATAACTATCGTTATCAAGAGATGCATGAGCACTTGGAATAAAGCAAAAGATAATTGCCAATATACATATGAACTTTTTTATTTTGTTATTCATCAAAAAAGATTAAAGAGTTGATTGATTCATCTATACAAATAATAAGTCAACCTCTTGAGAAGGTCCTTCCCATTCCTTGTGCGATGCCTTTACCAACTAATCCTATTGCCCTACCTATTACTTTTGTTAATAAAACAACCATTAAGTCACCAATATATTTTATTAAAGATTGTAGCTGTGGCGAAATGGCATCTCTTGCTTCAATTAACAAAGCGACTTGTTGCTGCAACCAACCCAGACTCTGAAGTTCATCGTCTCTAGCTTCTACGAAGAAGATGGTCTCGATTTCGTTCTTGTTGAATTTATATAACTGTCTCTTGCTCTCATAAAGTCTGATTGGTCTTTTTATTAGATTTTGTATTTGGCTTTGACTGTTAAGTTGGTTTCTAAGTCTGTCGAGTTCACGCGTAGGAACAAGATTTTGGTTTAGTAGAAAATGCCTTAGATCAGACCATTCAGAACATACATTAATTAGCTCTGAACTCAGAACTTCTGCAGTTCTAATTAACCAATTACTAATAAGTATTTCTACATGTATCAATGCTCTTGGGTCGTCAATTGGCAGTAACTTGCCTTCTAAAAGTAAGGACTTACTGTGTATTAAAGGATGCAAAAATAATGTTGGATTAGGAAGTTCTTCATCTAGCTCTGTTAAATCAATTCGATTTATCAACTCTTCTTCTACGATCACTTGTTCACCGTTAAGTTGCAACCTTAAATAACTACCGATTAGTGATCTAATAGATTCCTTCCTAAGAGTTATCTGGAGATCGTTCCATAATAATAAAGTTTTAGACTCATCAGTCTTAGAATCATTTATCTTAATTATAACTCTATCTAGTTGCTTTAGTAGCGAGTGGAAAAGTTCTTTTTGATAAATTGGCTTTATTGCATCTATTGCTAGAAGACAACCCGAGGAATTAATTATGTCTACATTAATAGTATCTGCCAATCGGGCGAAGATCTCTTTCCATACTGTTGATGAATCTTTTTTAGTTAAAGTAATATTTGTTTTGTATTCGTTAGTATCTTGATTACTTAGACTGTTATCTTGATTTATCTTCTTGATTGATTTCTCTGGTAACCCCCAAAGGTAATGCAAAATATATTTTGCTTGGTTCAACTCTCTTTTACGTCCTTGTAAAACTAATTCAATAATTGGATTTTTTTTAGAAGTATTAAGTAACTTTTCTATGGAATCAAGATCTGAATCTATTTGGTGCACCCCACTTATTAATAGCCATTGACCTAATCCTAAAATAGGTATATTTAATTTATTCTTTACTGAAACATTCTCTTTTAGTTTAACAACTCTTCCACCTTCAAGAACAGTTTTAATTGAGTTTTTGAGAACTTCAGAATTTGGATCTTGAATTAGTCCTGCACAATTCAAATTAAGTAACTCTTGGGTATTTAGAGAAAGTCTTCTAGGTAATACAATTAGTAAGGGTGATGGATGCCAGCGATCCTTTAGCCTTATTAGTTCTATTTCTAGACTTGCAGGCAGTTCAATACTTTCTATAAAAAATACAACTAGGCTTGGATGTCGTGTCAGTTTTTCTTTAGATAATGCTATCTCAAGGGGGACTTTTGAGTCTGACAATTGAATTGCTAAGGACTCGCCAATTAAATCAGGAGCAATTATTAGTATCTGTTTGGGCTTTCCCTCGTTCAATTAATTCACCAAAAAGTCGTATATCTGAAATGTAACGAATACTTTTCAAATGATCCATAGACAAACAGAAATATATTCGCGAAATTGATTATGCTCCTATCTTTATCTTGATTTTCATGCGAAATAACTATTAGTTTTTGTGAAGTCCTGAAGCCTTGGGCTTGATAAAGCTTTTTGAGCATTTTTTAAATCAAATTTCTTGTCGTAGAGTGCTCTCCCGACAATTACTCCTTTAACCCCTTGCTCTTCTAGGGGTATGAGAGATAGAAGGTCAGCTATAGATCCGATCCCACCTGATGCGATTACAGGCACTTTACTCACTTCAGCTATTGATCTAAGTGATTCAATGTTTGGTCCTTCAAGCGTTCCGTCAGTTGATATGTCAGTACTTATTATTGCCGCTATGTCTTGATTCGAAATTTCCCTAGCCAGATCTGTTGCATTTATTTCGCTTTGAGTTATCCAACCTCTAGTTGCAACTTTTCCATCCTTAGCATCTATCCCTATAATTATCCTGCCGGGATACATGTTGGTCAATTTGATTACCAGATCAGGTTGTTCAATAGCAATAGTTCCAAGAATTACTTTTTCAATTCCATAATTTAAAAGTTGTTTCGCTCTTTCAATGCTTCTTATCCCGCCTCCAATCTGAATTGGGATTTGCAATGATTTAGATATTTCTAAAATTGGTTCATCATTACTAATATTTCCGGTCTTGGCGCCATTAAGATCCACTAGATGTAATCTTTTAGCTCCATTCTTTTGCCAGTAAATGGCTTGAGACTTTGGGTTACTACTGAATTGAGTTACTTTGTGGTAATCGCCTTGATTTAGTCTCACACAATTCCCATCAAGAAGATCTATTGCAGGAATTACTTCCATTTTTATTAAAAGCAGTTACTTAATACATATTGCATCGCAACCATTTGTTTTGGCAGCTATTTACGCGCTTCAATAGAAGAGTTGTCATTTTGAAGACCCTTGAAAATTCTCATTATTGGTGGGACCAGGTTTATTGGAAAATCTCTTGTAAGGAAATTAGCAAGTAAAGGTTACGAAATAACCTTGTTTACAAGAGGCCTTAACCCTGTACCTGATTTTGTTGAGCATATAAAGGGAGATCGACATGTCCAGGATGATCTTCAATCTCTAGCTGGTAGGAATTTTGATGTAATTACAGATTCTTCTGGAAGAACCTTAGAAGACAGTAAAAGGATAATTGAGATAACAGGACATCCTAATTTGAGGTTTATTTATATAAGTTCGGCTGGTGTTTATCAAAAATCGGAAGTACTTCCTCTAAATGAGGAATGCTTAATAGATGAAAATAGTAGACATATCGGTAAGTACTTAACAGAAATTTGGTTGAAGGAGGAAAAGATTCCATATACAAGTTTCAGGCCTACATATATATATGGCCCAGGAAATTATAATCCAATTGAGAAATGGTTCTTTGATAGATTATTGAACAAAAGGCCTATACCTATTCCTGACAATGGTCATACGATAACTCAATTAGGCCATGTTGAGGATTTAACTAGTGCAATAGCAAAATCTCTTGAATCTGATAAAACGCTTAATCAAATATATAATTGTTCTAGCAAACAAGCCGTTACCTTCAAAGGCTTAGTTTATATAGCAGCAAAAGCGTGTGGTGTTATTAAATCTGATATAAATCTAACATCATTTAATTCTTCAATGCTAGATAGTAAATCTCGAAAGGCTTTCCCATTAAGGCTTGAGCATTTTTATACTGATATATCCAAGTTAGAAAAAGACATTGATTGGACGCCAGAATATGACATAAATCAAGGATTTATTGATAGTTATAATAATGATTATCTTCTTAATAGAAATAATGAAATAGATTTTACTTCTGATGAGAAATTGATTGACTCCTAATATATCCTAGGGCTGAAGTAAGAGCTAGTAGTAATGATGGCCAGAATATATACCAACCTATCAAATTTAACTTTAGTTTTATATATATACCTCCAAGTTCTGCTGGCCATAAAAGAAGGATAATGCTAAAAAACTGTAAGAAAGTTTTCACTTTAGCTCCAACAGAGGCTGGCCCACCACTTGGTATATCTGATCTCCATGTAGAAACAACTATTTCTCTAGTTAATAATATCCATACTGACCATAATGGAAGTAAATTAATTTTACATAGCCATATTATCGGAGCTAATAATAGTAATTTATCTGCGAGAGGATCAAGTTTAGAGCCGAAGGAACTTACTGTTCCTGAGAGTCTTGCAATCTTTCCATCTAATATATCTGTTAATCCTCCTATTAATATTAAAGCCCAAGCTAATAACAACTTATTGTAAGTTAGCAAAATAATAATTGGTAGGCCAATAAGACATCTAAATATGGTAAGGAAATTAGCTAATGCACGATACTTACGATTTCTTAATAATAAGTTATTTTCTTTCATATGGTTAATTGTTTAAATTTAGATGGTAATCTTCATAAGAAATAATATATATATATTTTACAGGAAGGCATATTTCCCCATAGGAAATGTGATAATAAAGAAATAAATCAATGAAGAATGACCTATTTTTTACTTTTTGTGCTCCTAGCGTCGTTGGTTAGTATGACCTATATTGTTGGTAGGTTAAATAGTAATTAAATTTATTGAAAATGCTCTTTATTGCTTAATTATATTGTAAAATTTAAAAAAAATATTTTCTATGAGATTAAAAAACATAAGACTTACTAAGTCAACAGATTTACTAATTAGTCTAGAAGAATTATCTAAGAAGGAAAAGTTAGAAGGTTATGTATTAAGTATTGTAGGTGACTTATCAACTGCAACTTTTAAGTGCCCTAACCACGAAGAAATAAAAAAATTATCAGGTCACTTTGAGATAATATCTTTAGGAGGAACAATATCTCCTCATAACACACATCTCCATTTGAGCGTATCAGATGATAAATGTCAGTTATTTGGCGGTCATTTAGAAAAAGGTTCACTAGTATTAAAGGCAGTTGATATATTGGTTGGCTTTTTAGATCTAGATAATGAACACCAAAACAGTCAGTTACCAATTAGTCTAATAAATAGAGTAGAAGTCTATATTTTAGAGGGATGTCCTTGGTCTAAGAGAGCAGTTCGGCTTTTAAAAATGTTAGATATTCCACATAACATTATTACTCTAAAAGATGACGACGAGTTTGAAAAATTAAACAAAAGATCCCATTCTACAACTTTTCCTCAGATCTTTATTGATGGATCTTTTGTTGGTGGATACGACGAACTAGTTAGGTTGAGTAACGAAGGACATTTATCTAATCTAAAATGAATCTAGATAGCTTTACAAAGTCATTTAACGATTATTGGAATAGTAAGCCATTCTGGTGTCAGCCTTGGTCGATAATCCTTTCAGGAATAACCTTAATTGGTTTTACTTGGTTTGTCTTTTCTAGTTATTTCTTCTCAATAATAATTACATTAATTGTCTTAACTTGGTGGATATTATTCTTAATCATAGCCCCTAAGGCTTCTACTTAATAGCGATAAAGTAAACTTATTTATTTTATCTAACCTCTTCTAATTAAATTGATGATAAATTCTTTTAGTATAAGAAATCTTCAATTTGAAGATATACCAATTATTACTAACTGGGCAAAAATAGAAGGATTTGCTCCTGGAGTAGGAGATGTTTTGATTTATAGAAATACAGATCAACAAGGCATCTGGACTGCTTGCCTTGAGGGTAAGCCTATAGGTTGTATTGCAGGGGTAAAGTATAATCCTAACTATGGATTTATAGGCTTATTTATAGTCTTAGAGCAATACCGTGGAAACGGTTTTGGAATTCAACTATGGAAACATGCTATAAATTATCTTAAAGATGTCCCCTTAATTGGTTTAGAGGCAGCTCCTAACAGAATCAACGATTATAAAAAATGGGGATTTGAAATATGTTCTACTACTACAAGGTGGCAATGTGAATGTATTGACGAGCTTGTGGGCCCGAATTTATATACTGATTACGAATTGGAAGGATTTGTTATTCAGCAAGCAAATGATCTTCCTTCAAGTGGGGTTCAAATTTATGATGCAAGTAGAGAAACAACTCCAAGACCTCATTTTTTGTCAGATTGGCTTGACCGTAAAGAAGGAAGCGTTTCAGTTCTATTAGACAAAAATCATATCTGCCATGGATTCGGGAGAATTAGACCTTGTTTGTTAAAGGCTGGAAAAGGTTGGAGAATAGGTCCCTTGCTAGCAGATACTCCTCCTCTTGCAGAAATGCTCCTTCGCAGGTTGATCTCAAGTCATTCTGGAACAATTCTGATTGATACACCGGGATTAAACCCTTATTCAAAATATTTATTAGAAAGCTTAGGCTTTAGTGAAGTTTCTCGTACTTTCAGAATGTACAAGGGTATTCATCCACCAGTATCTAATAACCAGGTATATGGATTGGCTTGCCTTGAACTTGGTTAGAACTTTGTTTTAATAAGTTGTATTAACGTATTTGCTTTTTTTGCTTCTTTAATTCTAACTCAAGTTGTTCTATTAAATTTGTTACTAATGACTGAAACTCTGGTTGGCATCCCCTAAAGGCAGCCTTATGTCTTACTGTTTCATTCCGTGTTCTTAGATCAGTAAGCATTAACTGCAGAGCATCTATTTTTGCATTGGTTTTCATATTTATATAAATTAATTTTTAAAATCATACATCTATATAGCCTTACCTAGAGCTAATTTCTTTTGTTGTGAACTACTTGTTATTTCAATGATCCTTCCAATAGATTTTTTTTCTTTTAAACAGTCTATACAACATCTTGCGACAAGACGTCTAGGAATTGAACCATCCTCTTGATTGTCTTTCTCTGAATAAATAATTCCTTCATTTTGTATATCCTCCTCTCTATCATTAAGTCCTCCTGGTCTTATTATAGTCCAGTTTATATTGCTATTCTCCAGGGCTTTCTCTCCTATCCTTTTCCAAACAAGTATTAATCCAAATAAATTTAAAGGGTGTAACCAACGTCCAGCACAAAGTGAACTAACAAGGATAATTCTTTTAACACCTACCCTTTTGCAACTTTCAACTTGATTAATAACAGCAATTGAATCAATCTTAGCTGGTCCTGTTAGGTCAATGGAAGGTCTAGCCCCAGTTGCAATAAATAATGCTTCAATATCATTTAATGAATCATCTAATTCTTGTTTATTGAATAATGATATATTTAAACGACGGCAACCTTCGAGTGATTTTGGTAAGATTGAGTTAGGTCTAACAATTAAAGTTACTTCATGACCTTTAGCTATAGCTTCTTCTGCAATTCTGTATCCAGTTTTGCCAGATGCCCCACTAATTGCTACCTTCATAATTTCTTAAATAGTATTCATTCTATACCTTGATCATTAAATTAGGCTAGTTAGGATGCAATTTTTTTTCTGGCTATTCTCTAAGCTTTTTTATGTAAAAAAGGTTTACTCCTATTGGGGTAAAGCTCTACACATAGATTACATAAAGTTCCGTCACATCCTTTGGCCGTACAGTATTCACGTCCATAAAATATTATCTGAAGATGTAATTTGTTCCATTTGTCTTTTGGAAAGATTCTCTTTAAATCTTTTTCTGTTTGTTTAACATTAATACCATTCGACATTCCCCATCTTTGTGCAAGTCTATGAATATGTGTGTCAATGGGAAATGTAGGTATACCGAATGATTGTGCCAGTACAACACTAGCTGTTTTATGACCTACGCCAGGTAGCGATTCTAAATCCTTAAAGTTATTAGGTACTTTACTATTAAAATCTTCCTTTAATTTATTAGATAAATTAAACACATTTTTTGCTTTTGTCTTGGACAAACCTAATTGTCGTATAAATTCGTAAATTTTCTTTTCTCCTATCTCAATCATTGCTTCTGGATCAGATGCAATTCTAAATAATGGTTTAGTTAATTCATTTACTTTTTTGTCTGTTGATTGTGCACTTAAGACAACAGCTATTAGTAATGTAAAACTATTCTTATGGTCAAGGGGTATTGGGACCGTCGGATATAGCTCTTCTAGTCTTTTCATAATAACTTCGCTACGTTCTTTTCTGTTCATAAATTAAAACTTGATTAAATATTCTATAGATCTACCTTCTAGTTTTAAAAAGCTTTGTTTGATTATATTAGTATAATTGGTTACACGGTTAATTCTTTTTATCTTGTATTTACACTTTTAAATCAATTTCGTGCCTTTAAAGATAAAATGCTATGACGAGGAGTTTTCAACAAGGTGAAAGAAATTCATTTAGAAATAATTGATTTATGGCATCGACATGTCTCTTCTGATTCAAAAAGTCCCACTTTAAAATCGATTAGTTTAAATATAAACAAAGGTGAACTTATTGGCCTTGTAGGTCCTTCTGGTTGCGGCAAAACTACTCTACTTAGATTAATTGCAGGCTTTGAATCACCTATTAAAGGCAGAATACTGCTTTCTGGGAAGGAAATTTCTAGTAATTCAAGATTAGTACCTCCAGAAAAAAGAGGAATAGGTATGGTTTTCCAAGACTATGCACTATTCCCTCATTTATCTGTATGGAAGAATGTATGTTTTGGCTTAAATAGGAGATCTGATTCAAAAAGAGCAAAATGGCTCCTTGACTTACTTGGCTTGTCAGAACTTATTGATCGCTATCCTCATCAGTTGTCTGGTGGTCAAAAGCAGAGATTGGCTTTGGCTAGAGCACTAGCTCCTGGTACCTCAATAGTTTTACTTGATGAGCCTTTCAATAGTCTTGATCTTCAGGTAAGAATAAGACTGAGAAACGAGTTATCAGATGTTTTGAAAACATGTTCTGCAACAGGTATTTTCGTCACTCATGATTCTCAAGAAGCCCTTGCTATTTGTGATCGAGTAGCAGTAATGAAAGATGGAGAGCTTCACCAATGTGATTCTTCTAAACAATTAAGAAATAATCCACGAACTTCATTTGTTGGAGAATTTGTTTTTCAAAAAAACACAATTCCTATTAAATTTAACGATAATAAATTTTCGACTCCTTTAGGAAAAGTCAGTTTAAATGAATCTAACATTACTAATCCAGATATCCTAATGTTTGATCCAGAAGCCTTGATAATTGATTCCTCTGAAAAGTCAAATTGTATAATTAAATCAATCGAATATTATAATACTTACTCTATAATCACAGTTAAACTATTAAATATCCTTCTGAGAGTTAAAAGTACAGATCTAAATGAATATTCTATTGGCCAGGAATGTTATATAAGGTTTAAGAACAAGCAGCCAGTATTACTTTATCCAGGATCTCATAAATCAGAAATAAATTAATTATATTTATTGAGATTCAATCTCAATCGATACATATTTAACTTTGGCTCGCATATTGATCGATGCCATGTATCATTTATTACAAGCTTCAATTGAATTGCTTCTAGCTTTTAAAATCGATGGATCAAATTACTCGGAAAGCAATTGAATTAAATAAAGGTCCTGCTGGAAGAGCAATTGCTCAACCTATGGAGGAATCCCTGATTCATGCTCTATACGAACACATAACGCTAGAAAGGTCGGCAAGCGCACAATATCTAGCATTATCACTATGGTTTGCTGAAAGAGAATTAAGAGGATTTGCAAAATTCTTTGAAAAAGAATCTCGTGAGGAGATGGAACACGCTTCTTCCTTCTGCAAATACGTTGTAGCTAGGGGACAAACTGTAGTGCTTGATCAATTAGAAAAGCCTAATCAAGATTATGTTTCTATCCAGGACATTATTAGTGAAACATTTCAAATGGAGGTAGACGTAACTACTTCCCTTCAGCAAATATATTCAATGGCTGAAAGATCTAATGATGCCAGAACTACAGTTTTCTTGGATCCAGTTATCGAAGATCAAATTAAGTCTGAGGATTATTTCGCATATTTGATAGGTAAGGTTAAATTCGCAAATGAAAATTCATCTTCTATTTTAATAATAGACAATGAACTAAGTAGTATTAATTAGAGCTACCGAATAAAAAATTAAATCTTGATTAAAGTTCTTCCTATTATTTCATTTAGCAAATCAATAGAAAGACTGTTTCTCATACATTGAGTTTCTAAGATAGTTGCCATTTCTTTAATTGAAACTTTCCTTTTGTTTAAATGAGATAGTTCGTTATTAAGACGTCTAATAAGAGATTGATTCTTGCAATACGTCAAAGAAATCATTATAGATTGTGATCTTAACTTTATATACTCAATCTCTCTACATAAGCCTGAAATTATAGAGTCTGAGTTTGTTATAGGTTTCATTGTATTTACGCTGTCAATGGAGAGGATTCTATAAAGGTTGGAGCCAGGCTTAGTGTTTGCTCACCAGCAGGAGCTATAAGTAAATTCGCAGATCTAAGTCTTGAAATTAATCGAGTCGAAGTTACTCGCGTTGAGCCTATTAACTCTCCTATTCGTTCATGTGTAAGTCTAAATGGAAGTTGACACCAGTTTCCGCATCTTCTGCCAAGCCTATTTACTAATAGGGCAAATAAAGCTTGCAGTCTTTGCTCCGCATTGCCTAAATGTCTTATTCGTAGTAACTGCAAAGTCCATTCGTTTACCGCGTCAAATCCACTAGTTTCATTGATCTCAGCATCACTCCTGAAGCAAAGGGAAGTTAGAGCTTCTACGCATACTCCTTCACTACATAATCTATCGGTTCTTAGTTGATCTCCAGCTTGAAGGAAAGCAAGAGTCATCCCTTCTGTCTCCTCACAGGGGCAATAAACTCTTGCTATGCCTTCAATAACCTCTAGACAAGCATTGCCTGATCGAGCAGAAGGGTCAATCAGTACCGATTGACCAGTTGCCATTCGTACAGCAGAGATTGATGTATCTGGCAGAAAGCGGAAGCTCATTTTTTTATCTACAGAGCCTGTTTACTCAAATCAATTTACACATCAAGCAGGCCTTTTTGCAACCGATTCTCAATAACAATAAGGTTGTTGAGAGTTTTAATCTGAAAAGCACATCGAGATGTAAAAAAAAGTACTTTATGAGGTCATATGCATAAGCTTTTCAAGACTTTATTGATCTGTTCCCTATGCTTTCAATGCTCTTTATGATATTAAAAAATTTAGTTAAGCAATAAAAAAAGCCCCACTAAAGTGGGGCTTTTTATTAGCTAAGAAGTAAATACCTTTAAGTATTTAGTTTCCAGTGATTTTTGCGTTTTCCATATTGTCAAACGCTTTACCAACACGCTTAAAGTCAAATCCCATAGCTCTTAAGGCATGCCAGAGGTGTCCCTGAATGAAGAAGAAGCCAAGATAGAAGTGAACGTTCGCTAGCCAAGCGCGTGCTGTATGAGCATCTGCAGCTAGTGAAGAATCAGTGTCAATAAAATAAGGAGCAAAATCGAACTGAAGCTTTAGAACGTCTCCAAAGAATTCAGTTGGATAAACAGTTGTGTTTGTTGAACTCCAGAAAGCAGCAACGATAGCCATATAGCCAACACCTGCAAGAGAGTAAGAAAGTACCGCTTCTGCAGAAAGTAGGCCTTTACCTTTGAATTCGGTGTACTCACCAAATTGCTTAGTAACTATGTGGAATACGCCACCAATGATTTGGAAAAATGCTAGGAAAGCGTGACCACCCATTACATCTTCCAAATTAGATATTTGAAGAAAATCTGCTTGGTGGTTCCAAACCATTCCTAAGTCTAGGTTGTACGAAACTGTACGAGTAGCTCCTAGAGCAGAATCCCAAATTCCATGATATTGAGCCCATTCAACGAATTGAATGTTTGCAAGACCAAGGAAAATAAGGTGATGACCAAGGATAAAGGTCAATCTGTCTGGATCGTCCCACTCAAAGTCGAATTTCTTAGGGCGACTTCCAGCTGGATAGTTACCTAGATCTCCGTCATATCTTGTGGAGTGAAGGATTCCACCGGCACCTAAGACGCCAGAGAAAATTAAGTGTAATACGGCAATAACTGTGCAGCCATAAGGCTCTGTAATTACACCGTTTTCAATTCCACCTATTCCTAATGTTGCGAGGTGAGGCAAGCAAATCAGGTTCTGATTCCCCATAGGGACAGAAGCGTCGTAACGAGCTAGCTCAAAAAGTGTGAACGCACCTGCCCAGAACATCATCAAGCCAGCATGGGCAGCATGCGCGGCGATAAATTTCCCTGAGCGGTTGGTCGTTCCTGAATTACCCGCGTACCAGTCATAGGTAACGTTGGGGTTCCCGTAGGTCTGCACGAGATAAGAACGTAAAAGGACCCAAAGAGCTTATTTCATAGTTGGTGAAGTGCGAGATACCTTCACATTGCTTATTAAATTTGTAGGTTTTGTACACATTTGAAGGAACATACGATACCTGTAAATCTGTAACAATCGAGACTCTTAAGGGTTTTTGCTGTTTTATGAAGTGTCTCTTGATTCTGAAGATCTCTTTTTTGGTAAATGCTTTGAATTTAATATTGACTAATATTTTTGGCTAAAACATAAAACTTACAATGGATTATTCAAGAATTATAAACAAATATTTACCAGATATAGAGCTTTTTCAAGCTAATAAACCGACGCTATTGATAATTCTTGGCTCTTTTGGAGATTTTGATAGTTTCGAGTATGGACAATTAATTTCTAGGAAACTTGAGGTTCTACAAGAGTTGAATATAAATTTAGTTGCGATTGGGATTGGTAGTCAAGAATCGAAAATCAAATTTTCTAATTTCACGAGATTGCCACATTCATTCCTGTTTAATGTAGAAAATAACTATCTTCACAATGATCTGGGCCTTGAAGATGGATATAAATATGACCTTGGCCCATTCTTTAACTTGATTTTAATGTGTACAGGGTTTAATTCTCCTGGAACTTTGAGAGAGGTACTTAGAGGCTATACAGGCGACAAGTCTTCTGAAGCAATTTTTTTAAAGGAAGAAACCATATCTTTACTACCATTCTTTTCTATAGAGACATCGTTGTTTAATAGATTAAGAAATAACAAATCTCTTCGTCCATTTGAACTAGCATCTCAGCGCCTAATAAATATGGTAGAAGTATTATCGAATTGGAATAAATATGTTCCCATCAATAAGTTTATAGTCCAAAGAGGAGCAACATTACTCTTTAATGAAACCGAGCAACTAGTTTATTCATATATGCCTAAGTCACTCCTCTGTTTTTCTGAGACTATGGATAAACCATTGGAATTTATAGATAGTAACCTTAGAAATAAATAATAAAATGAATTATAAGCAATGCAATTATTGTGCAAGTAAAAATATAAGAGCAGATAGAGCTCTTGGAGGACGTTTTGTTTGTATGGCCTGTGGTAAAATAATTAGTTCAAGATCTGTTAATTATAATTTGAGCACAAAATATTCTGGAAATAATCGAATTATAAAATTTGTTTTAATAGCTTTAGTTATTTTTATATTTATCATAGTGATTTAATAATTTTAATTCGGCATTGATCTCCAGTAACCATTATGTTTAAATAATTTGATATTGGTATCAAATAATTTATTTATTTTATCTGTTGTTAATATACTATTTGAATCACCTTGGTCAATAAGCCTACCTTGTTTAAATAACATAATTCTAGTTGTATCTTTTATTATAGTTTCTAAATTATTTGTAACGACAACTAAGGTTATTCCCTTTTTAATTAATTGTTCAACAATATTAAATAGTCTCAGAACTTCTTTAATATCTAGATTTATTGTAGGTTCGTCTAAAATAAGTATTTTAGGTTTATTGACAACTGCTCTAGCAAGCAAAACTACTCTTTTTTGTCCATCAGATAAATTACTATAATTAGCTGATATAAATTCCTCAGTAAACTCAAATATGTCTGATATATGCTTAATAGCTTTCTCCACGTTTTTGTTTCTATAATGATTTATATTAAATCCAATCGTCCCATAAAGAGCGGAGCATATAACTTCTTCTACTGACATATTGCGATTTATTCTTTTATCTAGTTCTATATTTAAGAAACTAATCTTGCTTCTTAACTCCCATATATTTATATTCTTTTTGCCAAATATTTCTATGGTCGAATAATCATTGAATACTGGATATATCTCTCGACTGATTAACTTTATAAATGTTGATTTCCCAGATCCATTAGGACCTAATATCGTAATAACTTCTTCTTCTTTGAGTTCAATATTTATTTTTGAAAGAATAAGTTTATTATCTTTTACTACGTCTATATTCTTTAGTTTTAGCCAAGTATTATTTGTTACTAGCATTTTATGCCCTCTGGGGATGGCTTTTTATTTAAATTAGCAGGATTATAAAACCAATAGGAATTAAGGCTCTAATCAGTGTATTCATTCTTATGGATCTCATATTTTTTATGGCTAATGATGGATTCTCTGGTGGATACAGCATCCCCATATCTTCATGTATTGAGTTTGTATTTTTAGTTGTTGGGTGAAGTTCCCATGGCTTATCTCTTATAAATGCATTTTGCAACCAGTCCCAGTAATATTGAACCATTTTATCTTCTCCTAATAACTTAACGTTATCTTTTTCTATATAACCCATTTGATGATTGAAGGTTTGTGTTCTTAATATTAGATAATCCTCTTTAAATACTTGGTAAAATAATTTATGTTGTAATTGTCTAAACATAATAATTCTATTCAATAATTTATTCTTTAAGAATTTCCTATAATGTCTAACAATTACCCTCGCTCTATTTTGTGCTAGTGGAATATGGTCTAGCACTTGAACATATCTGGAGGTTTCAGGCGCACCTTTATAAATCATTACCCTTCCAGGAGGTATGAATTTAATTGTTATAAACTCCCCTTTATCTTTATCTTTATGATTGTATTTACTTTGTATCTGGTATTTATCTCTAATTATTTCTTGATCAAAACTAGTTATAACATTTTTACTTACGTCTTTATCAGGTATTGTCTCTCCATGTACCCAGAATATGTGAAGTATATCTAGATGGTTTTCAATTATTCTTACCCAGTCCGCTTTAAAATCTACAGTGACTTCTTCATGTTCATATTCAGAAATATTAAAACCATACGTATCAGGTATAGTTTGTTCAAGCTTTGATTCTATATTGAATTCGTTTATATCTGTTTTAGCTTTACCAGTATAATATATATATATATAACCATCCCTTTCTATACATGGATATTGATATAGATGAATCTTCTTTGCATAGTTATCGTAGTTTGTATCTACAATATGATTACAAGTGATTCTATCAATATTGGTGCAATTACCTTTAGAGGAAAATCTAGCTCCATGATACGGGCAAACAAGCTCACCATCCTTTATTTCGCCTCCAATGAAAGATGAACCTCTATGTGGACATAGATCTTTAATACATTTTATATTTGAATCATTATCTCTATATATAATCAATGGTTCATTAAACATAGAAAAAGAATATAATTTATTTTCATTCAGTGAATAACTGCTTAAAACTGAATACCACCCAAGTAGTGATCCTTCCAGTTGGTTAGAAGGACGAGGTGATGCCTCTTTTTTAACCTTGACTTCGTTATTTTTTTTCAGTTCCGTATTTAAAGTAGCTTTATTAGCAAACTTAAGCTCTTTTATTTTTTTTAAGCCTTCATTGCTCATAGAAAAAGCTTGCTTTAGGAGCAAAGTGTTTTAGATTTGTCAGTCATTCAAACCAACTGGGTATAAATCATAATATTTCCTTCTCCTATAGCTATCTAGCATTACCTGGTTTTTTTATACAAGCCCTTTTATCACAACGTTACCAATGGTATTACAATATGTATTGAACTTGAAGTAATTATATTAAATAGGGGTGACACGGTGTAGAGAATTATTCTTCAAATTAATGCCTTTCTTTGCTTTTTACGTAGTTAGTAGCCTCGTCAATATCATTGCAGAATTTACAGGAGCCCATATAGCACCCAAGGTATCTAAGAAAATCACGTTTACCCCCAGATAAGCTGTACTTATGAATTGTTCCACCTTGTGGCGTAGAAAGAATCAGTTCAGGTAATGGGCTCATTTGGTTTCTTATTTTTCTTTAAAATGCATCTTGGGTTACATGAAGGCAATAGGTAGAATTACTATTTGCTCTATTGCTTTTATTCAATTTTGTTTTTATTCCTTAAGGACATAATTTTCATATGATTTTTAGCTGACGCTGAAGCTGCTTATCATGTTGAAAAATTGTAGGTATCTGCTCGTTGTGAATAGATGAACAAAGGTTAAGCAAATTCATTCTTTAGTGAAAGAAAATGATTGTTTTTTATTTTGAGTTCGATACTTAGGGCAATTTATTAAATAAAAGTAAATTGTCAAATCTTCCTTCAAAAAAACAAAGTAGTATATAAGTGTATAATTTTATTATTGTTTTTCACTTTATGCTTTCATTCTCTAATGTTGTAAGCCCTTCCTGTTTAACTTATACTATGTTTTAGTATATTATTAATTATTATTTTACTTTATCTAAAATTACTCTTAATGTTTTATATTAATGACTTTAATGTTGGCCACACACTTAAACACCATATTGAGATAACAGAAGAGCTTCATAATTCATTTGGTTTAATGTCCGGAGATAATAGTCCTATTCATAATGATTCTGATTTCTCAAAATCTTCTATTTATAAAAAGCCAATTGGTTATGCCTTTTTAATAACAGCTCTTTTATCAAGGATTTATGGCACTGTCTTCCCAGGTGGATCAGAGTTATGTCTTAGCCAGACTTGTAGTTTTAAAAAGGAATATTATGTTGGAGATACCCTAGAGTTTGTACTAAAGGTAATTCATAAGAATGACAGTATGAGAATAGCTACAATTGATAATTTAGTTTTGAATCAAGACCAAGAAATTATTTTTTCTGGTCAAGCCATAATGCAATTAATCCTAGGATGTAAATGAAAATTTTTCTTGATGATGATGATAAATATATTGATATCGATTCGTTCGTGTCATCTCTTCAGCGCTATATAAATCCAGGGGATTTTATATATGTAGAGATGGATCTTATGAGTTTTGGCAGACTATATAATCCTGAAATCTCTAGAGATGAGTTTTTGGAGGCATTTTTTCAAATATTCTATGAATTAATTGGTCCGAAAGGTCATATGAGCTTTCCTTCTTTTTCTTATAGCTGGGGTTGTGATAAAGATTCTAAGATTTTTGATAAGCTAAGTACCCCTGGGAAGGTTGGTGTTTTCCCAGAGTTTATAAGAAACAGATTAAACTCTTTTCGTACCAATGATCCAATGTTTTCTGTTGTTGTTCATGGACCAAAGGCTGAAGAAATTAGTTGTATAACTCCCTCATCATTTGGTCAAGGCTCGTTCTTTCATAAATTACATGGTTTCAACGCTAAGTTAATAAGTTTTGGACTTAATCAATATGATCCTACCTTTGTGCATTACGCAGAACAGTTTTTTGATGAGAATATACGTAAGATTAATTATCGTAAATCTATTAATTTTTCTGGAATCCTTATAGAGAATAATATTTCTAAAGAAGCTGAGCATGAAGCCTTTATGAGGGATCTAAATTCAGGACTAATGTTTAACGATAAAAATCTTAAAAGAGATCTTATGAGCAAAAATAAGTTAAATTCTTTAAAGATAGGTGTAGGTGATATATATATTTCAGATAGCAAGGATGTTTTTGATACTTGCATAGAAGGAATGACTATGGAACCTTATTATTTATGTAAATCAATTTAAAAATGTGGAACTATAACCTTGCTAGTCGGTTTGAATCTGTCGTTAGCGATTACTCTAAAAACAAAGCTATTGTTATTGATAGTATAGACTATACATATGAAGAATTAGATTTACTTAGTAATAAAATAGCAGGATATTTAACTTCTTTGGGAATCTCAAGAGGTAATGTAATTTGCCTTGGTGGAGAGAAGTCATTTAATTTATACTCTATTGTTATTGCTTGCTGGAAGACAGGCACTACCTATTTCTTTGTTGATACAGATTCTCCAATATCAAGAATTAAATTAATGATAGATAGGTGTAATCCAACCTTAATGATGGGTAATGATAACTTTATTAATTTGGTCAAAAATCATTATAAGGAAATAAGGTGCTTGTCTATAAAGAAAAATTATGACGAAATAATCAAATTCTCCAATAATTTTAAGGTGAAGAATATCCCTGGAGATACTATCTCTTATATTATGTTTACTTCTGGTTCGACAGGAGAACCTAATGGAGTAGCCGTCGCTCATAGTAGTATATTGCTTTTTTCAGATTGGGCTAAGAATGAATATTTAATATCTTCAAAAGATATTATCTCTGGTCTTAATCAACTATTTTTTGATAACTCAGTTTTTGACATTTATGTGGCACTACTTAATGGAGCAACGCTAATCCCCGTTAAAAAGTCTTTATTAAATAATCCAAATAAGGTGGTAAAGTTACTAAATGATAGTCGAATAACGATTTGGTTTTCAGTCCCATCATTGATTGTCTTCTATCTTAAATTTGGCTCTATAAAAAAAGACTCCCTTAAGAACCTCAGGTATATTATATTTGGAGGAGAAGGCTTTCCAAAGAGTAAACTATTAGAATTATTTAATATTATTGGTGACAGAGTAATTCTAAGTAATGTTTATGGACCTACAGAAGCAACATGTATCTGTTCAAGCTATTCAATAAATTCAAGTGATTTCGATGATATTGAAATGAATAGGTTGGCTCCTATTGGCACCATAAACTCAAATTTTCGTTATAATATATTAGATAAGGATAAAAATCAGGTACAGGTAGGTCAGGTTGGAGAACTTGTATTATCAGGCCCCCACCTTAGTAAGGGATACTTCAATAATACTTCTAAAACAAATCAACGATTTATACAGAATCCAAATAATAAAAATTATATAGAAATCATGTATTTTACAGGTGATTTAGTTAAATTAGATTCTAAGAATAAATTAATGTATTTTTGTGGAAGAATAGACAATCAAATTAAGTTTATGGGATACCGAATAGAATTAGGAGAAATTGAATCTTGTTTAAATAAAGAGGAAAATATAAATGAGTGTTGCGTTCTTTTTGGAAGAAAGAATAACTTAGAGCAAATTACTAGTTTTATATCTACTGATCTTTCCAGAAATGATGTGCTTCAAATACTTTTAGCTCAGCTTCCAACTTATATGATACCTAGAGATATCTTAACTTTCAAAAATCTGCCGAAAAATCAAAATGGTAAAATTGATAGAATTAAACTAGCAGAAGATTATTATGACTAAAGGCGAAATAAACGAAATCATTTGTTCGGTAGCTAGAATAGAAAAAATTGAGAATGATCAACCATTAATTTCTTCTAGTATACTTGATTCTTTCTCTATATTAATTTTGATATCCAAGTTGGAATTAAAATTTAATATCACAATAGCCTTAGAAGATATAGATATTAGCAATATAGATACAGTAGATAAAATATACGATTTATTAACCTCTATGAATACTGTATAATTATTTCACAATCTTTAAATATTAAAACTTTGAATTCAAAAGAATGGGAGGACAGTTATTCAAGTAACTCGTTTTCAAATAAGAATGAATATCCTTCTGAAGAAATTGTTTCATTTATTATGAGGAGATTTTCAGATGTAAAGGATTTTTCGAATATAGAATGTTTAGACTTGGGATGTGGTTGGGGCAATAATCTTAGGTTTCTGAAAGACAAAGGATTTTCTTATTCAGGTGTTGATTTTTCAAAAACGGCAATTAATCACTGCAAGCTAAATCATAAGAATGTATATTGCAATTCAGTTGAGGATATGCCGTTCCCTAATGAATCTTTTGATGTTGCGTTTGATCGTATGTGTATACAGCATAATGAATTAAGTAAAATACCAAAAATTTTTAGTGAGGTCCACAGAGTATTAAAAAGTTCTGGGGTCTTTTTTTCTATTTTAGTAGAGAAAGCAAATTATAACTATACTACAAGTTACTTAAGTCGAGATCAAATAGAAGAAATAAGCTCCATTTTTTCCTCTATTAATCTAGATTATATAGAGAGATCTTATGAAGGAGGGCATCATATTGTTAGGGCGAATATATTAACAGCCATTAAATAATAATCTCATTATTTAATTTTAGAAGTAAGAAATCAGTTTGCATAAAATAGACTTTATTTATATAAATATTTATGAGAGTGATTTTAATGGAATAGTCTTTTTAATTTGGATGTCGGGTTCTGAGTCCTAAATGAATTAGGGACCCAGGTTGCATCGCAAAAATAGATAGGACAATTAAATAAGAACAAATTCGATCAAGCTATAACTTGAATCATTAGGTTTTTGCTCTTTATATAATTTCCGCGTCTATCTACTAAGGTTCGCATTAAAAAAGCCTGTCATAGACAGGCTTTTTTAATTGGTGGCGGGGGGGAGATTTGAACTCCCGACCTTCGGGTTATGAGCCCGACGAGCTACCAGACTGCTCTACCCCGCGTCGATATAACAAGCATACATGTTAGAGAATCAATCTTGTTTTTTTAGAGAAAGTTTTCTTGAAATCTCAACTCACCATCAACTTCAATTTGAAATTGTTGATTTTGGGGCAAGACAATTTTCTCAACTTCTTCAATTCCTGTTGGAGTTATCCATTCAAGTTGTTTTAGTAAATGCAATGCTACGGCATGTTTAGCCCTTCTAGAGCCGTCTTCAACCTTGATGGCAAGTCCAATTCCCTCTCCTAGTCTTCCCAGGCATTGAATGCCTTCTGAACCTCCTTTGCTTATCACCTGTAAATGCGATCTTTTCATTAATTCATCATCAAATCCTCCTTCTCCAGAAATTAAATTGGTGTTCCTCATAATGGCTCTTGTTATTTGCTCAAATTCAGGTTGAGTTGAACCACACAAATTCGCATAAAGCATAGCCATTTGATTAATTCCTAAGAAGAGTGTTGGTGCTCCACAATTATCATTTGCGCTTATTAATTCATCTGGTGGAATCAATAACATTTCAGCAACTCTTCTTCTTATTTCTAATTGAATTGGGTGACTTTCATCTAGATAATTATCTTGTGGCCAATCCATTTTTTTGCATGTAGCAAGAAATGCTGCATGTTTACCTGAACAATTATGTTCAAGTCTGCTTCTCTTTTGAATAGGAATTGGACATTTTAAAGAGGATACTTTTATATCTGCGTTCCATAGGAGTTTAAAAGCTTCTCTTGCTTGTTCTGGTGTTCCTTTGTGAGATCCACAGGCTATTGCTATTCCTTTTTCACCAGTCTTAAGACTTTCGGATGTCCCGCTTGTAATGAATGGAATTACTTGAAAAGGTTTTAATGCAGACCTTATAAATGTTTCGTATTTGAAATCACCCGCGGACATTAATAGCCTTCCTTTAGAGTCGCATACAGCTGCATGTGCCTTGTGAAATGATTCCTTCATTCCTCCCCTTTTGAGTAAAACTTTAATTGCTGATTTTTTTGAACTAATTTTATTTAGTAGATTATTTTTATCCTTCATTTATATTAAATTTGATGAAAAGAAATTGTTAAGTTTAAGGCTAAACCTATAAAAAATATTGTAAAAATAACTAATAGAGATTGTTTTAAAATGAGTAGAATAGGTTTAATGTCATGTTGCGCTGTGAGAAGATCTTTCTCTCTCATCTCAATAGTCTTTTCCCATATTTGTCCATCATACCAACCAGACTCCTCATATTCTACTCTCTCAGATTTTAGCCTTTTATAAATATAACTCCAGCCAAGTATATGTCTTATTATGATGCCTATAGGTATAACCAATGACCAGACAAGACTAGAAAAAATCAACTTATCTATGTAAGGCCTTAATTGTACACTTCCAGTAGATATTATAAGCATCAGAGGTAATGCCATTAGCCAGCTATATATAATTTTTCTGTAAAAGTAAGTAGTACTAATTAATGGCCAATTGAAGAATAAAGATTCTGATAATTTTTGATATTCTTCAATAGGAATCTGCGCTTTCGGGACTGGGCACATAGAATATTTCATGAATCAAGTTTCCAAGCTAGAATATATTTCTCCATTGCTCCAGAAGCCTTCTAAATCATAGTAATTTCTCTCTTTAAGTTGAAAGACATTTACTATTAAGTCTCCATAGTCAAGCAAAGCCCATTTGGCTTCATTTATTCCTTCTTTTCTTATTGGCTCAATATCAGTTTCTTCTTTTACTCTTTTCTCTACTGAATTAATTATTGCTCTAACTTGTACATCTGATAAGCCATTTGTTATTAATATCCAGTCAGATAAGGTTGATACATTGTCAATTTTGATAAGACTTATGTTTTGAGCCTTCTTGTCTTCACAAGCGTTGGCTGCAATTCTGGCTAGTTCTTTACTATCCATATACATTTTCACTTGTTACAGATGATCTTGATCCTTCTTGCTCAGCCATTTCTGCTCTAGCCTTTTCTGCACTTTTTCTTAATGCTTCTAATCTGTCTTCGAAGAAAGTCCTTTTCTTCTTCTTACGCGATTTTTCAATTAAATCTTTAAGTGCACCACCTAGGCTTTTATACGCATTTGGAACGCTGTAACCAAATCTACATGCAAGATCAATAGCCCTTTCGTCTGCTGAAATGGCATCCTGAAGCCTTTTTTCAGAATTGTTCTTAAGGTACAACCGATATCCTGCAAAACCTGAGAGGCCCAAGGCCATTAAGAGTAATAGACCATCTTGTACCCATAGCTCTCCAATTGCTCCGCCGAGGCCAATAGCCAAAGCAGCCATTTCCCATCCATCTCTTGGAATTGTGTCGTTTTGTATACGACCAACTTCGTGCCAGAAGAGGAGATTTCTATGGTCTTGGGCAAGGAAATCCCATTGTTCTAGATCAACTTGAATTTCGACCTCGTCTCTACCGATCTCTTCAAGGGTTATTAATGGAGGGTCAAGAGCTGCAGCCGCCTCCACGAACACCCAGCTTTGGTTTTCTGGGGGCAGCAGCCCTTTTAGGCGCTGGAGTTCGCTCATAAGAATGATTTCTATACGACAAATCTAGCTAGTGTGTCATTGTAGGTGTTGAAACTATTAGCTGATGAAAATTAGCATCGCTTACAAACTTTATTTAATGGAATTAGGAAGTAAAGCTTATGCCGCGGCGTGAGGATATTAGAAGAATATTAATCTTAGGTTCTGGACCTATTGTCATCGGCCAGGCCTGTGAATTTGATTATTCTGGTACACAGGCCTGTAAGGCATTAAGAAAAGAGGGATATGAGGTTCTCCTGATTAACTCAAATCCTGCATCGATCATGACTGATCCTGATCTTGCAGATAGAACATATATTGAACCTCTTAATCCAGATTTTGTAAGATCAGTAATTGAAAAAGAACGTCCTCAGGCTTTATTGCCAACAATGGGAGGGCAAACCGCACTAAATATTGCGGTTTCATTAGCTGAGGATGGAACACTTTCTAAATATCAAGTTGAACTTATAGGGGCTGATCTGAAATCGATACGCAAAGCAGAGGATAGGAAACTGTTTAAGCAAGCGATGAATAAAATTAATATAAATGTTTGTCCTTCTGGTATAGCTTCTAATTTAAAAGAGGCTAAGCAAGTTGGTAATGAAATATCTAGTTTTCCAAGAATAATTAGACCTGCTTTTACACTTGGAGGAAGTGGAGGTGGAATTGCTTATAACGAAGAGGAATATCTATCTATCTGTAAAGAAGGAATAGAAGCTAGCCCGGTTTCTCAAATTCTCATAGAAAAGTCATTAATTGGCTGGAAAGAATATGAATTAGAAGTTATGCGTGATTTTGCCGATAATGTTGTGATTATCTGCAGTATTGAAAACTTTGACCCAATGGGGGTGCATACAGGAGATTCTATAACTGTCGCCCCAGCACAAACATTAACTGATAGAGAATATCAATTATTACGGGACTATTCAATAAATATAATTAGAGAGATAGGTGTTGCCACTGGTGGTAGCAATATTCAATTTGCCGTAAATCCTGTTGATGGGCAAATAGTAGTAATTGAGATGAACCCTAGAGTAAGTAGATCATCTGCATTGGCTAGCAAAGCGACAGGTTTTCCAATAGCAAAAATTGCCTCTTTATTAGCAGTTGGTTATAACCTTGACGAAATAGTTAATGATATAACTGGCAAAACCCCAGCATGTTTTGAACCGACGATAGATTATGTTGTTACTAAAATTCCTAGATTTGCATTTGAGAAATTCTCAGGTAGTTCTTCGGCTTTAACTACTTCAATGAAGTCTGTTGGTGAAGCTATGGCTATAGGAAGGTCTTTTGAGGAGTCATTTCAGAAAGCTGTTAGATCTTTAGAAATTGGTTATTCAGGATGGGGATGTGATGGAAAAGAACCTAAATTTAATGAAACGGAAATAGATAAACTTTTAAGGATTCCTTCCCCTGACAGAATAATTGCAATACGCTTAGCGATGAAAAATGGTAAAAGTGATAGTGAAATTCATCTTCTTTCTCAAATTGATCAATGGTTTCTCTCTAAGCTAAGAAATATTATAGATCTTGAAGAAAAGTTATTAGTTGGTAAGTCACTAAATGATCTTAACTATGATGATATATTTGAATTAAAGCAATATGGATTCTCCGATAGTCAGATTGCTTGGTGTACTAAGTCAGCAGAGAGTGAAGTTAGACAATATCGCAAGAAACTTAAGATAACTCCAGTCTATAAGACTGTAGATACTTGTGCTGCCGAGTTTCTTTCATCAACACCTTATCATTATTCTACCTATGAGAGGTGTATAAAAGTATTTAATTCTGACTCTTACGAAGATTTAACCTATTCCAACGAAAGAGATTCTATAAATACTAAGAAAGTAATGATATTAGGAGGAGGACCTAATCGGATTGGTCAAGGAATTGAATTTGATTATTGCTGCTGTCATGCCTCTTTTCAAGCACAAGATGAAGGGTACTCAACGATAATGGTTAATAGTAATCCTGAAACAGTATCGACAGATTACGACACTAGTGATGTTCTGTATTTTGAACCAGTTTTTCTAGAGGATATATTAAATATAATTGAGCTAGAAAAGCCAGCTGGGATAATTGTTCAGTTTGGAGGCCAGACTCCATTAAAATTATCGATGAAACTTTATAATTGGCTTAAAAGTGATGAAGGATTAAAAACTAAATCATCCATATGGGGTACTTCTCCAGTTTCTATAGATAGTGCGGAAGATAGGGAACAGTTTAATTATCTTTTAGATAAATTAATTATCCAACAACCTAAAAACGGTATCGCTCGTACTCCTGATGAGGCTATATTTGTAGCCTCTAATATTACGTACCCTCTTGTTGTTAGACCCTCTTATGTTTTAGGTGGTAGGGCTATGGAAATTGTTTATGATGAGAGAGAATTAAATACATATATAAACGAGGCAGTTAATGTTGAACCTGATCACCCAGTTTTGATTGATCAGTATTTAGAGAATGCTGTCGAAGTAGATGTTGATGCTTTATGTGACAGAAAAGGTCGTTTAGTTATAGGCGGTTTAATGGAACATATTGAGCCAGCAGGAATTCACTCTGGAGACTCAGCATGCTGCTTGCCTTCCGTTTCACTTAGCGATGATTCGCTGAAGATTATTCGCAAATGGACGCATCAAATTGCTAATTCATTAAATGTAATTGGCTTGATTAACATTCAATTTGCAGTACAAAAAGATGCTTCTGGAATAGAGAAAGTTTTCATTATTGAAGCTAACCCCAGAGCATCAAGAACAGTTCCTTTTGTCTCCAAGGCAACAGGTATACCCTTGGCCAGAATTGCCACGAGTCTTATGGCAGGCAAAACACTTGATCAGGTTGGCTTTTTGGAGGAACCCGTTCCTCCTTTGCAGGCAATTAAAGAAGCTGTCATGCCTTTTAGACGTTTCCCTGGTTCAGATACAGTTTTAGGTCCAGAGATGAGATCTACGGGAGAAGTTATGGGCACATCGTCAAGCTTTGGAATGGCTTACGCAAAAGCTGAGATAGCGGCTGGAGAAGCCTTGCCTGTTTCAGGAGTTGTTTTCCTGTCCACTCACGATCGAGATAAACCATCATTAATTCCTATAGCAAAACGTTTAGAGGGATTAGGGTTTGGTCTTATTGCTACGTCTGGTACAGCTAAATTCCTTTCAAAAGCTGGTGTCAATATAAAAGCGGTACTTAAAGTACATGAAGGTCGTCCAAATATTGAAGATCTAATTCGTTCACATAAAATTCAATTAGTAATTAACACTCCTATTGGAAGACAAGCCATACACGACGATAAGTATTTGAGAAGAGCAGCCTTAGATTATTCAGTACCGACTGTCACAACGCTTGCTGGAGCAAGAGCTGCTGTAGAAGGTATATCAACGTTGCAATCTCAGACAACTGAAGTCTATGCACTTCAAGATTTATTTAAGAGTACAAAGTAAATAAAACAAATAAATATTAATTTACTTCTTTAAATTGGCTTTATATCTTTTAATTTAATTTTTAGTTGTTCGGCTAGAGATTGTCTTCCGACAACAAGCACTTTAAGAGTATCTTCATGCATTCGTAATTGGGCATCTGCTACCTGCATACCTTTTACAAGCTCTTTGACTTCGTCAGGTAGTGTTTTTAAATCATAATTATGGTCTTCGAATGTTAAAATTGGATCACCTTGCGGTTTAATACTTTCATCCATTTCTATTAGAGTAGTTGATAATAATATAACTTAATTTATTGAATAATTTTTTCAAATTTACTTATTGATAAATTGTTTATTACATAATTCACTATATTTACCAGATAGTTTAATTAAGTCAGAATGTTTTCCAACTTCTAGGATTCTACCTTTATCTATAAATACTATTAAATCGGCTTCTTGAACAGTTGAGAGTCTATGCGCAATAATTATTACTGTCCTTGATTTCATAGCTTGTTTTAAAGCTAACTGGACTTCTTCTTCGGAATCAGCATCTAGAGCACTAGTAGCTTCATCAAGAAGAAGTATAGAAGGATCGCCAACTAATGCTCTTGCTATAGAAATACGCTGTAATTGTCCGCCAGAAAGATTCGTACCTCTTTCTTGTAATACTGTTTGATATCCGTCTTTCATATTTGTAATAAACTCATGAGCATTAGCTATTTTTGCTGAGTTTATAATTTGTTCTTCAGAACAAACTCTACCGAAACTAATAGCCTGATTAATTGATCCAGAAAAAACGGTAGAAACTTGGGGAACAAGGGCTATCTGTCTCCTCAAATGTTTAGTATTTAGTGTAGACATTTCTATGCCATCTATTTTTATAGATCCACTAGTAGGTTTGATAAAACCTAGTAGTAAGGAAAATAATGTGCTTTTCCCAGCGCCAGAAGGTCCTACAAAAGCAATCTTTTTTCCTCTCTCAATTGTTAGAGAAAGAGAATCTATTACTTTTTTATTTAATTTATAAGAAAAACTTACTTCATTAAAATCGATATTACCAATTCGACTAGATATTGATACTTTTGATTTATTATTTATGTTTTCTTCTGCTTCTAGATGTATCTCCTTAAGTCTCCGAAGAGAAGCTTGACCTTGCTGTAATTCATTAAAGTTAGTTGTCAAATGGCTAATTGGATCAATTAACATAAGTAGTGCTGCAAAATAACTACTAAACTGTTCACCATTTAATCCTCCTTGTTGTATTCTTGCGGCTCCTAGCGTTAGGATTGTAAGTATGCCAGCTGCTTCAAGAAAACCTATTACTGGGTGTTGTAAAGCAAGTAATTTAAGAGTTTTGAACCGAGCATTTTTGTGACTTTTCACTTGAGCGTCAAATCTTTCTTGCATCCAATCTTCGACAGCAAATGCTCTAATAAGAGGTAATCCTTGTATTGCTTCGCCAAGTAAACTAGCTAATTCACTAACTCTTTCTTGGCTTCTTTCTGCTGTTAGCATTACTTTTTGCCCAAACTTACTTATAAGTAAGGTCATTATTGGTGCTAGTAATAGCGTTGCCATAGATAACTTCCAATCGAGAAAAATCATATAAACTAGAACAGCAACTAGTTGTAAAAATGATGGTGTTGTATCTTGAATTGTTTTATAAATTACTTCTCCAATACGATCAGCATCTTCTGTTAACCTATAAGTTATATCTCCGCAAGATAATTTCTCTAATGAAACTAATTCTATTTTTTGTAATTTACTAAATAAGCTAGTTCTTAGATTTTGACTTATGGATAGCGCAGGTTTGGCAAAGAGTATGTCCTGTGAAAACTGAGATAATTTCTGAACTAAAAAAACAATTAATGCTAGAAAAATTACTTTAATTACTTGTTCTAGATTTCCTTCTCCGATAGCTGGTATAAGTTTTCCTGCAAGCCACGCAAGTAAGGGCCAGCATAAAACGTATACGAACATTGAAATCCCACCGAGGACTAGTTCATTTATATGAGGCCTCAGCAGTTCGAGGATATATTTGAAATTAAAAACTCTTTGATAAGCCATCCGAATTAGGTATTAATAATGAGAATAGCCTTTTATATTCAGATGAAATTGAATCAATTTCTGAAATTTCAAGGTTTGGTTTCTACTGGAGGAGAAGCTAAACAATTGATTAATTCTGGGTTAATAACTGTTAACGGTATTGTCGAGACTAGGCGTGGACGCAAGTTATGCCCAGGCGATCTCGTAAGTTTTGAAAACCAAGATTACATCCTTGCTCACTCGGACTTATAGAATCGTAGCTTGGTTGCTTGTGTTCACTAGGGGGAATTGTGCGTAAACCAGTAATCGCAGGAAATTGGAAGATGAATATGACATGTTCTCAATCAAGGAACTATCTATCCGACTTCCTTCCTTTAGTAAAAGATATTCCTGCTGACCGCAAAATTGTACTTGCACCACCTTTTACTGCAATTTCGACTGTGGCTAATTTGATTAATGGAAATACTGTTCAGTTATCGAGCCAAAATGTTCATTGGGAAGATAATGGTGCTTTTACTGCTGAAATATCACCCATGATGCTTATAGAACATAATGTCGAATACGCAATAGTTGGACACAGCGAACCTCGCAAGTATTTCAGTGAGAGCGACGAACAGATAAACAGAAGAGCTATCTCTGCTCAGTCTCATGGCTTGATTCCGATTGTATGTGTAGGCGAAAGCTTTGAGCAACGAGAAAGAGGTGAAGCTGAAAGAGTTATAAGAAGACAAGTCGAACAAGGACTTGAAGGTACAGATTTAGAGAGACTAATAGTTGCCTATGAACCTATTTGGGCTATAGGTACTGGAAAAACATGTCAGGCAAAAGAAGCTAACAGAATATGCGGTTTAATTAGAGAATGGGCTGCCTCTAGTCATTTGATAATTCAGTATGGTGGCTCAGTTAAACCTACCAATATTGATGAAATTATGTCTATGAGTGATATTGATGGTGTGCTTGTTGGTGGGGCATCTCTAGACCCAACAGGTTTCGCGAGAATAGCAAATTACAAAGTTGATTAGTATGAATTGGCCAATTTCTTGGCGGAAAAGTACATGCATTATGGGAGTGCTAAACATTACTCCCGATTCATTCAGTGATGGGGGTTTATTTAATGACCCTATAAAAGCAATTGAACGGGCAACTGAGTTAGTAAGTCAAGGAGCTGATGTATTAGATATAGGTGCTCAAAGTACAAGGCCTGGTTCTATAGAGGTCGGTGCAAATATTGAGTTAAGTAGATTAATTCCTGTTTTAATACCTATACGAGACAAATATCCAAATTTAATTATTTCAATTGATACCTTCCTTTCCAAAGTTGCAGATAAAGCTTTAGAAATTGGAGCGAATTGGATCAATGATATAAGTGGAGGAAGACATGATCCAGAAATACTTAACGTAGTTTCAAAATATCAATGCCCATATGTGTTGACTCATAGTAGAGGTAATAGCCAAACTATGAATAATCTAACTGACTATAACGATCTGATAAATGATATATATTCAGAGCTCGAGAATCTTACTTATATAGCCATTGAAAAAGGAATTACTAAAGAAAATATAATTTGGGATCCTGGCTTAGGATTCTCGAAAACAACTGATCAAAATATTCAAATTATTAGGTCTTTAAAAAAATTTTCTAAATCTGGATACCCACTATTAATAGGCCCTTCTAAAAAAAGATTTGTTGGGGAAGTCACAGGTGAATTACAACCAATTAACAGGACATTTGGTACTCTCGCTGTTATTTGCAAGTGTGTTCAAGACAATATCGAAATTGTAAGAGTACATGATGTCAAAAGTACTAAAAAGACAATATTAATGGCAAGTCAGATTTGGACAAAATAAAAGTTAATCGTCTGTCTTCACTCCTTCTATCCTATCCTCAGCTTCTTGATAAAGCTCTTTAAGTTGTTCTATATTCTCTTCAGAAGTTTCCCAATAACCTCTGCCATTAACTTCTAGCAAAGTACCAACTATTCTTCGGAAACTGTGAGGGTTCAATTTCATTAGACGATCCCTCATCTCAGGATCATTTATAAATGTTTCATTAGATTCCTCATAGACAAAGTTATCTACTTGACCGCTTGTAGCACTCCACCCAAGAGTATAATTAAGCCTATTTGAAACTTCTCTAACGCCTTCATAGCCGGATTTAAGCATTCCTTCATACCATTTTGGATTTAGGAGTTTTGTCCTTGAATCAAGTCTAATAGTTTCACTTAGTGAGCGAACCTGAGCATTTGCAGTCGTTGTATCAGCGATATAACTACTAGGAGCTTTTCCGTCATCTCTAAGGTTTTTTATTAAATTAGTAGGATCAGAGTCAAAATAATGACTTACATCAGTTAGAGATATTTCTGATGAGTCAAGATTTTGGAATGTTGCATCAGCTGTTTTCATTACTGATTCAAATACTTCTCTATTCTGATTCATTTCACCAGGATTATCAGCATTAAATGCATATGTCTTTCTTGAGAGATACATTTCTTGTAGTTCGTTTTCTTCTTCCCAGGTTGAGTTTTCTACTGCAAGATTTACATTCGAACTATAACTACCACTTGCATTAGAAAATACTCTGCAAGATGCATCTCTTAGACTGGTTCCTTGTTCCTTTGCTTGTTCAAGAGAATGTTTTCGTACAAAGTTCATATCTAATGGCTCATCAGCTTCAGCAGCAATTTTTACTGCTTGATCTATTAGTGCCATTTGATTTATAAAAAGATCTCTAAATACACCAGAACAATTAACTACTACATCAATCCTTGGGCGTTTTAGTTCATCTAAAGGTATTAATTCCAATTTATTTATTCTACCAACAGAATCTGGCTTAGGTCTTACACCTACAAACCATAGAATTTGTGCTAATGATTCACCATAAGTTTTTATATTATCTGTTCCCCAAAGTACACATGCAATAGTTTCTGGCCAAGTACCCTGCTCTTCTTTTTGTCTTTCTATAAGTTTATCAACAACAATCTTTGCTGCGGCAACAGCCGCTGTTGTAGGAATTGATTGAGGATCTAATGCATGAATATTTTTTCCGCTAGGTAACACTCCTGGATTCCTAATAGGATCTCCTCCTGGACCAGGAATTACATAATCACCATCTAGTGCCTTTAAAAGGCTTTCCATTTCTTGATCAGCACAAATTTGTTGTAAACAAAAGCGAAGATAATCAAAAAGTTTGTCGAGATTATTTGTATCTATTTTCTTAAAACCTTCTTTATTACAAACTCTTTGCCAAGGAGAAGGAAAATTGAATCCAAGTAATTTAAGAAAATCAAGGAACTTCTCAAGCATACTTTTCTGCATATTAACCCTGCCGTCTCTTCCTGTTAGAGAGAAGACCATTGCTCCCACTGCTTTTCTTGAGGTTTCGGTTATTAACTTATTTAGTTCGACATCTTTAAGATTACCTTTATTGTTACCTCTATAAACTTCCTCCATTTTTCTTCCCATTGATTCTGCTAATAGACTTGGTAATGATTTAATTCCTTCATCTTCTCTTTCTAGAGAGGCTATATTTACAAGAGTAGCTATTGCTTCTTCTGCTGTAGGAGGTTTGCCAATAGTATGCAATCCGCATGGTAGTAACCTACTTTCTATTTCCATTAACTGCTTATATACAGAGCCAACTATTTCGTCTCTTTCGTCTATATTTAATGAGGATATATCTTCATCTGGAAAAGTAATATCCTGATCAAGATTGCATTTGCGAGACGTCTCAATAATTGCATTAACTATTTGAACTCCACGTCCACTTTCTCTTAACTGTTGATAAGAACCTACTAACTCTCCTAGTTCTTTTAAACCTTTATATAACCCTGCATTTTCAGCTGGTGGGGTTAAATAACTAATAGTTGAGGCATATCCTCTACGTTTTGCGATTGTTGCCTCAGAAGGATTATTAGCAGCATAGTAGTAAAGGTTAGGAAGGCCTCCTATTAATGAGTCTGGATAACAGCTTTCACTCATTCCCATTTGCTTACCAGGCATGAATTCCAATGAACCATGAGTTCCAAAATGGAGAACGGCATCTGCTTTCCAAATTTTTTCTATATATGTGTAATAAGCTGCAAATCCATGGTGAGGACTTGCACTCCTAGAATATAGAAGTCTCATTGGATCACCTTCGTATCCAAAGGTAGGTTGAACTCCTACAAATACGTTCCCAAAATGTCTGCCGAAAATTAATAAGTTTTGACCATCACTATTTAGTGTTCCAGGAGGTTTACCCCAATTTTCTTCCAGACGGTGTGAATAGGTAGTGAATTTTTCGTATTCTTTTACACTCATTCTGTGAGCTATCGAAAGTTCTGGAGATCCTTGCAATGCTTCAGGGTCATTAATTAAACACTCCATTAATCCTTTTGGATCATTTGGCATATCGTTTATCACATAACCTTTTGTCTTCATTTCTTGTAGGACTCTATAAATTGAGCCAAAGACATCGAGGTATGCAGCCGTTCCAACATTTCCTTTGTCAGGAGGAAAACTAAATACTGTTATTGCTAATTTTTTCTCTGACCTCGGTTTTATTCTTAAAGATGACCATCGTATTGCTCTTTCAGCTATTGCATCCACTCGATCTTGCAAGGTATGGGCTTTGCCTGTTGCATCATCTCTACCAGAAAGAACAATAGGTTCAATAGCTCCATCAAGTTCTGGAATAGCTATCTGTAAAGCTACTTGAACAGGGTGTAGTCCTAGGTCACTGCCTTCCCATTCTTGAGTGGTTTGAAAGACAAGAGGAAGAGCGACCATATAAGGTCTATTTAACCTTTTTAGTGATTCGATAGCTTTTGGATGGTCTTGTCTTGCAGGACCACCTACTAATGCAAAACCTGTTAGAGAGACAACACCGTCAACAATTGGGGTATTGCTATCTATTTTTTCATAAAAGAAGGAATTAACTGGTCTGGAAAAATCAAGTCCACCACAAAATATTGGTATAACAGAAGCACCCCGATATTCCAATTCTTGTATTAAAGCTACGTAATGAGCATCATCTCCGGTAACTATGTGACTTCTTTGTAGAACAAGACCTATAACAGGACCTTCTTTAGCCTTTGGAGATAGGTCTTCTCTGCTAGATGTCCAGTCCAAATATTCTTTTATATCCTCGAACATGTTTGGTGCAATAGGATGCCAAATACCTAAATCGGGGAAAACTTCAGGATCTGCAATCTCAATATCCTTTACTTCCTGTGTTTTTAATGTTGGAAAAACATACTTGTCCCCAAGAAGTAATAGAAAATTACGTAAGTTATCAGGGGTGCCACCAAGCCAATATTGGAAGCTAAGCATGAAGCTTCTAGCGTCTTGAGCTTTATCTACGGGTAGGTATTTAAGTATTGCAGGAAGTGTATTTAGTAGCTTGAGCATTGAGTCTTGAAATCCAGCGCCGCCAGATTCCTTCCTCTTTTTCATAAAGTCGCCAATTATACTTTTACTTTGTCCTAATTGAGACATGGAAAAGCTGCCTAGCTTATTTAGTCTCATCACTTCTGGCATTGAAGGGAAGACAATAGATGCCTTTAGTTTTTCCTTGTGAGGCGAAACAGCATCTACAACTTTCTGCGCAAGATCCTCAATAAATATTAGTGAGGCAATAAAAACATCGGCTTCTGCTATGTCACTTTGAAAGTTTTGGTAATTAACGTCATCTCTGAGCTCTTCTATAAGATATCCATTAAGTTCAATACCAATTGGGCCATCTTGAGAATTTAATGATTTTGCTGCTTGTGTAAGAGCATTTTGGTACTGCGGTTCCAGAACCACATAAACAGCTTTCATTACTGCTTTATGCTTGTGATTCTCTACAGGTGAGACTCTGCGGTTGGCGGAGCGGACCTGTGTAAACATTTTCTTATCTGAGTATTTTGACCAAGCCTACTTTTATCTTGCCCATTACTGTGGATATGAACATATCCCTGTTACAAGAAAAACAAATAACTTCTCAATTTCAATGAATACTTTTACTGAAAATCCAATTCCCGTTATAGTTGCAGGAGCTCTAGGTCGTATGGGCGCTGAGGTTGTTAAAGCAGTATTAGATTCAAAAGATTGTGATTTAGTTGGTGCTATAGAATCTCTTCCGGGAAAAGAAGGTATTGATGTTGGAATATCATTGGGTCTAGGAGACACTGGCATTGCACTTACATCAGATTTTGAAGGTTGTTTGTGTGAAGCCAGTCAAAAAGTCCGAGATCTGGGTCAAGGTCAAGGAGTGGTTTTAGTTGATTTCACTCATCCCTCAGTGGCGTATGAACATACAAGAGCAGCTATTGCTTACGGAGTACATCCTGTTATTGGTACAACGGGTTTAAATCCAGATCAAATTAACGATTTGGATAAATTTTCTCAAAAAGCTTCGATAGGAGGAGCAATTATCCCCAATTTTTCAGTAGGGATGGTTCTCTTACAACAGGCAGCAGCAGCAGCTTGCTCTTTTTATGAAAATGCAGAATTAACGGAATTACATCACAATCAAAAAGCTGATGCTCCAAGTGGTACATGCATTAAAACGGCAGAATTAATGGAAGATTTAGGTAAGAAATTTAATGAATGCAATGTTACAGAAAATGAGTCCATACCAGGATGCAGAGGAGGTTTAAGGGAAAGTGGCCTACGAATGCATTCAATCAGATTGCCTGGTTTAGTTGCTCATCAAGAAGTTATTTTTGGGGCTCCTGGAGAAACTTTTTTATTGAGGCATGACACAATTCAAAGATCCGCCTATATGCCAGGAGTACTTCTAACTATAAAAAAGGTTAGGAAGGTTACAGGAATTGTTTATGGGCTCGAAAGGATTCTTTGAGAAAATGTTGATACCTTTGCGTCCAGGAGAACTACAAAAGCTTATTCCAGCTGTTGCAACTAGCAATCAATTTGGCTCAGCACTAGGAAATCCAAGAAAAATATTGCAGAAAATTATGATTTCATCAATTGGTGGAGTAATAACTTTATTAATAAGTCAGAGCCAGGTTACAAGTAGATTTTATTCCTTATGGCTTATTTTAGGAGTTGTTTTCATTCTATATATACTGTGGAGTCCAATTTACGAAGCCAGTAAAAGGAATTCTTCTTTACGTAGCTATACTACTGCAGCTATTTTTGAAGGTATAGTATCTGACGTTTATACAAAAGAATTGATTGAAGATCGTCATGAACAGGCAAACAAAAGAGGCCAATTGGAACTAGTTGAGAACCGCAGATTATGGATGATAATTGAATTAGAAGATGATGATGGATACCTTGGTGAATTAAAATTCCCAATAGAAAAACAACATCAGTTTATTAGAACCGGATTAATATTTAGATGCCTAGTCTTTAGTAATAATAGACAATTTGATTCTATTGCAGATATTAGTGATGGATGGCTTCCTGAAATTAAGCTATGGGTTGGAGAGTATCCTTTCTTGCTTAGACCAGCTTTCGAGGACCTATGTAATATGCGTTTAAATAGAGTATAATTAATTAAGTTATAGTTAATAAGGGTCCATTTATAGTAATAGAATAAAGAATGAGATGAAGAATTTAAGAATTAAAATCATAGGAGCTGGTCCAACTGGTTCTCTACTAGCTATATCTTTAGCAAAAATCGGTTGTAATGTAATGATTTTCGATAACAAAACATCAGAACAATTATCTAGTAGAACACATTCTTATGCTATTACACATTCATCTTATAATTTATTAGTCAAGTTAGATTTATGGAAATTACTGGAAACTAAAATAAATTCATTCAATAAGTTGTGTGTAATAGATGAAGGCATAAAAAAGAAATTAAACTTAAACCATATGGACCTAGGTATATCTCAAAGGGAATCAGGATCAATTGGATGGATAATAGATCATTCAGTATTAATGAAAACCCTAATATCAAAATTACAAACAACTAAGAACATTAATGTTAAATTTAATTATTCAGCAAATAGTAATTTAGAAAGTTACGACTATGTTATAGCAGCAGATGGAATAAATTCAAAATCAAGGGATTTTTATGGTATCAAGGGTTTTAAGTTCAAATATAAGCAATCTTGTCTAACTTCTAAGGTTTTAATAAGAAATAGCAATTCTACTACTGCTTATGAAATTCTTCGAGAAGAAGGACCATTTGCAATTTTGCCTATGGGGCGAAACATTTATCAATTAGTATGGAGTTCCTCAACTGGTAAATGTAATGATAGAATTATTTTATCTAAATCAAACTTGTTAGATCGTATATCAACTATATTGCCAACTGGATATGAACCTGATGTTATTTTAGAGGAACCAATTGTTTTCAATAACTATTTCTATTTAGCTAAATCATTCTTTAGCAAAAGGTTTATATTGGTAGGTGAGGCGGCTCATAGTTTTCATCCTGTAGGAGGACAAGGACTCAATTTATGTTGGAGGGATGTTTATAGTCTGTCTCAACTTATAAAGATATCTGCTAATAATAGATATCTTATAAGACACTTACCATTTATTTATTTCTTAATTAGATTGCCTGATGTTTTACTGGTAGCTTTCACCACTCATTCCTTAGTTGCTATTTTTTCTACAAGCTTTGCCCCACTTCTTATTATTAGAAGATTAACCTTTAAATTGTTATCATTATCCAAGAGTTTGCGTAAGGCATTACTGGCAATTATGACAAACAGTCTCCATAATATTAAGTAATTAATTAAATGGTTAATACGAATGAGACACAACCTCAACACTCAAGTGAATTTCTCCTATTCATAGAAAGGGATATTGGTCTAAGTAAAGAAGCCCTCGATCTTGGTATTCGTCAATCAAGGCTTGAAAACGCTCCTCTATCTGTAGTATTATGGAGCCTTGGATTAATTAGCCTTGAGCAATATCAAGAGATTATTAAATGGTTATATCAAAAGAATAATTAACAATGTTTTACTACTATTGTTCTTCTTATATGGTTTTATAGAAATTAATAGAAAAAGTTATATTGTTTCTTTTATATTAGTATAGCTTTATTTCACAACCTTACGACAATTTCACTAGCCTTAAGTAATTGATCAGTTATAATCGAATTATGAAATTAAACTCAACTAATACAATTTTAAATAATGAAGTCACAATATCAAATCTTTCAGGATCTAATTTCTGCAGAAGAGCTATTGAAAGACTTGATTTTCTATTATTATTAATTGAATCCTTAGAAATTAATGGATTAAATTCGATGCTCTCAAACAATAAATTATTAGAAAATACAATAGATATGCCTAGTCCCGTTGAGTTATGGAAAAAAAGAGCTCATAACCCTCTAAGAAAAGCATCACGTCGAGGCGCTTTAACTAGCGGCGAAGTTGAATCACTTATATTTCTAGTTTCAACAAGTGCAGACAGATTATATCCCTTGTTAAGACAATTGCTTTCTTCAAAAGAGCCAGATATAGTCACTTCTCAACGATGGAAAGCTTTAAATGATAGATTTTGCGAATTAGTAAATGAACGCATGAATTTGCGAAGAGTTGCGATTAAGAAGTTATTTATCGTTGATGAAAATTATAGTTTTCTTAGAGAATTGGTATTACTTCTAGCTTTTTCTACTGGCAGCGAAGGTATGGTTAGGTTAAAAAATAGTTTAAATGATATAAGTTAACCTATCAATGTTAAACCTTACATATTACTATGATCAAAATTCTAGTAGGCTAGAAGTTTCTGGACTACCAGATCTATCACTTGACGGTAATAATCAGTCTATAGGAATAATATCTTCCTGGAAATTAAATATAACAGGTAGTATTGAATTAGAAGGAAAGAAAGAACACCTGCTTGATTTGATGCGAACACTATACCCTTATTCTCAGTCATATTTACTAGGAGCTAGGCCTACTATTGGTAACTCTACATCCCCTGTTCAAATTGAACATACAGATACTGGCCATAAGTTAACATTAAGAAGCTCAAGAATCGAATATAAACCATTAGTTATTTATCTTGATGATGCGGAGCTTGTTGATTTAACTACTTGTTTAGATAAATTCAAAAGGGATTCTAGGGTTAAGTTTGATATTAAGGACTTTTCATATGAGCATTCTACTACTGATATATTTCGGAAATATGAGCTAAATCCTTCAAAGCTTCTACCTTCAATGCTTGGTATTACATCATTAATCTTGATCTCAGCATTATTTATGTTTGTCCCTGAAAAGGATACTGATCTTAGAATAATAGAAGACAATAAATTTGAAAATATAGAGAAAAGCTAGTCTTTAGTAAGTTTTTATACAAAGAATTCAATTCATCTTCTTCTTCTTGCTATATAGGTTTGTCATATATTCAAAGCAGGCTAGAATGATAAAAAAATGTGATTCACTATTTAGTGAGCTGTTAATTCACAAGAAGTTTTTATGAAGATTCTGAATACAGACTTATTAAATAATTCCTTTAATAAAACGAGTAAGCAGAGGAATATTTACAAAAAAACAATGTCTAACAGTAGGCTTTTAATAGAGAGTATTCTTATGTTTTTTATTGGAATAAATCTTGTTATATTCTTAAATTCAATACCTGAAAGATTCTCCTGGTCAGATTTCTTGAATGATATTTGGACCGATCTTTCTGAAGGTATTATCCAATTAATCCAATCATTAATTAAAATTGGAACTGTCACTTCTATTATTTTCTTACTTCTATTTTCTATATTCCTATTACTTGGAGGAATAATTAGGGCTTTTAAGCTGTTTTCAAGAGTAAAACATAGCTCAAGAAAGAGGTAATCTTTACTTCACTTAACTTCACTATGCATAAGTTGAATACGTCACTTTACCCTAGTTATTCTCATACGATTGCCACACTGGCTTTAATTTTTTCTTTTTATTCTATATTTGCATTATTTATTTCATCATCATTTGTATGGGTTATAATTGGCATTAGTTATACTTCATCATTTATTTGTTATATTAAGGGAGCTAACTTTGTTCATTCATTCCTTACCACGCATATTAATTCTAAAATATTGGTGAATTCTATCTTATCAGTTAATGCAATTATTCTTTTTATATCTTCTGTTGTAGGCTTAATAGATTTCTTGTACCTACTTAAATTTAGTAGCCGTACAAGCTTGTATATACCTATTAGTATATTTGTAATCCTTCTCTTTGCCTCATGTTTAGGTTTACATCAGCCAGTAAAGTCAAAATAGCTGTATATTAAATCAACTATTTTGATTTCATTTTATGAGTAAGGATCTGTTAAGTAATTATGATCGAAATAAGATAGACAGTACAGATGATATACTGTTTTATTCTCAACCAAGATTCGTATATCATTTGGATATTTTTTTCAGGAATAGATTAACTAAACTGTATAGTTCTCAACTTAATCCAAATTCTATTGTTCTAGATATGATGAGCAGTTGGGTTAGCCATTTGCCAAATTTAAAATTTAAAAAAGTGATAGGACACGGTATGAATATTCAGGAGCTTGAAGCTAACAAGCGCTTAGATTCATTTTGGAATCAGGATTTAAATAAGAATCAAATTCTTCCACTTGAAAACTCTTCTGTTGATTACTGTCTAATAGTTGCTGGCTGGCAGTATTTACAATTTCCAGAACTAGTCTCTTCAGAGATCTTACGCGTATTAAAACCCCATGGTAAATTTATAATATCTTTTTCAAATAGGGCTTTTTGGAATAAATCTCCAAATATTTGGGTAAATTCAGATGATCAAGGAAGGATAGATTATATATCTAGAGTTTTAAAATCAGTAGGATGGAAAATCGATTCTGTTATTGCAGAGTATTTAAAAGGTCAGAGTTTATTTAGTTTATTTAAATCTCAATCAGATCCATTCTTTAGTGTTATAGCTACTAAGCCTAGTGACTTATAGTTTATTTTAAATATTCAACTATAATAGTAACTATATTAAAATAAAAAACATGAAGCTTTCAGTTCTTAAATTCAGCTCTGAGGATTGTGGTACATGCCATCGAATGAGTCATTATGATGAAAAAGTTACAGTTGAGCTTGGTTGTGATTTTATTAACGTTAAGCTTCAAGATACTCAGGTATATCGTAAATATAGAAAGATTCTACTTTCACAGTATCCGAATAAAGAAGGAATGGGTTGGCCAACCTATTTATTAGTAAGCAATCCAGACGATGATTTTGCAATTATTGGGGAATTAAGAGGAGGAATGTCAAAAGGGGACTTCAGAACTAAATTAAAAGCTATTATCAACTAATTCAATATTAAGCATTAAATATTCATTTATATTATTCTGGCGTAATTTGTGATTCCATTAACTCAAACCAACTTATTAATTGATCTATTTGTTTATCTATTGATTGCAAAGCTATTCCCCTAGCTAATACTTCAGAGTTTCTATTATTTCTTTTGTAGATAAGTCTTCCATGTAGATGATTTGGTAATCCCTTCCTAAGTAGTTTGAATCCTGGTTCATCCATATTTGTTTCAAGAACTATATTTGGCTTTTCAGATCTTATTCGGGTAATACCACACTTTCTAGCAATAATCTTTAACTTCATTAATTCTAATAATGATTCTACGGCTTTTGGTATAGGTCCATATCTATCAGTCCAATTAGCTGCTAATTCGATTATCTCCTTCCTTGTATTACATTTAGAAGCAAAACGATACGCCGCAATTTTTTCGTCATTATCGATTATGTAATCTGCAGGAATAAAGGCTGTTAATGGTAAATCAATCTGCGTTTCGTCAACTTTTGGGATATTTTGTCCTTGTATATCAGATAAGGCTTCCTGAAGTAATTCCATGTAAAGGTCAAACCCTATTATCTCCATCTGGCCACTTTGTTCTACTCCAAGGAGGTTACCAACGCCTCTTATTTCCATGTCTCTCATAGATAATTGGTATCCACTACCTAAAGAGGTAAATTGTTGAATTGCTTTTAATCTTTGTCGAGAAGAATCGTTTAATTTGACCTTATCTGGATAAAATAGCCAAGCATATGCTTGGATACCACTTCTTCCAACTCTACCTCTTAATTGGTAAAGTTGAGCTAATCCAAACCTATGAGAATCTTCAATAATAATTGTATTTACACGAGGTATATCTAATCCACTTTCTATAATCGTTGTACATAGCATTAAATCAGCTTCACCTTCGTTAAATGCAATCATTGAATTTTCTAAATCACCTTCACTCATTTGTCCATGAGCTATAATTAACTTTATATTTGGTATCATATTTCTCAACTTTATTCCTATTTCTTCTATTCCATCAACTCTTGGTACAACATAGAATACTTGACCGCCTCTATCTAATTCCTGTTTAATTGCGCTTCTAATTGCTTCATCATCCATATGTGAAAGATTGGTCTTAATCGATCTTCTTAATGGCGGTGGAGTAGTTATTAAACTCATCTCTCTAACTCCTGATAAGCTCATATATAAAGTTCTGGGTATAGGAGTTGCGGATAGGGTTAAAACATCAACAGACTTTTTAAGCGATTTTATTTTCTCTTTTTGATTAACCCCAAATCGCTGTTCTTCGTCAATTACGAGTAATCCAAGCTTAGCAAATTTGGTTTTTTTATTTAATAATTGATGTGTTCCTACAACGGCATCAATAGTACCCTCATCTAGACCTTCTAAAATCTCATTCTTTTCCGATGTTGTTCTGAAGCGATTTAGTAAAGATACTTTTATAGGATAAGGTGCAAATCTTTCAGATAAGGTTCTCCAGTGTTGCTGAGCTAGTATGGTTGTTGGAGCTAATAATGCAATCTGCTTGCCAGAAGTAATAGCCTTAAATATTGCTCTAATAGCTACTTCAGTTTTGCCGAAGCCAACATCACCACAGACCAACCTATCCATAGGTTTTTCATTTTCCATATCTTTTTTAACATCTAAAACAGCAGAAACCTGGTCCTTTGTTGCTTCGTAGGGAAAGGAATCTTCTAATTCTTTTTGCCAAGGACCATCTTGGGGATAAGCAAATCCACTTTGCTTTTCTCTTTCTGCATACAACTTTACTAAGTCAAGTGCAACCTTCTTTAGTCCCTTACGAGCTCGTTCTTTTGTAGAAAACCAAGAAGTACCACCTAATTTATTAATCTTTGGTGCTTTGTCTGAGGAAGACCGATACCTGCCTAAGCTTCCTAATTGATCGGCGGCCACTCTAAGAGTTCCATCTAAATATTTAACAACTAAGTAATCTCTTATTTCACCTGCCATAGTTACTTTCTCTATCTTTTTGAAAATTCCTATACCATGACTACGGTGAACGACATAATCACCAGGATGCAATTTATAAGGATCAATTGACTTACTGTGAGCTTTCCTTCTCCTTCTTATATATGAACTATTTATTATACTTTGCTGTCCAAAAAATTCCTTGTCTGTAATAATAAGTATTTTGAATGTAGGTAAGTAGAATCCTTCTATTTTAGCCTCACTAGTACATTTAAGAGCTACAGGTATTTTCTGAGAATTAAGTAATTTAATCGTTTCATAATCAACAGGATTAACAACAAACTGAGAATGACAATCGTGTTCTTGTAACAAGGCAACAGCTCTACTTGGCTGTGCAGATAGGAGAAAGATAGAATTATTTTGTTTAATATAGTCTTTTATATCTGTTGCGAGTTTACCAAACTGATTAGGAAGGAACTGTAAGCTTTTTTCATTAATATCATGATTGTTTTTGCTAGTACTATTAATATTATTTGTTGAGGAAAGTTCGACTAGTTTATATTCATCTAGGCTAAGTAGAGTCTTCTCAACATTTGGCAATAAAGCTGTACAAGCTTCTTTATCATATATATCAAGAATTGATTTTGAAGTCTGGATATCTTTTTGTATCTGATTAACCCAATAATTTCCATGCGCTATACACTGATTCTTATCCTCTATAACAATAAGAGTTTCATCGTTTATATAATCAATAAGATTTGATGGCTTTTTCCATGCTACACCTAATAATTTTCTCGAAACTTTATCTGTTTCATTAAGATCTGAATATGGATTTATGGTATTTAGAGAGTCTAAATTAATATTTTGTCTTTCTTCTAATATTTTTTCGGATATAAGAGGTGTTATCCCTATAGGTGTTATACAAATTGTATTTATCCTATCTTGCGATCTTTGTGATATTGGATCAAACTCTTTTATTTTATCTATTGCATCTCCGAAAAACTCCACCCTAATAGGGAGCTCATTATTTACTGGATAAATATCTACAATGTCTCCTCTCCTAGACCAAGTACCTTCCTGATCTACAGTATTTCTTCTTTCATATCCTATTTTTGTTAGTTTATTTGAGAGATCTTCTAAATCAACATCCATATTATCTTTTAATTGGATAGATAATTTCTTAATGAATTCAGGTGGAGGTAGATGTGGCTGAAGGCATCTTTCAGTTGCTACAATACAATAATTTTGATTATTCTCTTCGCTTATTAATTCACTAAGTACTTGTAACTGTCCCCAAAGAATCTCTGTTGATGGTTCGTTATCATCAAAAGGTGAGACTTCACTGCTTGGATATATATTTGATTTATCCCAACCTAAAAGGCATAATATTGGATACCATTTAGCTGCCTCCTCAATAGTTGGAACAATAATTAGTAATGGACTATTATTAGTTTTAGCAAGGGAACTTAAGATTATTCCATTAGCCAATCTAGAAGTTCCATTAAGGTTAAGATTATCTTCCCTTTCAGTTCGAGAAAGCAAGTCACATATAAGGTTAGTATTACTAACTGTATTTACGATTGAACTTAGTTGCATATGATAAGTTATGTCTGTTTAATATATCAAATTATATTGAATTAGGATTGATTAAACAGAATAATTTGAGTTTAGATGATCTTCTAATATCATATTAAACTCTAAAAGTTGATTTTGGTTTAATTCATTACGGCTATTACAGTCAAAATGTAATTTTAATAGCTCTCTGCCTTTTGACATATCCCAATTTAACTTTTCAATTAGTTTAGTTGATTTCAATATGAGTTCTTCTAAATTGAAATCGATCTGGTTAGGAAAGGTACCAACTTCTAGAGAGTTTAGATTATATAGATATATTTTTAGTTTGGAGTAACTGGTTATTTTAGAGCGATCAGATAAACCCAATATCTTTAAGAGATATTGTTGCTCATCAGTTTTACTCCAACCTAATTTTTCCAACTGTAGATCTATTGAGGAAAGTTCTTTACTCCAGTCAACCGGAATATTAGGTAAATCTAGCTTAGTATGTTCTACTCTATTATTACTAATATTGGAGTTAGCTTTATAACTACGATTTTTATATTTATCTAGCTTATTTTCTTCGATCTGTTCCTCTTGCATAGGTAAGTTCTTATTTATACGTAAATCATCTTTATTTAATAATCTCTTGTATATTTTTTCAATTGCTTCATTTTCTGCTTCATTAATTGTTTTTCCTTCTGCTAAGGTGCTTCCTATAGTTTGCTCCTTATACCAACCCCTTACTTTTACTATAACTCTGCTATTGTCAACGTATGATAAGTATGACTCTGTTCTAATATTAGTTGAATTGCTTAATTCCATTATTTATTTATCTCGCTATTGATTTTTAAATATTTGTTTAATTATAATACCTTATATGGACTCAGCTGCTTTAACATCCCTAACCCCTCTACTAGACGGTATAGATCGATGGGTTGAGTTAGCACCATTATTACCAGTTATTATTTCCCTAGAATTAGTCTTGTCAGCAGACAATGCTGTTGCTCTAGCAACTATTACTAAGACACTAAAGCAAAAAGACCTTCAAAGCCTGGCATTAAATATTGGCATATCTATTTCATTGTTCCTTAGAATGCTTCTTATAATATTTTCTCAGTATTTATTAAATTATAAACTTATTAATCTATTCTGTGGAATATACTTAATTTTCTTATGTCTCAAAAATATAAATAGCATTAAAAAATCAAATACTACCATTACAAATTCCAATAAATATAACCAAAATAGATTTTCCTTACTCAGAGTAGTTTTGATGCTGTCCGTAACTGACTTAGCATTCTCCATTGACAGTATTACAGCAGCTGTTTCTATTAGTGATCAGCTTTTCCTTGTTATCACTGGCGCGTTAATAGGAGTATTGGCACTTAGGTTTACTTCGTCTCTATTTGTAAGATGGTTGGATGTCTTTTTAAGGTTAGAATTGGCAGGTTATATTGCTATTGGTTTAATAGGTCTTAAATTAATAGTTAAATTAGTTTATCCATTGGTATATATACCTGAATATCTTGTCTTTTTATCTATGACATTATTGTTTATGTGGGGCTTTTCCCTTAAAAATGAAAAATATATTAATGAGTAAATTATCTTTATTCAAATTTCAAACTTTCGATTGTGCCTAATTGTTGAACTAGTTTATTGCCAGATGTAGGCTTTTTACCTTCTATCTGAGCCTCTCTTATTATTATTGGGCTATCGCCTGTTAAAACAGTGATTCCATGTTGATGATGTCTATCTATTATTAAACCTGGCTCTAGATTATTAGAATTATAAGATATTGATTTTAATGAATTATAATGAACTTGGTCATTGTACCTTATACTTTCTAAGCTTTTTGTGCAAAGTACTTTGACTCTCTTTCCAGATATAGTAGTATAGGCATTCGGATAAAGTCCCCTAACCTTATTACTTATATCATAACTTTTTTGATTCCAGTTTATTAAATATTCTTTCTTATCGATGATTTTTGCATATGAGGAATTATCACTTACATTGGATTGCTTAGATAGATCTAATCTTTGCGTGTCAAAAACACCTAGCCTTTTATATTGTTCTTGGATAAGACTAATCGTATCTACCAACAACTCTGCAGAGATTTCACTAAGTCTTTTAGATAATTGAATAGAATTCTCTGTAATATTTATCTGTATTTTCTTTTCCAGCAATATTGGCCCAGTGTCTAAGCCTTCTTCCATATATATAATATTAACTCCAGTTTCTTTATCACCATTTATAATACTTCTCTGAATAGGAGCTGCTCCTCGCCATTTAGGTAAAAGAGAAGCATGCGCATTCCAACAACCAAGTTTAGGCCTATTTAATACCTCTATTGGAAGTATTTGTCCAAAAGCAACAACTATATAAATATCTGCCTCTAACTCTAATATCTTACTCCTTACCTCTGACTCATCTCTTATTCTTGTGGGTGTGAAAACTGGTATTGATAAATCTATACCTATTTTTTTTACTGGTGAGTAAGAAAATTTATTACCCCTAGTTCTTCTTTTATCAGGTTGTGTAACTATACCTATTACATTATATCCGTTATTAACAATTGCTTTAAGACTAGGTACAGAATATTCAGGAGTACCCCAGAAAACAACATTCATGCTTCACCAGTTATAGAAAGTTTATCAACCCATATGTGAGGAGAAACTCCATTATGAGTGGTATGTTGCTCTTCTTCAATCTGCAGAATTTGCAAAAGTAAGGCTTTAATATCCCCAGCTACTGTTGCTGCTTCAATGGAAGTCCTTGTCCCATTCTCCACTATCCAACCATCAAATGGCAAGGAGAAAGATCCCTGACTTGATTTAACGCCAGCATGTAATGCATTTAGATTATCTATTAAGACATACTTACATTTTGACTGTGTGTGACTTAAATCATTTCTTAAACATTTACTTTTGTTCGTTTTACTTATTACAAACCATTCTGGAGAAACTGATGCCTTGGCACCCATACTTGCATGACCAGTAGGACTCACATTAAATTTCCTAGCAGTTGCTTCAGAATGTATGAAATTAATTAATTTGCCGTCTCTAACTAAAATAATATTTCTTTTCGGTGTTCCTTCTCCATCAAATGAAAAACTTCCGATATTATCTTCATGTAATGGCTCGTCAGATATTGATATAAATGGAACAGATATATCAGTTCCTAATGATGAGATTGTCGATAGACTTTGGCCATCAATTATAGAACGAGCATTGAAAATATTACTAAAAGCTCCAATCAAATCAAGAAAAGCTTCTGGGCTAAAACATACCAGATACTTGTCTGTAATAATTGGCTTATAGTCAATATGGCTAATAGTCTTACTAATTGATTCATCTATGCATTCCTGAATGTGTAAATCATCAATTCCGTTTGCCACTTTTACAGAACCAGCACTTCTAGGTTTCCTTCCTTCTTTTTCTGCCTTTGCATAAAGGTAAATACTTGCCTGACTTACCTTCATATATCTATTTGCCCCAAGACTATTTAAGTAAAGTCTCTCTATTAGACTTTCTGAAAGTCCATTGTAAGGAACAGAGTTAATATACTGACAAGAATTAATTAACTCAAACTCTGCTTTCTTTAGTAAGTCAAGTAATTTATTAATTCCTGAGTTTTGATGAATGATATTCTTAACTTGTGCTAACGGACTCATAGCTAACTTTGAGAAATCAGGGGGCTCAATATCATTTCCATATTGACTGGCAATTGAAGCACCTTTGAATGCTTTCCTAATTCCATATTCTGATACATCATTTGTACTTGTAATACCAACAAGACACTGTTCATTCCATACTCTTATTGTCATTGAATAACGTTGAGAACCTTTTAATTGCTTAGACTCTCCTTTATCTACTTGTACTGAAATATCTGTACTGGATGATGCACCTATATCCCATTTATAGATACCTTGTTCTTCGGCTATAACTTCAATTTGTTTTTTTAGAACTTCTGGGTTTAAAATAGATTTGTTAGTTGTCATTTATCTTCCTCCAATTGTTATTGAATCAACCTTTATATGAGGTTGGCCAACAGTTACATTGACACTTCCACTAATTGAGCCACAAAATCCAGCTGCTAAATCTAAGTCATTTGCACACATAGAGATTCTGGGCATTATTTCCTTTGCTTCCCCAATTAATGTTGCTCCTTTTACTGGTTTAGTTAATTTTCCGTTCTCAATCAGATAACCCTCTTCTACAGAAAAATTAAACTGTCCTGTTGGTCCAACACTACCTCCACCCATAGACTTACAATAAAGACCATTTTCAACACTATTAATTAACTCTTGCGGATTATATTTACCTGCTGATATATATGTATTTCTCATTCTACTTGCAGCTGAAAATGAATAATTCTGTCTGCGACCACTTCCAGTTCTCCTATGACCAGTTCTTAAACTACCCGCTCTGTCACTTAAAAAGTTTTGTAAAACACCATCTTTAATAAGAACTGTTTTCTCAGCTTCCATTCCCTCATCATCTATCGATATTGAACCAAAAGCACCATCTATACCTCCTTCATCAATAGCCGTTACAGCTTTATTTGCTATTTGTTTGCCTATCTTATCTAAAAAAGGAGTTGTTCCTCGTTCAATTTGAGTAGTTTCTAAGAGATGCCCGCATGCCTCGTGGAATATCACTCCTCCAAATTTGTTAGCCAATACAACAGGCTTTTGTCCTGCCTGAACATATTCTGCATAAAGCATTTTGTTTGTGCTATTACAAATTTCCTGAGCAGAAGCATCAATATCCCAATCACTAAGATGCGTAGTTTTGCCCTCACTTCCATATCTTCTTCCAATGCTTGCTCTATTTTCTCTATCAGAAGCAATAACACTTAACCCATGTGACTGATGTAATCTGATATCTCTACAAAATGTTCCATCGGACGCTGCAATTATGACTTCCTGCAACGAGCGAGCATAGTTTCCTCTTCTTGATTGTAATTTTGATCCATGTTTCTCTAGTAACTGTGTCCCTTGAAGTAGGTGATTACAAGCATCATTTATTGAAGGAGTGTCCATTACAAAACTATCTTTACTGGCTCCATAGTCTTTCAGCTTATTAAGACCATTAAATATTTTAGTCTCACAATTAGATGAAGATAGAGCAAGCATTGCTAGTGCTTGATCGACAGCAAAAATCAATCCAGAAATTGATAGGTCATTGGTGCTAATAAAGCCGTCTCTCAATCCTCTAAAAATTCTGATACCGGCTCCTTTGCTAAATGAAGGATTTACAGATGTTATCTTGTCCTGTTCCGCTAAAACAGAGAAATTGTCTGAGCTCTCAAGAAATATTTCAACAAAATCAGCTCCTGCATTACATCCATACAAAATAATATCTTCTAGTTCTGATGGTGATGGAAAATCATTTAGTTGCAATTTTCTATCATGTTGATGAGTTTTCGTTATTGCAGGTACCAACTTTATAGTGTAATTGTCTTCTATTATGGCACCTTAAAATATGAATCGTGGAATGGAATATGAATTTATAATATAAGTAAATATAAATTAGCTTCTGTTATTTAATAATAATCTTAATAAGATATATGATTTTCTTAAATAGAGTAAAAAGTATTATATGAATATATAATATAGAAATAATATTGTATCTATATATAATATTATTTAGCCACTAACAAACTGTATATTTTTTATAAATTATTAATTAGATAACAACCATTTCTGACCATTTAACCTTTGCAAAATTCTAGACCTTAACAAGGGTAATGTTGTTTTCTTTTCATCAATCAAAAAAGACTCAAGAAGGCTTGGTTCACTGCCTGTCTCTGCAATTAAAAATGTCTTACTAGAACTTATTTTTTTTTCAGCAAAGCATAACCAAAATCTCCTTCCTTGATTAATTGTTCCTTCTAATATCCAACATTTACCCCCCACAACTGGTCGTTCTTTTTCTTCAAGAGTTATTTTAGTTTGTAGAATACCATTAGATTTAAATGATGTTATTAAATCTGGGATTAAGTGATCATTAATAAATTCTTCAAATGGCTTATCTTCTAGCTTCGGCGGTTTTTCAGGCTTTTTTGATCCTGATTTGGTATCAGGTAGTGACTGATCAGTCTTAGAAGTTGCTTGGTCTTCTGTTCCTGGCTTTTGTATCTCAGACAAGATAAGTAGTCTATTGAGTATAATTTAGCTTAGGTATGTCTTATATAGGGAAGATGTTTAATTATTAAAATATCACCAATTTTCAAGTTGTTCGTTAAGCCAATCATCAGTATTATTTTGGTCCTTAGAGCTATCAGTAGATTGTTTGGCAATGTTATCATTTCTGTAAATATATTCTGAATTTACAGCAGAAGAATCATCAGAAGTTCGAGGTCTTGCTTTTTGAACTATCTTGTATGGGATAGATACAGTTGGAGAAGGATCTCTTGGATCTCTTTCAATGTAATTAAAACTAGAAGAATCCGAGAAATTGTCAGCATAATTCGTCTGACCTAAAGGTTGCTCAATGTATGGCGTTTGATATTCCGGTTTTGAGATCACACGTCTTGATTGAAAGGTATTAGAATTAGTATCAGGTAAATTAACAATAATAAATGAAGATATAAATCCTAAAGTACTACCTATAGCTGTTAAGTAACCTAATTCTAGAGGGGGAATTGTCCAAACTAATACTTTTAAATTCGACTTCTTTTCTAAATTTAGTGTTGAAATTAATAATATAAGTGAAAATGGTAATATTGAAAGTGTAAACAAAAAAGTATTAATCGATCTCATTTCCTACCTTTCCATCTTTTTATTGGAGCTAGATCCTCTCCAATTGTATCAAAAAATCTAACAACTATAAATTCAATCATATCTTCTAATGTTTCTGGGTTTGTATACCAGGCAGGCATAGGTGGTATAATCTTTGCTCCAGATTCCTTTATGGCTATCATATTTCTTAAATGAATCAAGCTTAGTGGACTCTCCCTTGGTGCTATTAATAATTCTCTACCTTCCTTCAAATGTACATCAGCACATCGTTCAATTAAATCCAAAGAATAACCAGATGATATTCTCCCAAGTGTTCCCATAGAACATGGAATTATTGCCATCGCTTTGGTTTTAAAACTTCCACTAGCTATTGCTGCTGAATGGTCATTCCATTTATAACACTTAAGTTTTCCTGTATATATGTTTAATCTATTTCTCCAGAATGTTTCTTGCTTAACAGAGTCTATGGGTATTTTGATATTACGTTCAGACAAGAAGACTTCGTATGCTCCTTTACTTAAGATTAGATAAACTTCTTTTTGGTTCGCAAGTAAAAGTTCTAACGACTTCTCGCCTAGCTGTAATGCTGAAGAACCTGTAATAGCAAGAATAATTGGACTCATTAATTACTTATAGATACGGTTACAGGTGCTTGCTGTGTAACTTTAATATCTGCTTTAGTCATATCTTCTTGAGTATTAATCTCTAAATCAATCTGATTCCTTAATAAATCAACCTTTACAATTTTGACGGTTATTTTATCGCCTAACTGATAGGTTTTTTTGTATTTTCTGCCTATAAGAAGTGTTTGTCTTGATCTGTACTCGTACCAATCGTCATTTAACGTACTTACGTGAACAAGTCCTTCAATTTTAAGATGATCCAATTCAGCAAAGAAGCCATAACTTTGAACTCCTGTTATATAGGCTTCATGGTTCTTATTTATAACCTTTAGTGCCTCTCTTGATTTGCTCATTGAAATCAATCCATCATAGAATATATTCAACTTCTGTGTACTTTTAGTAATTGTATCTAGTGAGTTTTCATTTATCAAAGAATTAAATGTATTCAATGTTGATGGTGTAAATAAGTCATAGTCTATAGAATTCCATGAGTCCTTCCTTCCCACGAGTAATTTTTTCGCTTCTTTACTTTTCTTTTTTAACTTTGCTTCTTTTAGCAGAAGAACAATGGTTCGTTGATTTAAAAGATCTAAATAACTACTAGAAGGACAAATCCATGGAGATTGATTGCTATATTGTATGAATTGATCATTTAACAAATTACTATCATTTTTTTCCTTAATTTCTTGTAAAGATCTACAAATAACAAATCTTTTATGTTTTGTAGACTGTTTAAGTATTTTGTATAATATTCTCTTATTGGGGTTATCTTCTATTGTAGTTAATAGCTCTGATGGTTCTACATAGCCGTTCTCGTCAAGATCAATCTTTATATTTAAAGAAATTGCTGATTTAATTACTTCATTAATTGAATTTTGATCTATATTTTGCAAATAAGTGGAAATAGTTGGTATTCCATAAGCTCTAGAATGAAAATGCCAGATAGAGTTTGCAGTCTTAATGAACTCTCTTAAAACGCAATTCGGATCGGAATTATCAAATTTACTATCCGATCCAAAATAATCTCTAAGTGGATTATATATTCTTAATTCAGTTAACTTATCAATATTAGGTATTTCTAAATCTAATTCTATATTCTTAGTATTATGCCTATGTAATTGCGTACTACAGAAAATAATTGTTTGTATTTGAGTAATATGATCTTTAATTGGTTTGAGTATTTGCGGAATATTTCGTGCCTTTGGTTTTCTATTAGCAACTGCTTGAAGTTGATCCTTGTTTACTGATGCAACAGGTCTAATTCTACTCAAAAAGAATTCCCAGTCCTTAATTGATCCATTACTGTCTAAGTCTATTGCGAGAGTAATTGCCTCATTAATCTCGCCTACTTCAAATTTTGATGCTTTTATGAGTTCTTGGTTAAGAAGAGGTCTCCATTTATTGCCAAGACAAATAGATTCTCCTCTTTCCTTTATCCATTCATCTAACTTTCCTCCTTGATTAATTCTTTCAGCAATTGCGGTTGAGTGTATCCAAATTCTAGTACCTCCCTCTTGCTGTTGAGATGAAATTGCTGGAAGTATTGGAGAATTAACTGATTGCCAACTAGAAAGAAGGAGGCATGCTTGATCTGTAAGATCAACTCTATTTGTCGTTGATAAACTTTTAAGAATTGCTTTTGGACTTGGTGTATTTTCCTGTAAGTTAGACTTAGTTAGAAGAATATTTTCGTCTCCTTCATCACCTTTGTCTAAAGGTAAAGACCTAACAACTGTACCTTCAGCTGAGTATTGTGCTATAGGGTACTTATTAATCTTAACTTCAACTATATTATTTAATTCATCTTCTTTTAGAAATTTCTTATCTTTATCGCTTAATTCTATATCTTCCAATAATCTATCATCTAGAGGGTTGGCTATTAGTTTGCTTTCAGATTGCCTGATTGTTGATATTAAGGATGAAGTATTTCTTTCTAGAATGCATAGAACAGATCCTTCTGGTGACTTACGTCTATGACCTTCTTTATGTAATCTAACGAGTACACTATCTCCATGCCAAGCGTGATTCAATGAATGTTCTCTTATATAAATATCTTCATGGTCATCTTCTGTATAAGCGAAACAATAACCTTTACTGCTACATCTAATCTTTGCTTTTATATTATTAGTATTATCTGAAAGTTTTACATTATATAATTCATCAATATCAATAATATCTAGTTTAGCAAGGGCCTTTAATGCTATATCAAGTTTAATTTTTAGATCCTTTTTTGTTAATTTAAGAGCCTTTTCAAGCGTTTTTATTTCTATAGTCTCATCCTTACTCAAAAAGCTAAGAATATTCCGAATAGTAATCATTTTACAATGCTCCTTGATTTGATACAGGTTAAATAATGGATAAGTTCAATTGTAATTAAATGTCGATAACAAAAGGGAATTAATCATTTTATTCAAGTTGATAGTCATAAGGATTGTATCTCTTTTTGTTCCATTAATGCATTTCTCAAAAGGGTTATCCCAAGATATATAAAAATAACAGCGGCTAAGGCTTCAAGTAGTTCCTCTGGAAAGAGTGATGATATAGAACCACCAGCGAGAGCTCCTATAAGGCTAGTAATGATGAGAGCTAATGAAGAGCCTAAAAAAACTGCATAAGGTTTATTGGTTGATCCACTTAAAGCAAAAGTGGCTAGCTGGGTCTTATCTCCTAACTCAGCTAAGAATACAGTGGTGAAAATGGATAATAATAAAGTAAAGTCCATTTATTAAAATTAGTTAGAAGAAAAATAAGTTTGCAATGATTGAAAACCAAACCATAGGCCTAATGACATCATAATAAAAGAAGAGATAAAACTAATTCTTACTTGAGAAATCTTCTTAGAAAGCCAACTACCGAGTATTACGACAAAAAGTGTTGAGGATATTAATGCTAATGCAGCTCCAGCAAAAACCACAGCCGGTTTTCCAGATTTAGCTGATAATAGTAATGTTGCTATTTGTGTTTTGTCGCCTAACTCGGCTATAAAAACACTTATAAAAGTTGAGGTAAATATAGCAAAAAAACCGTCAGATAGTTTTTCTTTACTCGTTTCTGACAGATCGCTAGTATCTTCATTATTTTTAGTCATAAGAGAAAAAAAGTGTTATTTGCATTTCTCTTACCAAAATCTGATATGTTAATGATTTATTGTTTATTATATATTGCTATTGCTACAAGAGGTATAATATTTACTTTTTATTTTCTCAGTTTTGTATGTAATTTCTATTCCTAATCAAACACGCGGCTTTCGATCTAAGGCTCTATAGAAGAATCGTGCACAAGCCAAAGCACCAAAGTAAGAGGACGCTTCCAAAATATTAATCTGCTTAAACCGCTTAAGGAGACTGTTTTTCGAAAGATATATAAGGCTTTTTGACACTTTTAAAAATATCGTAACGATTTTCAAAAAAAGAGTACTTACCTTAGTAAGATATATGGAGTTAAAAAAATTAAATGGGTAACTTAATTCCTTTAGTAGCTGTTGTACTAGCAGGACCAGCAATAATTGCTTTGATTTTCTACAGAAGATAAAAAAGTCAAGAGCATAACGCACTTAACTAAAACAGTACTCCTATACTACTGCTCCAAGAGAAAGCTTGGCAGAGTTAAAGAGATATTCAATATATTCTTTAGATTCTCTTTTTTTACAAATATCACTCATATCAGAGCTAGAACTTAGTAACTTTCCAAGACTATTTCTGATAATAACATTCTTATTTTCATCTAAAAAACATGAATATGATCTATCTTTGATGTTTAATTTGCAAACTCTTTGATATTCTCTTACATTCTTTATAATCAGTTGCTTCCTTATATCATTCTTTACTTTGTAGAAATCTAGATAAAAAACAATATCAACCTTCTGATATAATTGATAATTAAAATTAGAGGACCAGTGAATAGCATTTAATTTTATACTATCATTTTTTAGAACCAACTTCGTATGATTATTCCCTATATTATATATACTTTTTATCTCACATTCTCTTGTCCAGAAGAGAGGTTTCGGGTTCCCAACACCAAATGGTTCTAATAAGTCCAATCCTTGTATAAGTTCCTCATTTAGATCTGAGAAAACAATATGTGATTCAGGTTCAACTTTCTTTTGGAAAATATCTAGTGGATATTCATTTGCTATTGAGTTGAGTTTAGTTTCTAGAAATTCTATCTTCTCTTCGCCGATAGTAAATCCTCCAGCAGCTGGATGTCCTCCATAAGATTCAAATAGGTCTCTACATTTTTCTAAAGCTGCTATTAGGTTAAAACCTTTTGGAGCTCTAGCAGATGCTCTGTAAATCCCAGGAGAAACTAAAGTCAAGATAGCTACAGGTTTATTATATCTATCCAGGATTCTTGAGGCGACTATACCTATAACACCAGAATGCCATGTATGGCTTTTCAAAATAATAAAATTTTGATTAGTACAGTTGTTATCTAATATATTATTTAAAGCTTCTAATGTTATTGATTCACATAATGCCCTTCTTTTAGAATTAATAGACTCTATCTCTATAAGAAGATCATTGATATTCTTTTCATCGTTCTCAGAAAAGAGATCTAAAATAATCTTTGGGTCAGCTATTCGTCCAATAGAATTAATTCTAGGAGCTAGCTTAAAAGATATATCTTCACTATTTATTCTATTATTTTTTATTTTAGAAGACTTTAGAAGTGCCTTAAGTCCTTTAGAACTTGTATTAATTAAGTTAGGTATTCCCCTTTTTAACAGAACTCTATTAGCTCCTTTTAGCTCTGTCATATCTGCAATTGTTCCTATACAGAAATAATCAAGGGTATTTTCTAAAAGAGGTTTGCCTGGATTAATACTTATAATTTCTTTGGCTATGATATAAGCAAGTCCAACACCAGCTAAATATCGATAAGGAGAATTAATAGGTGTATTATGTGGGTGAATTAAAGCGTAGCAATCAGTAAAGTCCTTTGGGATTTGGTGGTGATCACTTACAATTACATCAATATTTAATTCCTTCGCTTTCCTCAAAGCTTCCTTAGCTGAAATACCATTGTCTACGGTAATTATTAAGCTTACATTTTTATGATATAGATTACTCACCATTGCCTTGCTTAAACCATAGCCGTCTTTTTGTCTACTAGGAATTGATACTTCGCATTTACCATCAAGAAGACTGATAACCTCATTAAGCAAGGCAGAACTTGTCATACCATCGGCATCATAATCTCCACAAATTGCTATATTTTCCTTATTTATACAAGCGTTCTTTATCCTTAAGCTCGCTTTAGCTAATTCTTCAAAATGATTTGTAGCTTTTGGCAAATCGTTTTTAGTAGTGAGGTCTTTTACTTCAGAAGAACTACAAAAACCTCGTCTTAATAGAATTGCTTTTAAGTGAATGGGTAATTCCACTTCTGACAATTGATTACAATTAACGAATGTAGGTAAAATCCACTTCTCTCTGGATATACTAGAATTATTATGGTGGTTATGATTAATAGAATTAGTCATATAAAAACATTTAACATGATATATAAATGACTCAGTTAAAAGGAGTATTTTGGGACGTTGATGGTACCCTAGCTGATACTGAAATGCATGTGCACAGAAAGGCCTTTAACAAAGCATTTAGTTATTTTGGCTTAAAATGGTATTGGGGTGAAGATCTATATGAAAAACTATTAGATATAGCAGGAGGTTTGAATAGGATAGCTTTCTATATAAAGCAAAAGAACATAGATATTGATAAAAATAAAATAAAAGCTATACATAGTAAGAAGCAGTTATTTTACCAGCAAATTTTAAAAGATGAAATTATACCTCTAAGGCCTGGAGTTGGAAGACTGATAAAGGAATTAGCAGATCATAATATTAGTCAGTGGATAGTTACAACATCAGGAAGAAAGGCTATAGACGCATTATTTGTTTCTTCCTTAGCAAAATATTTATATTGCTTTAAGGGGTCTATTACCTATGAAGATGTACTTAATCATAAGCCAAAACCTGACGCATATTTAAAAGCTCTTTCAATGAGCAAACTTAGTAAAAATGAGTGTATCGTTATAGAAGATTCAGAGATCGGGTTAATGTCAGCTAAAGCAGCAAATTTAAAGTGCATAATCACTATCTCACCATGGAAGAAAGTTGATCGCACAAACTTCGAATCGGCTGATTGTGTTGTTAATAATTTGGGTGAAAGTTCCTCTAATTCTAAATTTATTATTGGTCCTGCAAGTAAAGAAGGTTTTATTAATTTCTCATATTTACAAAAAATTATTTCTTAAGAATAATAATGTCTATTCAAAAAACCAGAATAAATCTTTTTGTCAAATCGCTCTCAAGTGCCTTTCTTTACTCTGCAAAGGGACCATGGAAAAGTAGGTCAGTTGGAATTCTGTCTATTTTATTTGGTTATTATTTCTCAAGTAATCTTTTAACTTACCTTATTGATAGCAAGACACAGAAGGTTATTGTACTTATTCTTCTTCTTATATTTTTAGAAGTAATTGTAAGATTACGGACAAGAATATTAAAAATCTATAGCTTTTCGGTGTATTTCTACCTTTTAGATAACTTTCGTCTTGGTACTACATACTCAATAGTTCTCGAGGCTTTTAAGCTGGGTTCTTGAAAAATGATTAAAGAGTTGCTCAGCATTCTTTAAGAGCTATTCCTCTGATTCTTCGTTTTCAGTAATTGGATATACAAAGCCTTGCGCCCTTCCTGTTAAAACAGATTTTCCAATAGATAAGGCCTTTTGAGCCGCAACAGAAGCTTTTGCCTTCCATGTTGCATGTCTCTGGTTTCGCTTGCCTTTCGAGGTTTTCTTCTTAGGTACTGCCATTAAAATTTTACCAATTTAAGCATTTTCTCTCTTAATACGGCCATTCGTCAAATAACTATGGTTATTAGTGGAATTCAGGATATTATAATAATATAAGTCTTGCATCTTTAAATAGATTCCAAAAGAATTATTATGAGAATATCTATAATAACTTATAAATCAATAAACTAGATTAAAATGTATGATAGTTATAGTCAACTTCTAAAAGATATTAGTAGCAATAATATAGAATCTATAATTCTTATTCCAAAAAGAAGAGAAGTATTAGTAATTTATAAGAATGGAACTAAAAATATTGTTTCAATACTTAATAACGATCAAACAATTTTGCGAGAAACAAAATTAAACGCGGTACCACTTGTAGTGAATGATCTTAAGTCAGAACAAGCATACGCAAACTTTGTTTCAAGTACTGGTTCCATTCTAATCTTTCTAATTGGTTTTTTTCTCATAATTAATAGAACAGCAAAGTCACTAAGTAGTACATTTAGATTTTTTAATAAAATTAGAACCCCTATACCAGAAGAGAATCTGCAAACAAATTTTGACGATGTAGCAGGCCTAAAAGAAATTAAAAGTGAATTAACAGAGATTCTTGGATTTATTTCTAATCCAGAGAAATTATCAAAACTTGGGGCCAGAACACCTAAAGGGATTATGCTTATCGGCTCACCAGGTACAGGGAAAACTCATCTAGCCAGAGCTTTAGCTGGAGAGGCAAAGGTACCCTTTTTCAATATTTCAGCAGCTGAGTTTGTCGAAATGTTTGTAGGGATAGGAGCTTCAAGAATTAAAGAACTTTTTAAACAAGCTAAAACAAAATCACCATGCATTATCTTCATAGATGAAATTGATTCCATAGCAAGAAAAAGAGGATTTGGAACTGGTATCGGTAATGACGAACGAGAGCAAACTCTCAATCAATTATTAACGGAAATGGATGGTTTTAACGATAACTCAGGAGTTTTAGTGTTGGCCGCAACTAATCGGGCTGACACACTAGATCCAGCATTTACTCGGGCTGGCCGATTTGACAAAAAGTTATTCCTATCTTTACCAGATTCAAATGAGAGACTAGAAATCCTAATGCTACATTCATTGTCTTATCCAATTTCAGATGAGGTTAGCCTTGAAGACTGGCCCGCTAAAACAACAGGTTTCAGTGGTGCAGAAATCAGGAATCTATTAAATGAAGCAGCTATTATAGCGGCACAATCAAAAGATCTAGAGGTAAAGAATAACCATTTAGTACTTGCCCATCAAAAATTAACTACTGGTACTTCCAACAGTTATATTAATGATCGAAAAAAGCTCCTTATTAGTTATAGAAATGCATCGAAAGCTTTAGTTTCCTTCATACTTTCTCACCCAGATAAAATAAATAGAATTACTTTATTCTCGAGATCTGGTAACGGAGATGCAATCTTTGTCAATAAGTCAGACGATATGGATAAGGAGTTAATCTCTAAATCATATCTGCTATCCAAAGTAAAAATACTCTTAGCGCCTAGAGCCACAGAGTTAATTATATTCGGACCAAAAGAACTTACACAGATATCATCATTGGATTTATCTGAAGTATATATCTTGTTAAGGAACATCATAGAAAAGTTTGGACTTTCTAATCTAGGTAACTTATATATAGATAGACCGAAAGAAAAGAGTATATTACAATCACTTTCAAGAAATAAGACTTTTTACTCTCAATCACTTACTAAAAAGATTGATAATGAAATTCAATCATTAGCTAAGTCATTGTTAGAGGAGGTTAAAATGATTATTACTCTAAACAGAAAAACTCTTGATTTACTAGTAAATGAACTTTTAGATAAAGAAATTATTCCTTCTGAATTATTCTATGATTTAATGTCCAAAAACAATGTAGAAAACGTATGAGATTATCAATAAATAAGCTAAATATTAGTTTTAAACTACTATGTAATAATTTACTTGTACAAATTTTTATTTCCTTCTTATTGGCTAGAATTACTAATGAATGGTACTTACTATCTAGATTTGATAATCAAATAGCTACTTCATATGAGTTACTATGGAATTATTCAGGATATTTCCTTGCAACTTTAGTTGTACTATGGCTTTCGAGTTATAGTAAGTCTATAATAAACGATTTATCACTAATACCTTCATTAAAAGATAGTCGAAAAATAGATGGAAGTTACTATAGCTACACTTTATTATTTATTAATCTATTTATTACATTAATAATATTATTTTTCTTCTATATATTGTTAAATATACAAGATTTCCTAGCAACTCCGATTGATATTACAATTATATACTTTAAGAAAATGTTAGCAATTAGAAATTACAAGCTATTAATCATATCAATCTTTTTACTTATTAATCAAGCTAGAATAATTGTTTATTACGCTGTTAATATTACTTATATTATGATTTTAGGAAGGATGTGGTTTATCTACTCTAATACCTACAATGCAATTGATGGTAATTTAATTTCCAACATATCTATTACTGAGATTAGTCTAATCTCAGTAATAATAATTTTATATTGCGTAGTTATTAAATATTTAGCATTATGGTACTTTCATTCCACATACAACAATCTAAGTGAATGGTCAAGTTATAAAATATCTAGATTTACTAGAAGTCGACTTAATAATGCATATCTTATTCTTCCAGTAATATTATTCTTTTTTATTGGTATGTGATTCACCTATTAAAGAGCAGAGAAATATTCCTTGCTGCCCTTAGGATCCTCTAGCATTGTTTTGTCACCAGGTGTCCAATTCGCTGGGCAAACTTCGTCTGGATGGGCTGAAACATATTGATAACCCTGAAGAATCCTCAATGTCTCATCTACATTTCTACCGACAGGTGCTTTATTTATAGTGCAATGCATAATTACACCCTCTGGATTTATAAGAAATAGTCCCCTGTCAGCTTCTCCATCATCATTAAGGACATTATAGGCTGTACTAATTTCCCTTTTAAGATCTGAAATGAGAGGATAATTAATATCTCCAATACCTCCTTCATTACGTGGGGTTTGGATCCAGGCAAGATGACAATTCTTACTATCTACTGATACGCCTAAAATCTCTGTATCTTTTGACGAGAAATCTGAGTACCTATCGCTAAACGCTGTTATTTCAGTAGGGCAAACGAATGTAAAATCAAGTGGATAGAAAAATAAAACAACCCACTTACCCCTGTAATCAGTAAGACTTACTTCTTTGAACTCCTGATCAATAACAGCAGAAGCAGTAAAATTTGGTGCTTGTTGACCTACTCTAAGGCAATCATTTGTTGTCATGATTTTGATAAAAGCAATTTCTAAATTGAAGTCTTGATGGTCTTTTAGGTATTGACCAAACAATTCTTCTAAGAATTTAACATAGTATTTGGAACAATTAGAACTTTAATTTATCCTTAAGACAATGTATGATATAAAGAGCTATAGATAGGAAAGTGAAGTGGGATCAAGGTTTACTAAAAAAGTTTAGCGCTACCACACATTATAGGTTAATTAAGCAATTAAAAACTGAACTTAAAGCCTTTAACAAACAAAATCATTTCAAGAATAGTTTATCAAATGAAAAACTAAAAACTAGAAAGTCTACTAATCAAAGTTGAGAATATCTAACAAAAAATTATCTGCAATAGAAATAATAGTCAAAAAAACAGAAATAATAAATAGTACCTGGAGAGAGACTTGAACTCTCGACCTCGGGTTTATGAATCCCGTGCTCTAACCAGCTGAGCTACCCAGGCATGAATTTCTATTCTACTTCAAACTTGATCAGATTGTACACTGTGGATGAAATATTGTTTAATTAGTATTTAAGCCATATGTGGTTTAAATAACATACATTTAAAATAAACATATACTAATTAGTATTATCTATTAATGAAAATTAGAATGGTTTTTCGTTAATATAGTTTCTAAGATAAAGACTGACCTTTGAGGTTTGGCAACTCCTAACGGAAGACTTAATTTTAAATTAAAAGAGTCGTTAATAACTGATAAAAGAGCTATGAGAGAGTCTAGGGCAAAATATTTAGACTTGTTGTGGTCAATTTGTCCTGATTATCTGCAAGCCAATCATGCTCGTATGAGTTTTTATCTATGGTACTAGGTGCATCTACAACCATAAAGAAGTCTGTTGAATAACCTATTACTAGAGGCGAATTGCAGGGAAACCATCTATCACTCCATATCCAATAGGATTTCATCTCTTTTGTGCATTCAGCTATACCAAACCATCCTCCGTTCTTGCATTTGGAAAGCTTTCCTATAAGCCAAAGAAGTCTACGAGAAGTAGATTCCGCTTTAATATCAGATGTCTTATGCAAATTCTTAAAATTGTAAGATTGAGTCTCCCTTTATAGTATTAGTCAATATTTCCCATAATGTCATTAATTATAAACACTCATAATTAAGCTGAATATAATCATTCATGCATAAAAAACATGGAAATAATAAGATGTCATCGCTCTAGAGAATCCCATATAGGATATCTTCTCAATTAGAACCCTAGAATTTATTCTACTAAGATTGCCTTGATAGTAAATTTCCGTATTCAGATAGAGCCTTTAGAGTCTCGTCAGAAGCAAATGTTGATGAGGATATGCACCTTCCTCCTTCCATGATGATATTGAATTGGATAGTCATATCCTCCAGGTTATGATTAGGTTTTCTTTCTCTGAACCAGAATTTCATAAGTTAATAATTGCCTTCCTTTTAAATTTAACAATATTTTCAATATAACGTGAGGTTTACGAGAAATCAATTTAATTGATAATGCTACCTATTCAGAATAAATGGCAACTAAAAAGCTCTACTAAAGAGAGAGTTCTTAACTTTAATGTTAACCAGATAGATTAGAAATCGCAGAAAGCGACTATAGATTTATTCTCATCCTTCTAGAAGAGTATATGAAGAATAAGTAGTGGTCATAGTAGACTAGATATAGAAATAATATCACCAGTCCCAGAAAATCTCGTAAGGGAAAAGGTTAGTAAGTAGAAGGTTTTATTGCGAACAATTGTTGAGAGTAATCTCTTAAAGTGTAGGAAAGTAATATCGAACATAACTATTTCAGTATAAACCATTGTTTTAATATATGTAGGAAATGTATTGCTAGAAAAGTATCATGAGATTGCTTTAGAAGAAATACTTTTATATATATGTAAAATTTTTTTATAGGTATATCATCTAATATATGATAACTATAATATTAAGGTTATAATTTAGACTTTTAGTTAATAACCTTTGCTTATAAATAAAAGTAGAAGTTTATTATATTAAATAATAATTATAAGCAGAATAACTAAACTATCTAGTTACATAAATATAGGAAATCCGATTATATATAAGTTCTTTTGGGTAGGTAAAGTCTAATTATTATATTTAGAAGATTCAAGATTTGGATTAGTGCAAGCGTTTACAGCATTAGACAAATTCATTTTACTTGATCCCCATTTGTTATATACACATGAGTAAAATTCATGATTTGGATCAGTTAAAGTATCCTTATGATGGATAACATTTCTTAGGTACTTAGCCTTAGCCTCTAAATACTGTTTTCTCGATACCCAATAAACAGACTCAGCTATAACAAAAAAACTAGCTATAAAAATAGTTAGAATAAGGATTTCTTGTACGATCATCTCCTATGGACGGAATATCATTCTAGGAAGATATTAAATTGTTAGTTATAGTCACTAATACTCATCTTTGGGAATTTTTATAAAAAGCGTTAAAATTCAATTAGTTGAATCTGAGGCCTGCACATAGCCCAAAAAGGTAATAAAACTCTAATTATTTATATTCGTATTTAAATCACAACCTTAAATATATACTCTATATTTACTTTTTTGGAAAAGGTTTTTATCTAGTATTTTTGCTTCATTGCTTCATAAGCAACGATACCACAAGCAACAGATAAGTTAAGACTTCTAACTCCTTTGTCTCCTTGCTTATAAGCACCACATGGCATAGGAATAGAAAGAACTGTTGAACATTTGTCCCTTACAAAATTGGGTAAACCATTATCCTCTCTCCCAAAAATAAATACATCATCTTCAAGTAGCTTAAAACTTGCTATTGAAGTAGTACTCGACTTGCTTAAAGCCAGAAGTCGTGAGGAAGTTATAGATGAACAGAATTTGTCAAAATTTTCATGGACTCTAATATCCATATATTGCCAATAATCAAGACCTGCCCTTTTTAAGTATTTGTCCTCCAAGGTAAAACCAAGAGGCTTAATTAAATCAAGTTTTAGATTGAATGCCGCACAAGTTCTGGCTATGTTTCCAGTGTTTTGAGGAATTCTTGGCTCAAACAACGCAATCCTGAATTGACTTCGAGGTTTAATAGCTATCATATAGATACGGATATTTGGTTTAAATCAATAGCTCTACCTTGAACAACAAGCCAACTCTCACTGCTGATTGACTGCAGTTCTCTAGAAAGTTCACCTAGCCTATCTCTAAAAGTATTTCCTATTTTGGTAGGAGCGACAAGTCCCCAGCCAGTTTCTTCAATGACAATAATGATCAATTGTTTGGAAGCCTTAAGAGTTGAAATCAACTCTAATTTATGATCCTTCCACAAACAATATGAACTGTCTAGATAACAGCTAACAAATCCTCCTAAGGAGTCTATAAGAATAGAGTGTGATTGTTCTACCAAGGATATGGATTTACTTAAATCCTTAGGACACTCAATTAAGTCCCAATTATCTGGCCTCCTATTTCTATGTAATTGAATTCTATTCTGCCAATCATCATCTCCGGATACAGGTCCAGTGGCAATGTAGGTAATATGAGGTTGGTCAGAAATTAACTTTTCTGACCATTCACTTTTTCCAGCTTTTGTTGGACCACTAACTAATATTAATTTAGAGGTATCAATAGGCATTTCTTCTTTTAATGATATATCTAATATGAGTCTTATATTATCACTTACTAATTTGCTGGCAATCTAACAACAAGCTCAATAAAGATATTAGACATAAAAGAAATTATTAGTTAATATAGAAATATTAGATAAATATATGCTTAATTTCTCAGGGACATTTATATCTGCAGGATTGGTATTACTAATAATGTCTATTATAAATTTTTATTTTGGTACAGATTTGGCACAAAGCTATCAGAGGGCGGAAATTCTTGCTTGCATTTCTTCTATTGTACTTGTTGGTGTAGGCTTATCATTAAGAAAAATTGAACCCAACAAACCTGAGAAAGTTAAATTTGAGAATGACCAAGGTATTTATATAGATGACGAATTAGACATCAATATAAAGAATGAATTAGCATGGGGAAGCAAATTAATACTGACTGCAACACCAGCAGCATCAATGTTAATCTACTTTAATAATAAAATTATTCTACGAAGAGGTTACATAACGAAAGAAGAGTTTATTCCAGGTCGTATATGTAAGTCAGTATCAAAAAGACAAAAATTTATTTCCCTAGCAAATACAAAGAATTATCCAGATAGTTATGAATTTGACTCAATTACCCCAGGACTACCCTCCGTACTAGTATATCCATTATTCGATAATGGGTATATAATTATTGGGGGATTTAGCGTCAGATGCTTTAGCAAGTCAGACGAAATATGGATTTCTGGTTGGACAGAAAAAATAAATAATTTAATTGAGTTAAACTGCTAGTTAAGATTTAAATTAATTACACTCTTCACCTGATTCTTATCTGAAGTAAATTGAATTTTACCTGACAAATAATCTATAACTGCTTTGTCAGATTGAAAACTTATAATTAATTCATTGTCATCAGGTTCTGATTTATAAATATTATAATTGGATAGATCGTAGAATTCAATGATACCTTCTTTAAGAAAATAATTAGCACTATGTGCTTCTAACTCTGTTGAATTAAATTTCAGTTTTATATTACCATTAATTGAAATCGATGAGTTATCGATATCCCATGAAACCTTGTCAGCTTTAACATAGTTATCATTAATTTTATTATGAAGTAAGACATTATTTCTCAACTTAAGTTCATTTTTGGACCTATTTAAATAGAGCTTATCTGAACTTATCTTGGAAAATATTCTTTTATTTCCTAATAGTTCTATTTCAACACTCTCAGCATTAATATCGTTAGTGATAGGATCAATTGAAGCTTTTTGACTAAATAACTTAAACGTATTTTCCCCAAGTTGATTAATTTGATCAAGCTTAAAATTGCTTATTTGATAATTATTAGACTTTTCAACTAGTGTATTTGAAGAACAGCCACTAATGCTTACGATTAAGAAAAGATTTCTAATAACTCTTATGAGTTTCATAATTCCTCTTGTATTTCTATTCTTTCCATTACTGGTTTAGGCTCAGGGAGTGGCTTGCTTTCCTCCAGTTGTCCCCATTTCAAATTATCTGCCCAATTTTGTATAGATGGGTCAATTGATAATTGGCTAAGAATTCTTATACTTAAGTCCGGTGTTAAAGGTTCTATTAAAAAACCAATAATTCTACATGTTTCAAGTACATCATACAAAATATTCTCGACTGTTTGACGTTCATCTTCATTTTTGATTTTCTTCCAAGGTTCTTGCTCATTTAAATATAAATTAGCTAGTGAAGCGATTGTGATTATTTCAGATGCTGCTTTCTTAAAATCTAATTTTACAAATGATTTAATATAATTTTCAATAGCTTCTTCACAACATGATTTCATATAAATGTTATTTCTAAGCTTATCTGGTTTAGATGTTTTATTCTCAAACCACTTCCTAGACATAGAAGTACTTCTATTTAGTAAGTTCCCAATAGTGTTCGCTAGATCACTGTTTACAGTATCTATAAACCTCTTATTTTGAAAATCTCCATCTTTACCAAATTCGATATTTCGAAGAAGAAACCATCTAACAGAATCCATTCCATATGAATCAATAAGACTCTTGGGATCAAGAACATTTCCTAATGATTTTCCCATTTTTTTACCTTCTCTTGTCAAGAATCCATGCCCAAAAACCTTTTCTGGTAATGCTAGGTTGGCTGACATAAGCATTGCTGGCCAATAAACGGCATGAAACCTAAGTATGTCCTTTCCTATAACATGGACTGATGCAGGCCAACCATTTTTTGATAAAGAAGATAAAGACTTTGACTTACTAGGTAATAAACATCCACTTAAATAACCTAATAAGGCATCAAACCATACATAGAAAGTATGGCCTGGATAGCCAGGTACATTTATTCCCCAATTTACATCAATTCTTGAGATTGAAAAATCACGAAGACCAGAAGAGACAAAGCTTCTAACTTCATTTCTTCTTGATTCTGGCATAATAAAACTATCTTTCTTAACTAATTCCTCTATTTTTTCTTGATAGTTAGATAAGCAGAAAAATAGATTCTCCTCATCTCTCCATTCTAATTTTCTTAAGTGAATAGGGCATTCTGGCTCGTTATTTTTATCATTTGGTTCAATATCTTTATATTCTTCACAACCAACGCAATACCATCCTTTTTGTCTTCCAAGCCTTATATCTCCTGATGCTTCAACTCTCTTAAAGAACTCATGAACAAGGCTCTTGTGACTGTTGGAGGAAGTACGAATAAAGCGATCAAAGGTAATTTGTTGCGAGGTCCATAAATTCTTATATTGTTGTGCAATTTGATCGCAATGGTCTTGAGGTAAAAGATTATTAGATTGTGCGGTCCTTTCAATTTTTTGACCATGTTCATCTACTCCGGTTATAAAGATAACCTCCTGACTCTGTCTTCTATAAAATCTGGATAATGCATCACAAGCTATTGTCGTGTAGGTACTACCAAGATGTGGTTTATCATTAACGTAGTACAGGGGTGTTGTTAAGGTGAAACTCATTTATAAAATTTATTTACTTTAGGTTAAGTCATACAATTTTAAGAATAAAGCAAATTCTTACGTTCCTAGCATAAGTGCTTGTACGAATATTTTACTATGTTCTTCATCTTCTCCTGAGTTTAATATTTTCAATGTAATTTTATCCCCAAAGTTGATGTTGGAATTGGTATGTATGCAAAAGACAAATTCAAATGAATAATTGATTACAAAAACTAATGCGGAAGATCTTTTATAACTTAACCAACGAAGAAAATAACATTGTATTATTTCAGCTTTATTTATTAATAAATAATTAGCTAACCATTTAGTTTTATTATCTTTCATCTTTTCATTGACTTGAATCTGATTAGATTTAAAGCTACAAATAAGTTGATCCATTAATTCTCGTGAAATTAAATCCTTTTTAAGTATCTTATTAGTAATTTGATAGTGAGTGAGAAGATCTATATATCTTCTTATTGGCGATGTACACTGAACATAGCAACTAAGTCCCAAGCTAAAATGTATTGAAGGAATTTGAGATATATAACTCCTGCATAGCGATTTTCTAAGTAAGTTATTTCGCAATGAATAATGAAGATTGTAATCTAAAGTAGGAATCGTTGAACTATCCTGACATCTGAATGGTATGTTTATATTGTGATCTATAGAATACAAAGAAATTACATGTCCCATAAGCAGCATAGCCTCTTCAATTAAAACTCTTGAAGGAGTTTTTTCATAAAAAGATATAGATAATTTATTATTCAGGAGTTTAACCCTACCCTCAATTCCCTCGATGGATAGAGATCCATTATTCAATCTCCATCTTCTTCTCTTATCCAAAAGAATGTGTAATAAAGAAAGATCCTCTTCTTCTTTTGGGGCTAATTCTATTAATTCGTCGGCATCCTCATATGTCAATTTATAATTATTACAAATTTTAGATATATAAACCTCTGAACTTGCGATAGAGCCATCAATATTTAATTCTACACAGCAACTAAGACAGAAGTTACTTTTATTCGCTTTTATAGTTAACAATTCATCTATTATGTTAGAAGGAAACATTGTAACCGTCTCCTCACCAAGATATATAGTAGCTGCATTTCTTCTAGCAATTTGATCTAATGGATCATTTAATTCAATAAATAAAGAAGGAGATGAAATATGTACCCAAACTTTCAAACTATCTTCGTTTCTCTCAATAGAAATTGCATCATCAACTTCAATTGTGTCTATATCATCTATGGTATAAGTCTTAAGATGAGTTAAATCTCTATAAAATTGACATTCTTCTAATAAACCAATCTTATATGAAGTTACGCAAGTCTTTGTTATTTGCTTATTATCTACAGTTTGATAGATATCAAAATGTTTTAAATTACTAGAAGTTATAATACTATTATTTGAGTCATTAAATGACATTAAATAAAATTAATAAAAGACTATCCTTCTGGATTAACAAATGGCAATAAAGCTATGATTCTTGCTCTTTTCACAGCTATTGTGAGATCTCTTTGCTGTTGAGCAGTTAAGCCAGTCAAGCGTCTAGGTAATATTTTCCCTCTATCAGTTATAAATTTTTTTAGAAGTTCAACATCCTTATAATCAATTGGATCGCCAGGTTTAATAGGAGATAACTTCTTCTTAAAGAAAGAATTGTTCATAATAAGATTGAGTGAGTGTTTTTTCTATTTAATTTCTCTGTGTATAGTCATTTTATTAAGTTCAGGACAGAATTTCTTGAGTTCCAATCTTTCTGTGGTGTTCCTTCTGTTTTTTTCTGTCGTGTATCTTGAAACGCCAGGAAAACGTTTTTGTGAAGTTGGGACGGAACGCGATTCAGTACATTCTAAGGTGACAACAAGCCTGGTACCCTTTTTAGCCATAGGTAGATGCTCTCTTCTAGCGTAGCTTAAATACGATTATCTATTCTACAACGTGGCATGCTTAAGTTATAAACTTATTAGTATTCCATCAGATCTCATCATAAACAAGATTCTTTATGAAGGTCCCATATTCCTGGCTTAATGAGCTTGTCTGTATCCATGAAACAGTTTATGAGATTGAAGAATCTCTTTCTATGGCTGGCTTTGAGGTTGAATCAATCGAAGATCTATCAAAGCGAGTTGAGGGCGTAGTTGTTGGATACATTGAAGAAATAGAGAAACATCCAAATGCAGATAAACTAAGGGTTTGTACTGTAAATACGGGAGACGAGGTCAAAAGTCAAATAGTCTGTGGTGCCTCTAATGTAAGAAAAAATATCCATGTACTTGTTGCTGTACCAGGTGCGTATTTATCAGCTAAGGATATAGAAATAAAATCTTCGAAGTTAAGAGGTGTTAAAAGTGATGGGATGATCTGTTCGCTTTCTGAAATAGGTTTAACGGATAAATCTAATGGAATAGCAATTCTTGAGGAATTAGATATAAATATTCCAAATATTGGTGAAAATGTTTTATCCCTTTTTAATTTAAATGATTATATAATTGATATTGCAATTACGGCAAATAGACCCGATGGAATGTCAATAGTTGGTATTGCACGTGAATTATCAGCTTTGACAGAGAATGAACTGTCCATACCAACAATTAACTTTAGAAATAAGACAAGTTTATTCAAACCTATGTATAAGGATAATGATTCATTTGACAAGAATTCGTTATATTCACTAACAATACTAACTAAAATTGAAAGTGTTACCAAATCTCCTTATTATATAAAAGATAGGCTAAATAAATCAGGATTAAATAGTGTTAATACAATTGTAGACTTAACAAATTATATTATGCTTGAACAAGGACAACCATTACATGCTTTTGATCTCGATTCCCTAGAGAAAATAACAAACAGGCATGTAAGTCAAGAAAGCTTTGGCATTAGAAAAGCACTTAACTCTGAAAAAATAAATGCTCTAGATGGAAAGACATATAATTTATCAAATGATATTACAATTATTACATGTCACGATATACCTATTGCTGTTGCTGGAGTTATAGGTTCAATAGAATCATCTGTTCATGATGCCACAAAAAGTGTGGTTTTAGAAGGAGCATTGTTTTCGTCTAAATCTGTTCGATTATCTGCAAGGAAATTAGGCCTAAGAACAGAGTCAAGTAGTAGATATGAAAAAGGAATATCAGAACAAAATACAATATATTCAATTAATAGATTTCTAGAGTTACTACAGAGATCATTTACTTCTGATATATCTGAAACTTATATGTCAAACGATATAGAGATTATTCCTCACATTATCTTACTAAGAAAGGATCGTATAGATAAAGTTCTTGGCCCTCTACAAAACAATTTAGTTGAAACAGATAATATAACTCCTATGCATAGCCTAAGTCATAAAAATAGTAGTAAAAAGTACCTATCAGACTCTGATGTAGAAAAAAAATTAATTCTTTTAGGCTGCAAATGCATTCGAAAAGAAAAGTCTTGGCAAGTTACAGTTCCTTCCTATAGAAGCATAGATTTACGAAGAGAGATAGATTTAATTGAAGAAATAGCTAGATTAATTGGTTACGATAGATTTGAAGCAAAGCTTCCATATCCAATAAAACCAGGTGGTTTAACCCCCTCTCAGTCTATACAAAGAAAGATTAGATCATACTTATGTAGCTCTGGACTTCAAGAGATAACAACCTCTTCCCTTGTATCAGAAAGTAAGTTTAAGGAAAAAAGAATAGCAATAGCAAATCCTCTTTTAGCAGAAACAAGTCATTTAAGAACAAACCTATGGGAGGAACATTTAAACATATGCAATAGAAATATGTCGGCTGGACAAAAAGGATGTTGGATATTCGAAATAGGTTCTCTCTACAATTATAATAATAATAAGATGACAGAGGAAATAATTATAGGAGGAGCTATCACAGGTAAAAGGACATTAGAGCAATGGACTAATTATGGAAGAAAAAGCTCATTAGACTATAATGAGGCTAGAGGATTAATAGAATCTATTTTTAGAATATTAAAGCTAAATATTATAGATAAGACATTATCAGATGATAAACTACTACATCCAGGAAGAGCCTCTGAAATATATCTTGAATCAAAATGTATTGGTAAATTTGGTCAAGTTCATCCATATAAGTTGACTGAATATGACTTAGACAATGCTTCGTACTTATTCGAGCTGGAACTTAATCCAATTATAGAAGCAGCATCACGTAAAAATAAACTTTGTCCAAAATTCGCCCCTTATCCAATAGTTCCTACGATGGAAAGAGACCTAGCTTTGATTGTTGATAAAAAGTGCACCTCGCAAGAAATTACAGCAATTATTCAGAAAACAGGCAAACCTCTCTTGGAAAAGGTAGAACTAATAGACAGATATGAAGGAGAGAATTTACCTAAAGGAAAAATTAGTAAAGCTTTTAGAATCACATATAGGGATTCTAAAACCACACTTCAAGAAGCTGATATAAATCCAATACACGACAAGATAAGACAAATGCTTGTAGACAAATTAAAAGCCGAACCAAGGAGCTAGTCTCACTCCTATCATATTAGACTAATATAAAGTCTAAAAGGTAGACAATAGTGAGAACATTAATAACAGAATATTGGTCTCTGTCCCTTAGTGATGGTCGATGCATCGAGAAACTAAAGAGTACCTATTCAGGCATCTTATATAACACTAATTAAGAGTCTGGAGTAATTCTTATCCAAGACATATGAAAACGTATCAACTAAATGCTTCAAAAAAGAAGCGTAACTGTCATATAAACAGTTACGCGAGTTCTTGAAACCCTTCCCAGACTGGGTTTCTGCGCATGGTTATAACGTTGGACAATATATGGACGATAAAGATATCTCTAATTCATTTTTAAACTCTTTAGATATACATAGCTCATTATCAGAATGACTCAGAGTTCATTTAGGAAAATAAGAACATCGATTTTTTATATTTAACAATCTACTAATAGACTCATCCTGAGTCTATTAGTAGATCTTAAATGAGAATAATGAATTTATAAAAATAATATTTTTTCGCTAGTCTTGTATAAGACCTAGATCTGGACTAGTAGCCGGTCTAGAATGAGACTATGTAGATTAGTTATTTCTTTTTATATAGGTCCTTAAGAAGTTGATACGCTTCATTTAGCTTTCTCATTGTTTCTGTAGAGCCACCGGAATCAGGGTGACTCTCCATGGCTTTAGTTTTATAAGCTTCTCGTATCGATATGAGAGTCAATGAGGATCCTGCTTGAGTTGGCAGGCCTAAAAGCTTGAGTGCTCCATGTACTGTCATTGTCGATTCTATAGTTTGAAAAGATGTGCCGTTTTGCCTTCTTTTAAATCGATTTACAAACCTTCTGATAATTGTCGGAATTCTTGTTACTAAGTTATTTGATGAAAATGGATCTTCTAAAATACCGGCCGTAACAATTATCCGTTCAAAACTAGGGCTTTCTAAGGTCCAGTTAGAATAATATTCTCTCATTGATTTATTTGATGCCGACCACGTAAATGCTTTGTTTTCACTGCTATCTATGTGCGGCCATATATCTCTTGCTAGCCAGATCATAGCGGCTTCAACAACATTTTCTCCAGGGTGGCTTCCATATAGATATATCCAATGTTCTTTGGCTTTTTTGAGTGATAAATTAATGTCAGAATCTTTAACTGTATTTATATAGGAAACAAACTCAGATGTTTGAACCTTCTTAGAATTTAAGCTACGTTTAAGGTTCTTTGTTTTCGAGCTAACAAAGCCTGGCAAATCAATTATAGTTGGATTATTAACAGCTTCCTTAATCTCAATTTTCGATGTATTACTTTGTTCTAATTCTTTAGTTTCTACAAGTGCAATATCTGATTTACCAATAAGAACAATTGCTTTATCTTCATTATAATTAGTTACGTCATTAATATTATCTTCATCAGATAGTGAGTGAAGATCACTGCTAATTACATTGCCATTCTCAGTAAATAAACTTTCCAAAAGTCTTTCAAGAACAGCCCCTCTACTCCTTAATCCCCATTCTTTCTTCAATTCATCTACACCTTCTATCAGTTCCTGTGGAAGATTAGCGGAGATTCTTCTAGTTCCATTATTCTCACTACCTTGCACAATTTAAATTCGTCTATATCAATCGTAATCAATTTTGAGCCTAATACAAATAATTTTTGAATTTTAAATAATAAATCACATACTTTTATAATAATTATCTAGCTTATGTTCGATGAGACAAATTTGTCTCAAAACTCGATAGAAATTACTTATTTTGTTAACGCCTACTGAATAATCCACAGTTTATAGATATTTGAGTCATAATTAATTTATCTAATATAATCTTATGACATCAAAAGCATGTATAGATTTCGGAACGATAGAAGCTCGAAGACTCCGTATACATAAGAGAAAGATGGCAATGCTTACTTTTATAAGAGATGGGCTAGAGCGTCGAATTGCTTCAGTCAATGCGTCCATAGAAAAACTACAAGAACAGATTAAAAGAGATGAATCACTACCTACAGAATAACTAATTAATTTAAAGAGGAATAACAACTTCATTTAGTATCGATAATGGACTGTTTCTTCGGAGCCAGCTTAGATCAGAATTAAAGGTAATTAGAAAATAGCCAGCAAAGCCTAAAGCGTTAATATTAAAACCTTTATATGACTCCTTAGATCTTCTAATTAATGAAATCCAATCGCTAGTAATTATCAAATTATATGAGATAGAAGGCTTTGTATTTACAATGGTATTACCTATTTTCATCTCTTCACAGACTTGTTTATAAAGATCATCTAATTCATCAGCAGATGACTTATCTCTATAATAATATCTTCTTTTTACAGATACACTTCTTACCAAACTAGAATTTGAATGATTCTTATCCTGAAGATGATCTTCAAACCATCTTTGACGAGGAAATAGATATTTTGTTCCTTTTCGATATAGTAGTTGCAAATGTCTATGTGGTTGACTGGCGCCAGAATTCTCAGAATTATTAAAGAACCAAAATCCATCAATTTTAGATTCTACTGATGCTAATGCTTGCCAGTCTTTATATGTTAGCCATCCATTCTGGGGAGCCCAGTATTTTGTAATCAAGAGTAAATGGCCTAGCTCTACTGGGTACTTATTTAAAATTAATACATGATCATTGTTAACCTTTGCCACCTCTAATTCCCTTTCCCAAGGAAGGAAGGGATTCTTATTTGGTCCTATTTTACTATTCTGAGTTCTGGGTTTTCCAATTAAACTCCTTAATTCATATTCGTATCCTTCAAATAGATACCTTTCAAGTTTTGTTTTAAAGGGTCTAATAGCGTTCGACTGTAATGCTTTCTGATTAGTTCTTAAAACCCTATCCCATAAACTATTTTGATACACGTATCTCTATTCTTAAGGTATAAAGCTACCAATATATTAATCACTGTTATTGAAATAAGATATATATATGGATTTTAGTTAATATTTTTTAGATCCTCTTCCCTAGAAGCGCCTTTATTTTAGTCAAAATGACTCAGAGAGCTTTTAGCCTCATCAAACACTTTTATACTGCCTAAAAACCTTCTGAGGCGTTTCCAGCCCAGATTTGACTGCTCTTATGCTTTTCAATTTTAAATTGACTTTTGATACAAAGGAAGAGCATAAAAAATTTGTTGTTCAAAAACCATAGATAAACTGCTTAATAATGGTAATTGGCGAATATTAGAAATTTAAAAGCTTCGGAGGTCACCGATATTTCTAAATTAATGGATTGGAGGCAAATCAATATATTGAATGTTTTGTACCAAAAATTTTACGTGATTAAAATTAGGTCTCATATTCATAAAATCCTTGTATATTACTGGCTTTTCTGGAAACTAAACTAAGATTAAGATTATTTTGAATTGCTAATTAGTGACACATTCTGCACATATAAGGTTGACGTGACCGGGGGGGAAGGGTTTAAAGATCAAGCAGTAATACATCCTCAATGGATTGGGAGTTTCTCGAAGACGCTGCTTTCCTTGCTCTTTGCGACGCATTTCGCGAGAGCGGAGAGACCTCAGCAATGGAATTTTTAGCTAATGGAGAAGGAGCCTTCCATTTCCAGGAGCTAACTCAGAATGCAGCAGGAGAAGGTATTGACCTAAGTGATTCTGATGCTATGGATGAATTTCAACAGGAAGTAATTGAGTCTATGGAATCCTTATGTAATGGGTAAATATGTAACTAATTAAAAAGAGAAAAGCTAAGCACTAAAATACTTTGCTTGGCTATGTAAAGAAACAATTGCTGTTGTACTTTGCTCTGGATGTAATTGGTCGCTTGAATCAATTGTTAATCCAATTCTTTCAGTATTAAGCCATTCTAATTGTTTTCTCGAATCACTTACATTAGGGCATGCTGGGTATCCGAAGGAGTACCTGCAACCCCTATATTTCATTGAGAGAATATCTTTATTTGTTTTAGGTTCGAGGTTACCAAATCCACATTCCCTCCTAATAATTGAATGAACATATTCAGCTAGTGCTTCTGCTAATTGAACACTTAGGCCATGAAAGTATAAATAATCCGTATATTGATTATTATTAAACAGCATTTTTGAATATTCATTTGCTACAGAGCCCATTGTTACGGCTTGCATAGGCATTATATCTTGAGGCTTAGAATCCTCAATCCCAATATAATAATCAGATATGCAGAGTCTCTTGCCAGATTTCTGCCTTGGAAAATCAAAATGTCCAATTTTATTTATAGATTGAGGATCGAATAACTCGACAGAATTATTAATTGAACCACAAGGAAAATATCCATAAATTGCTGATGGGTTTACTAAACACTTCTCTTCGATAATATTAATCCATTTGCTTAATATTGGTTCTGCGGTAGTTGCTATGAAATTGTCATATTCATTCTTAGATTGACTGCGCATTCTTTTCATTTGCCATTGCCCAGAAAATAAAGCCTGTTTGTCTAGATAATGGATCAAGGAAGTCAAAGATATATCTTTAGCAATTAAGATTTTAGTACCAACAAAAGGTGGTTTTACACTAGGCTCAGGATTAATTATTTTTGACCTTTTAAAATCTAAGGTAACTTCTTTTTTAACTTTATTAAGACTATCATTTTTGTTGAGTTTGTCATTAGTTAATTCCGATGAAGAGTTAATTGGGACATAAACACCTTTTGGATTTCCGTCTATAAATCCTTCAATGTTGTCCCATTTACCGTTATTCTTGGCCTCCATATAAGATTCCATAAATCTTAAATCAGTAAAAGCATCCTTGCCGTATATCACCTTTCCTTTGTAGACATCATTACAATCTTTATTTACGAAACCTGGAGTTAAAGCTGCTCCTCCTAGTATTACAGGAACATTGATACCGGATTCATTAAATGCCTCTAAATTAGTCTTCATAAATGCTGTCGATTTAACTAATAAACCACTCATAGCTATGCAGTCAGCTCCATACTTTTGTTGAGCTGAAATAATAGACTTTATTTCCTGTTTAATACCTAAATTAATTACTTCATATCCATTATTACTTAATATTATGTCTACAAGATTTTTACCAATGTCGTGAACATCTCCTTTGACAGTAGCAATTAGAAATTTTCCCTTAGAAGTACTTTTCCCATCTATTTTCTCCATGAAGGGCTCTAAAAATGATACTGCATGTTTCATTGTCTCCGCTGATTGAAGAACAAAGGGGAGTTGCATTTGTCCTGAACCAAATAGTTCACCTACAACTTTCATACCTTCTAATAAATATTTATTTATTATGTCAAGAGGGCTATAGTTTTTAAGAGCAATATTTAGATTTTCTTCTAAACCTATTCTTTCTCCATCAACAATATGTTGCCTTAATCTATCAGTAATCTCCAAACTATTAAGTTTTTCAATAGAATTAGAATTAGAGTCTGGACTAACAGAATCAAACATAGATGTTAATTCTGTTAGAGGGTCATAGGTGCAGATTTTATTCTCAAATCTCCTTTTATCATATATAAGGTCTAAGCACACTTGTAGCTCATGTTCTTCAAATCTTGATAAGGGTAATATCTTATTAGGTGAAACTATTGCTGAATCCATACCTTCTTTTATAGCTTCATTTAAAAATACTGAGTTTAACTTAAGCCTAGCAAGTTTAGATAATCCAAAACTAATATTTGAAATTCCTAAAACAATATGTACTTGAGGTAGAGTTTTAACTATTTCTCTTATTGCTAATAAAGTTTCTTTAGCATTATTTCTATCTTCTTCTATACCTGTAGATATTGGCAAAGCAAGTGGATCATAAAAAATCTCATATGGTTTTATACCAAATTTAGTGGCATCATAATATGCTCGTTTGGCGATAGCTACTTTCTTCTCTGAGGTTCTTGCCATGCCTTCTTCATCTATAGTTCCAATAACAACACCCGACCCATAATTCCTCGCTAATTCAAGAACTTTATAGAATCTATCTGGGCCATCCTCATAATTAGTTGAGTTAAGTATACATTTACCTCCGCATTTCTTTAAACCACTCTCCATCTTTTCATAATCAGTTGAGTCAAGCATTAACGGTAAATTTATATTAGTAACCACTCTCTTTACGAGTTCACTCATATCTGAGACTCCATCTCTACCAACATAATCAACATTGACATCTAATATATGAGCATTTTCTTTTTGTTGACTTTTAGCTATTGAAATAAGTCCATCCCAGTCATCCTTAACCAATAATTCTCTTACCTTTTTTGATCCACTAGCATTTAACCTTTCACCTATTATAAGAAATGAGTTGTCCTGCTTATATGGGGTAATATCATAAATTGATGCTGCTGAAGGAATAAATACTTTATCAGGAAGAGAATGTATGTTATTACTTCTACTCTTATCATTGTTAATTGACTTTGCGTATTTAGCAAGCACAGCAATGTGCTCAGGTGTCGTTCCACAACATCCACCAATAAGTTGTACTCCTAAATCTTGTACAAAATGCATTAGCTGCATTTGTAATTCAATAGGTGTTAATTTGTAATGAGCCACACCTCCAACGTTTTCCGGGAGGCCTGCGTTTGGTATACAACTAATAGTGAATGGTGAATGTTCTGATAAATATTTAATATGATCCTTCATCTCAAATGGACCTGTAGCACAATTAAGTCCCAATATATCTATATCAAATGGTTGAAGAATTGATACAACAGCAGAAATATCTGTCCCAACTAGCATTCTGCCATTAGTTTCCATTGTTACGGAAACCATAATTGGTATTTTAGAATCTAATTCTAATTTTGCTTCATTTACAGCTTGAATAGCAGCTTTAATTTGCAAAACGTCTTGACAAGTTTCTATTAGTACTAAGTCAACACCTCCTTCAATAAGAGCTAATGATTGTTCTTTGTAGCTACTCTTTAACTCATCAAATGTTATATGTCCAAGAGTAACTAACTTCGTTGTTGGGCCAATTGATCCAGCAATAAATCTTGGTTTCTCATCACTTTGATATTCACTTATTACTGACTTGGCTATTTCAACTGCAACTTTATTAATCTCATATGTTTTATCTGATAGCCCATATTCTTCAAGGACAATTGATGTTGCTCCAAAAGTATTAGTTTCAATAATGTCACAACCAGCATCAAGAAACCCTCTATGTACTTTCTCAACTGACCTGGGACTTGAAATAACTAAATTCTCATTACATCCTTCATATTTTGTTCCACCAAAATCTTCAGCTGTTAAATCGAATGTTTGTAAGGAAGTACCCGTAGCACCATCAAAGACAAGAATCGGTCTAGCAGTTTTATTTAAATAGCTTTTAAAATCAATCACTTCAGATTAAATGCATTTAAGTTAAAACAATAATTAACTTTTATTATTATTTAATTCTATTCTTTTGATCCAATGCTCATAATTAGAATCTCTTCCTTCTGTAATATTAATCAATTTATTTTTTAGTTTATTCATTATTGGCCTTTTGGATGAAAATTCTGTACATTCAATACGTTTTATTGGTGTTATTTTAGCTGCAGTTCCTGTTAGGAACAATTCATCAGCTATAAATAATTCGGTTTTATCGACTGGTCTTTCAATGACCGTAATTCCTTCTTTCTTTGCTAACTCTATTACACTTGAACGTGTAATGCCTTCCAGGATATCTTGATCTACTCCTGGGGTAATCAATTCTCCATTTCTAACTATAAAGAGATTCATACCACTTGCCTCACTTACTTTTCCATGTCGATTCATGAGGAGGGCTTCATCAAATCCTGATTTCACTGCTTCTGTCTTGGCTAATGAACTTGTTATATAAGCTCCACTAATTTTCCCTCGTAAAGGTAGTGCACAATCCTCTTGTCTAGTCCAACTACTTATTCTGCATGTAACGCCGTCAGGTGATAGGTAATCTCCTAGTTCAATTGCATATATAAAAAAGTCTGTCTCAATATTGTGAAGTCTAGGGGCTATTCCAAGGTCACTTGTATAGACAAAAGGACGAATATATATAGGCATGTCGGGTTTATTGGCTTTAATGATTTCAGTCAGACTTTCCATAACATATTCTTCTGATAGATCAGTCAAAAGTAACTTTGCGCTTTGGCAAAGTCTTTTGATGTGCTTGTCAACTCGGAAAAGTAATATTCTTTCTCGCTTTAGTGGGTCTGGAATCGCTCTCATTCCTCCAAAAGCAGCTGTTCCATAATGTAGAGAATGAGTTGCTATCGAAACATTTGCCTCTTCGAAGGGTACACACTTACCTTGGAACCAAGCGTATTTAAGGAATCTATGCATCTATGAACTGACTTTTATCTAACAATATCTCATATCCCTCGTATTTATATATATTCTAAGTAAACAAAAAAATATATATGCATCGTTTAGCAAATCAGATCTGCGAGGATGGGCAACAAGAAGTTGTTTTAATTGAGCAGATCGGAGCACCAGTACTTTTTCTCACAAGTGCTTCTACAGATATTTCTTCATTAGATCAAGCTATTAATTTAAAAGCTAATAAAACGTGGAAAAATAAAATAAGGGCTTTACTTATTAATGAGTTAGAACATAATGCAAAAATAGATCACTATATAAATACTACAGCTAGTGAAAGTGAAATTATATTAATTAGACTATTAGGTGGAAAGAGTCATTGGTCATATGGTTTAGAGCAATTACAGCTATGGTCAAGAGAGAAGAAGGAAAGAGAGTTAATTGTAATATCAGGAACCCAGGAAAATCAAATAGCTCTACATGAACTAAGTACAATACCAATAGATATCGTTGATTTTGTAGCTTACTTATTAAGGGTTGGTGGAATAGAAAATATGACAACCTTCCTTGATATAATATATAAACTAAGAAATAATAAAGAACTTAATATTTTAGATTATAATGTTAAGTATCATGAAGATCCTTATAAGTGGGATTGGAGAAAGAATAACGATTGCAAGGTTGGAATTATACTCTATAACTCATTATTAAAGGCGAATGATATAATTTTTGCTAAGCAATTAAATAAATTATTAAGAGCTTCTGGGCTCGAACCAAGGTCTCTTTGGATATCATCATTAAAAGATCATAAAGTAGCGAATAAAGTCTTAAAGATTTTTCAATCTGAAAATATCGAGGCAATTATCACAACAACATCATTTTATTCAAACATTATCTCTGATAAAGGTAACGAATATAATTTATGGCAAGAACTAAATTTACCAGTATTTCAATTTCTTATAAGTAGTATGTCTAAAAAGTATTGGGATAATTCCTCTCTTGGTCTTAACTCAACTGACTTAACATTACAAATAGCGCTGCCTGAATTAGACGGTCGTATTACAACAAGACCAATAGCTTTCAAAGAAATACACAAATCTAATTCTTCTCTAGATACTTCAATTAAGAAGCTCTTACCTCTAAATAACTCAATTTCATGGTCTATTGATCTATTAAAAAATTGGTTAACTTTAAGAAAACTAAATAATAGCGATAAATATATTAGTATTATCCTTGCAAATTATCCCGTAAGAAATGGTAGATTAGCTAATGGAGTTGGACTAGATACCCCCGCTAGTTTATTAGAAATACTGAAATTATTACGACTTCAAGGATATGATTTAGGCCAAGAAAAGTTACCTGATTCAAGTATTGACTTAATGTCGTCAATATTATCAAGAAGAACTAATGATCCAGAGTCAAGTCACAGAGAACCTCTCGACTATTTATCTCTAGAGTCTTACATATCTAATTGGAAAAAGATTAATGAGGAATCTAAGCTCAAAATAATTAGTAGATGGAATACTCCAGACTTAGCAGAAGACTTAGAAGAGAAAGGCTTCGCAATACATGGCATAAGATATGGGAAAGTTTCAATTCTAATTCAACCAAGCAGGGGATATGATCCGTATTCTAAGAGTGATCTGCATTCGCCAGATCTACCTCCTCCTCATAGATACCTAGCTCAGTATATATGGATCGATAAAGTCCAGAAATCTAATGCAATGATCCATCTTGGTAAACATGGTAGTGTTGAATGGTTACCTGGTAAGGGTGTAGGTCTAAGTAACAAGTGTTTTCCTCATATAGTTTTACCACCACTACCAAATATCTATCCTTTTATAGTGAATGATCCAGGAGAAGGATCACAGGCGAAGAGGCGTACTCAGGCTGTAATAATTGATCATTTAACGCCTCCCCTTGGAAGATCTGAATTGTATGGGAGCTTAATGAGATTAGAGAGCATTATAGATGAATACTACGAATCAAAATTATTATCTTCAGAACGCACTGATGTTCTGCTCAAAATGATTAAAGAGGAAATTCAAAATGAGGAGTTTCCCTTTCTTAATAATAATAGTCTCTTAAGTGAGAATGATATTGATTTTGATTCAGTAATTAGTGAAGTAGAAGGCTACCTATGTGAAATAAAGGAATCGCAGATACGAACAGGTTTACATATATTCGGAACTTTACCAAAAAAAGAAAAACTCTCTGAGCTCGCACTTTCAATTGCAAGAGCACCGCAAAATAATTGTTTAGGCTTAACAGAAAAGGTTTCTAGATTACTTAAATTTGAAATTAATCCTTGGTTAGAAAATGAAGATGATCTAGCGATAAAGGAAGATATTGATTTATATAAACTAATAACAAATAAAACCATAAGAAAGAAAGGTGAAATAATCGCTTATATAGAAGAGCAATCACTTCTAGTAATCAAACATATCTTAAATACAAAGGTATCAGAAACTATAAATGAGTTTCCAAATGGAATAAATAAGCACATAATAAAATATCTCAAGGATAGAAAAGGATTAGAAGATATTTCAACTTTGATTGAACCTGTTATTAGGAAAATAAATCAATCATGCTCAGATGAGCTACTAAATCTCGGTAGATCTCTTAATGGCGAATACATCAATAGTGGACCATCTGGAGCGCCAACAAGGGGGAGAATTGATGTCTTACCAACCGGTAGAAATTTTTATAGTGTCGACATGAGAAATATTCCAACTGAGGCTTCCTGGAGACTAGGAAGTATGAGTGCACAGCAAATACTAGATCTTTATCTTATGGAAAATGGAGAGTATCTTACTCACCTAGCAATTTCAGTTTGGGGAACAGCCACTATGCGAAATGGAGGTGAAGATATTAGTCAAATATTAGCCTTAATGGGAGTAAGACCAGTCTGGGACTATGCCTCTAAAAGAATAATTGATTTAGAAGTAATACCTTTATCTATTTTGAATAGACCAAGGGTTGATATCTTAGTTAGAATTTCTGGATTCTTTAGAGACGCATTTCCACAGATTGTTGAACTAATAAATACAGCACAATTAAAACTTTCTCTCCTAAAGGAATCTCCTTCAATCAACCCTTATATAAACAATGACAATAGTGAATTCATTGGCAGGGTATTTGGTTCAGCTCCAGGTTCCTATGGAGCAGGACTACAAGAAATAATTTCTAGTTCAACCTGGGATGAGAAGAGTGAACTAGTTGATACGTATATTAATTGGAGTAAATGGAGATATACGGGAAAAGGTAATCCAGAAGATCGAAAGGATAATTTTAAAGAATATTTATCAAAAGTACAATTGGTTCTTCAGAATCAAGATAATAAAGAGCACGATATTTTAGACTCTGATGACTATTACCAATTCCACGGTGGTCTAACAGCCTCAGTAGAGAAACTAAGAGGCATCAAACCAACAACTTTAATTGCAGATCACTCAAGATCATCTAGGCCTAGAATCAATACTTTGCGAAAAGAAATCGATAAGGTTGTAAGGAGCAGATTATTAAATCCCAAATGGATTGAAGGTGTAAAAGAGCATGGATATAAAGGAGCTTTTGAAATAGGTGCAACTGTTGACTATCTATTTGGATATGATGCAACCACTAACGAAGTCAAAGATTGGTGTTATCTAAATATATATAAAACATTTTTAAAAGATGATCAAAATAGATCCTTTCTGGAGATAAACAACCCATGGGTTATGAGAGATATAGCAGAAAGATTATTAGAGGCTTCAAATAGAGAACTTTGGAAGATTGAAGACGAAAGTATAATAAGTTCTATTCAAGAGTTGGCTCTTAAAGCTGATTCTATAATTGAACAACTAGATTAACTAGGTTATCTTCTAAGCAATGAAATTCCATGAGTATCAGTACCACAGGAGGATAGCATTTTATATCTATCTACTTGTATTTTAATTTTGCCACATACAAAATTTGAGGGTGACCAAATATTATTACGTTCATAATCGTACCAAACTTCAACTCCATCAAACCCTATCAGATAAGCAAATTCTATTATTTTCTCATAATGAATTTTATACCTTGCAGGATGGGCTAATATTGATAATCCATTTGCAAGACTAATAGACTTCAAAATATTTTCTGCTTTTAGGTCCTCTCCCTTAGGTGCATCTCCCCTTGAATATTTTTCGAGAATCGGATTGTAGGGATCAAATCCTAAAGCTAAAATATGTACCATAACTCCGTTTAAAAGCCCTGTAATTTCAATTCCAGACCATATTTTCGTTTTAAAAAAAGACTTATTAGTAATTTCCTTTAAGTAGTTATTTATATCTTTGTAAGCCTCAAAGTTATGATGATCAGTAATAGCTAGATGTTTTAGCCCATTTTTATTTGCCTTTTCATACAATTCTATTGGATCAAGACTTCCATCACTATATTTAGTATGTGTATGAAAATTAAGTTTATATGGACAACTATCTATGCTTACACCCTTCAGAATAGGAATTAAAGGATGATTATTATCCAATATAAGTCAATAAGAATTTTATTAAGAATACATTACATGAGTGTAGATAACAATTACTAGCAAAGAAACTTTTAGAAATAATAAAAACACTTTATTCTTTATTAAAATAATCCCATATACTACAAGCTACCGAATCTCCTAATCCAGGTACACTATTTAAGTCCTTAATTTTGGCCATTTGAATAGCCTCTACGGACTTAAAATAAGCAAGTAATTGTTTTATCCTCTTAGGGCCTACTCCAGGAATATTATTTAATTCAGACCTGGTCATTCTCTTACTTCTTTGTTGTTTGTGAAATGTCACAGCAAATCTATGTGCTTCATTTCGTAATCTTCTTAATACTAATAAGGCAGGAGTATCTTTTGAAGTATTAACAGGACTTTTCCTATATGGAATAAACACCTCTTCTCTTTTCTTTGCTAAAGAGCAAATATTTATATCTTCATGTAGATTTAACTCAGTCAAAGCATCAATGGCAGCAGAAAGTTGTCCTTTTCCACCATCTATCATTACCAAGTCAGGCCAATCACCTGCAGAAGGTGAATCTAATACAGAAGCCTTCATTCCAACAATATCTTGTATATTAAAACCATCAGCCTTAAACTTTGACCATCTTCTAAATCGGCGCCTAATTAATTCCCTTATAGACTCATAATCATTACTATTTCCAATACTAACAAAATCACTTTGAATCTTATACTTTCTATAATGTTGTTTAGCTGGTAATCCATCTATAAAAACAACTTGTGATCCAACAGGATCACTTCCTTGAATATGACTTATGTCATATCCCTCTATCCTTCTTGGTACTAAGGATAGTTCTAATAATTCTGCGAGATCCTCAAGGGAGGTTAAATGTTTTTCTCGCCCTCTTTGAATACGCTCTAATTCATATCTTGCATTTTTATATACCAAGTCAATAATTTTAGCCTTATTACTTCTTTTAGGGTTTCTAATTTTAACCTTTCTACCCTTCAATGTAGAAAGCCACTCAGATAGTAATTTTTCTTGCGGTATTTCGTATTGAGTTAAGATTTCTAATGGTATTTCAACTGCATCAGTTTGACTATAATGCTCTTCAATTGTTTTCTGTAAGATAGTCTCACTACTTTCATTTGTGTTCTTCGAAATATACCCTAACCTTCCCACTAATTTTCCTGAACGCATTTGAAAGAACTGAATACTATTATTTTCTGAGTCAGAAGCAATTGAAATAACATCTCTACTTATAGAAGAATCGGGAAGTGTCATTTTTTGAGTTTCACCAATATTTTTTATTGATTTCAATTGATCTCTTATTAACAAGGCTGACTCATATTCCAGTCTTCTTGAAAATTCATTCATTTTACTAATTAGAATTTGCTCTAATTCTGTAGAGCGTCCCTGAAGGATCATTTCTACCTTCTTAAGTGTTAAATTATATTCTTCCGGCATTATCTTCCCTTGACATACTCCTGGACATCTCTTGATTGAATAATTTAAGCATGTCCTGTCTTTGTACATAGGCAAAGGTCTTTGTCGTAAAGGAAAAATATTTTTAATTAATGCTAATGTATTTCTCAATAGTGTTACGTCAACGAATGGCCCATAATATTTATCTCCAATATTACGATTCCTTCGTTTCCTAGTTATATAAATTCTTGGATAGATTTCGCTCCATGTAATACAAACATATGGATATTTCTTATCATCCTTAAGTAATACATTAAAGTATGGCTTATTTGACTTGATGAGATTCGACTCTAGAGTAAGTGCCTCTGTTTCATTATCAGTAACAATAAATTGTATGTCATATATTTGTTTAACCATTAATAATATTCTTGGTGTATGGTCATTTAATCTATTAAAGTAACTTTTAACTCTTTTTATTAGATGTTTAGATTTTCCAACATATAGGATTCTTTCATCATTATCGAGCATCAAATAACAACCTGGTTGATTTGGTATGTTACTTATACAAACATCTAGTCTTTTCTTATCTAAGATAAGAGGTTGTAAATCATCCTTTATATCCACATGAAATTAACCTCCATAATTCCAACCAGTAGAAGAAAGTATTAAAGGATCAGTATCTTTTATTAATTTTGCAGACTTAACTTCAGCAACGATAACAGTATGATCTCCCTTCTTAACGTCACCAACAATTTCACATTCAATAGCTCCAATACATTCATCTAGAATGGGAAGCCCCATTTCACCAAAACTATATTTCGTTGAATCAAAACGCCCTCCTAATCCCTTTTGCGGTTTAAAGAAAACAGCAGCAAGATCCTTTTGATCTGCTCGAAGAACATTTAGCGAAAAAATCCTTGTTCTTTGAATAATTTCATGGCTAGATCCGTCTGACCTAACTCCCATTACAACCAATGGTGGATCAAAAGAACCTTGAGTTACCCAACTGGCCGTGAATCCATTGATTTCATCTCCATCTCTAATACCGCAAATAAACAAACCATGAGGGATTTTTCTTAATAAGACCTTTTTGGCTTCCAAATTGAGGGACATACGCTTTTATATGTTTATTCAACTTTAAACATCTAATCGAATAAAACTATCAAATTCACCTAATTATTATGAAAGCTCTGTATCCAGGAAGTTTCGACCCTTTTACTAATGGACATTTAGACCTCGTCAAAAGAAGCTGTGATCTTTTTGGCAATGTTTTAATAGCTGTTTTAAAAAATCCCTCTAAGCTTCCTACCTTTAACCTAGAGAGGCGTATAGAACATATTTCCGAGGCAACAAAAGAGCTGAAACATGTTCAAATCATCAGCTTCGAAGGACTTACTGTGGATTGTGCAAAAGATAATTCAGTTGATTTAATAATTAGGGGTCTAAGAGCTATGAGCGATTTCGAGTATGAACTGCAAATAGCACATACAAATAGATCATTAAATTCCGACTATGAAACAGTTTTTCTTGCGACAGAAACACACTATAGTTTTCTAAGTAGTTCAGTTGTTAAAGAAGTAGCAAGATTCGGAGGCGACACTACACAAATGGTTCCGAGGATTGTTTCTGAAGATCTTAAGAAAACCTTCGAAAGATAGATATAAAACTAGTAATTGCATTTATTATTACTAGCTATAATTGTTAATAGAGAAGAGATTATACCTTGATCATAGTTTATACCATTAAAGATAATGCTTATATAAACTGGTTCTTCACTTATATCAATGATTCCACTTATTGCTTTTACATTATCTAACGTTCCACTTTTCCCAAGAAAGTGTCCAGACAAATACTTATCGTAATTTAGGTTCTGTAATGTACCTCTAACACCATACAATGAAAATGAAGATGAATAATATTTAGAGTAACTACTATTGTTCATTTTCCATAACAATTGGACAATACCATTGGTTGTAACTCTATTTAGCCTTGACAATCCGCTAGCATCATAACTACTGAATCCAGTAACATCGACATCAAGAAATCTTAACCAATTTATCAAATGATTTGTATTTCTTAAGTGCCATTTATTTAAAGCATTACGTAAAAGGATTTCTGATGTAAAATTATGACTTTCAGAGTTTGCCAGAGCTAGTAAAGCATACAGAGGTGATGATTCAACATAGTCTATTGTTCTATACTTAAGCCTATAGTTAGATACAGAAGAGTGAGAAATATCAACATTTGCTGGAACATTTAGATTACTGAGCTGGTCAACTAGAACATATTTAAAATTACTTATTGGCTTTTCACTGTTAAAAGTGTCTGAATTACTTTTCAAGGCTAGCTTAGTTATAGGTGCTCCGTATGCTTCTGCTTTATCATTACTGGTCCAACCTAAAGGCCACCAACTTAAATCTTTAGTTTCGTGGAGTATTATATTAATAGAATTCAATTTATTCTTGGTATAATAATCATATATAGAAGAAGCAAATTTTTTTATATGTATTATATCTAAATCTGGATCTCCATTGCCAATAATATGCAATGATCCCCTATCTGATTCCTTTATAAGAGTCCTTATTTTATAATTTGGACCTAATCTGTATAAACTATAAGCCGTAGATATAAGTTTCTGATTGGATGCTGGTATCATTGGAACCTGTCCATTTACAACTGAGATTAATTCTCCATTAGAATTTAATACACTAAGGCTTATATTCTTTTTTATATCATCAGTAGCTTTATCTAAATCGCTTTGTAACTCAACACAAATATTCTTTTTCTTAGTACTATTAAATATTTTGTTATATGATTTAGTAAATTGGTAGTTTGTAATTAAATAGAACTTTATTTTTTTGCTTATAACGATACACAATAAAGATAACGAAATAATTGCTACTAACTTCTTATACATTTAGTAATTAATTCGTTTGAATAGATTCTAAAATAGTTTCCTCGTCAGGCTTATTTTCAAATGAATTATTATACCTATATCCATCTTCATCAAGTGCAAAGAGCTCCCATTTAGCCCCATATAATTTCATAATTGCCCCGTTGCTAAGAGGTTGCAGCCAGAAGATTTTTTCCCATGAAAATATAAAGTCCTTTCTTCGCTCTCTACCAACATTACCTATACCTACAGCTGTGTCTTCTAATTTTCCATTAAACATAATTATTTTTCCTTCGAAAGACTCACATATTTTTTTAAATTGTTCGAAATCATAGGGTTGAGGACTAACAGCTATAACAACATTTTTATTAGTTAAGGTAGGAAGATCTTTCTCAAATCTATTATAAGAAAAGATAGATTCTACTAGATTGGGAAAATCTCTTTTAGCTAAGGCAGTTGATCCTTCATCAGCATAAAGGATATATGCTTCAATATTTCTATTCTTAAGGTATTCAAATAATCTATAAATAATTGGATTTAGTCTAAGGTTTTGGAATAAAAGGTTAACTGAAAAATATTTATGTGAATTATTAGTTATGGATTGAATAATTGAATGATGTAGCAAATTTTCTGCTTCAAACAAACATTCAGGAAGAAGTCTTTTCATCTTGTTTATGTTTATGCTAGAAATTGTAGAGTGTTTTTTCAAATTTATATAGAATTTGTTGAATATCATCTAATTGGATCCAATTACCCAAACTTAATCTTATTATCGAATTTATATATTTTTGATCAAGACCTGTTGCAAGTAATGCTTGACTCGCCTTAGAAGACCCGTTACTACATGCTGTTCCAGAACTGATGCTTACACCATTATCTGACATCTTTCTTACAAAATCTCTAGAGGAGATAGGATTACCATTTTTATTTTCAAGTATTAGTGAGATATGGTTAGGTAATCGGTTGAAGGAGTGATCATTACCAAAAAGCTTGACTCCATTTATATTACATAAAGTTCTTGTGAGATTTCGTGTAATTTGAGAGACTTTGGATGATTTAAAAAATGTCTTTTGGTCTGAATAGTAAATATTATTCTCAAGTTTTTCAATGGCTACTTTCATTCCTGCTATCAGAGATATCGCTTCTGTTCCAGATCGTAAGCCAGATTCTTGACCACCTCCATAATGCTGAGAACAAATTTGGCTTATTAAATTCGATTTAACTAGCAGGAGGCCTATACCCTTTGGCCCTCTAAACTTATGGCCAGAAATACTTACCATATCTACAGGTAAATCTCTAAAGTTAATTAATGAATTGGGTAGTATTTGAGTTGCATCAGCATGAAATATTATATTTCTTTCTTTGCAAAGTTTTCCTACGGTATTTATAGGCTCAACAGTTCCAATTTCGCTTTGTCCCCAAATTAAAGAAACTAATGATGTAGGAGGTCTTAAAAGCTTATCCAAATACTCAATTTTAAAATTACCGTTTATGTCAACTGGTAAATAATCAATATCCCAGCCTAATTTTCGAAGACTATTAACCGCTAATTCAACTGCAGGATGTTCTACTCTACTTGTAATAATTCTTCCCGTTTTCATATTTTCTGTTATACCCTTAATAGCTAAGTTAATTGATTCGGTAGCTCCTGATGTAAATATAATCTCTTCTATTCTTGAGTTTAGAATAGTCGATATAGACATTCGTGAAGACTCAAGAATAGTAGATGCCTCAACTCCATTAGTGTGAATGCTCGAAGGATTACCAAAATAATTTAAGTTTATATTATTAATTTCATCAATGACATCTTTACTCATAGGAGTTGTCGAACATGCGTCTAAATATAGATTATTTTTTATATTCATTGTTATAAAATATCTTCTAAATTTAACCAAGCTTTATAAACATGTTTAGCTGGTCCAGTCATGTAAACACTAGAATTTGAGCCATTCCAACTTATATCTAACACGCCTCCTAAAAGATTTACTCGAACCTTGTCATCGCAATAACCTAGCAGATTTGAAGCCACTGCACAGGCACAAGCTCCGGTTCCGCAAGCAAAAGTAATTCCACATCCACGCTCCCATGTATACATATTAAAACTTTTAGCACTATTTACCTTAACAAAATGAACATTAGTCTTCTGCGGAAAATATTTATTCTTCTCTAATATTTCTCCATATTTATTTATATCTATATCACCTTCTTGTTCAATATAAGTAATTAAATGTGGATTACCCATACCAACAGAATATATTTTAAATCTATTCTCTTGATCTATAAATTCGCCACATGGTATACCAATATTATTAAGTGGCAAAGTTGTTGGAATTTTATAAGGCTCAAGATATGGTCTCCCCATATTAACTGTAATAAGATCATTAGATTTATATTCCGCTTCTATTACTCCAGCAATAGTTTCTATTTTATAGCTATAATTTTTATTAGAAGTAGTGTCACTATCTAGAATATATTTTACGAGACACCTGATACCATTCCCACACATTTCTGGTTCAGATCCATCAGAATTTATAATTCTCATTCTAAAATCACAGCTATTTGAATTCATTGCAATAATCAAACCATCGGCTCCTAAGCCAAACTTTCTATCACATATTCTTTGGACTACTGTCGAATCAAGTAAGGCTTCAAAATCGGGATTATTTCTTCCGTCAAATAATAGAAAGTCATTACCTATTCCTTGATATTTAGATAATTCAAGCTGATTCATCTTATTAAAATGAGCATAAGGCTATTAATTTACTAATTAGCTTGGCCAATCATAGTCATATATAAACTTATGCTCACGATAGGCAACTATATATGGGAATATTTAACTGAATGCCTTTATTTCTGTGAAGGATACAAAATCCAATTCGTCGCCTTCTGATCATAACTCAGATCGATATAACCATCAAAAGATAGAAGCTCATTGGCAGAGTCAATGGGAGAAAGATGAACTATATGAAACATTAGATCCTTTACCTAATCAAAAATGCTTTTACGCCCTTTCAATGTTTCCTTATCCATCAGGGACATTGCATATGGGACATGTTCGCAATTATGTCATTACTGATGTAATAGCAAGGTACCAAAGAATGTCTGGAGCAGCAGTACTTCACCCCATGGGCTGGGATTCATTTGGCCTACCAGCGGAAAACGCAGCTATTGAAAGAGGAGTGGATACAGCGGAATGGACAGAAAGAAATATAAAACAAATGAAAAGTCAATTAAATCGTCTAGGTCTATCAATAGATTGGAATAAAGAAATCACAACATGTGACCCTAACTATTATAAATGGACACAATATATCTTCTTAAAACTACACAAAAGTGGATTAGCATATCAGAAGAAAGCAAATGTTAATTGGGATCCAATAGATCAAACTGTATTAGCTAATGAACAGGTTGATTCAGAAGGAAAATCCTGGAGATCTGGAGCTGTTGTAGAACAAAGAGAATTAAATCAATGGTTTTTAGGTATAACAAAATACGGAGATCAGTTACTAGAAGGATTATCTGATTTGAAGGGTTGGCCAGATAGAGTTAAATTAATGCAATCAAATTGGATAGGGCAATCAAAAGGTCTTCAAATTGAATTTACCTTGGCATCCAAAACTCATAGCAAGATTAATGTATTTACTACTAGACCTGATACATTATTTGGCGTAACTTATCTTGTCCTATCTCCTAATTACCAAAATATTAAAGACTTTACATCTGATGATAAATTAGAAGAGTTAAAAGAGTTTATATTAAAGTCTAATAAACTTAGTGAAATAGATAGAAATTCAGAAAATAGAGTTAAGAATGGAATGTTCCTAGGACATAAAGTAGTAAACCCTGTAAATGGCGAAATTATTGAACTTTGGACTGGAGACTATGTTTTGTCTGGTTATGGAACAGGAGCTGTTATGGGTGTACCAGCTCATGACCAAAGAGATTATTTATTTGCGACAAAGTATAATCTTCCGATAAAGTATGTTGTTAAGAATAATACTGTAGAATTAGATACAAATAAACCATATTTAGAAGAAGGTATTCTTATAAATTCAAATGAGTTTACTGGTAAGAAATCACTAGAAGCAAAAAAATTAATTAGAGACTATGGAATAAGGAATGGATGGGCCAACGAAAAAATAGAATATAAGTTAAGAGATTGGTTAATTTCTAGGCAAAGATATTGGGGATGTCCAATTCCAATTATTAATTGTACTAAGTGTGGGCAAGTAAGAGTACCAGACGCCGATTTACCTGTATTATTACCCAAAAACATAAAATTAACTGGTAAAGGTCATTCTGCTTTAAATGACAATGAAGAATGGATAAACGTTAAATGTCCTAAATGCTCAAATCAAGCAAAAAGAGAGACTGACACTATGGATACATTTATGTGCTCGTCGTGGTATTTTCTGAGATATGTAGACTCTCTAAATAAGAATAGTCCATTCGACAAAGAGAAAGTTAATAAATGGCTTCCTGTCAACCAATACGTTGGAGGTATTGAACATGCCATATTACATCTTTTGTATTCCAGGTTTATAACAAAAGCACTTAAAAGCGCTGGCATAGTTGATATTAATGAACCATTTGATAATTTACTGACACAAGGAATGGTACAAAGTATAACGTATAAAAATAGAATTAATAACAAGTATATTCCTATAAAAGACATAAAGGATATAAACAACCCAATCGATCCAAATACTGGTGAAAAGCTAGATGTTATGTACGAGAAAATGTCAAAATCTAAATATAACGGTATTGATCCTGCAGAAGTTATTGATAAATATGGAGCTGACACAGCTAGAATGTTTATATTGTTCAAAGCTCCATGTGAAAAAGACTTAGAGTGGGAAGATTCAGATGTTGAAGGCCAGTTTAGGTTTATTCAAAGAATTTATTCACTAATTAAAGAGTATTCAATGTCTAATGAATTAGATTTCTCTAACACCTCAGATATATTTACAAATAAATACCTAGATAATATTAGTGATATAGATAAAGAGATGAGAAGTTATGTTCATACTGCTATTTCAAATATTACTAACAATCTAGAAGATCTAAAACTTAATACAGCGATTTCACAATTGATGATATTAAGTAATAAATTAAAAGAGTTAAATGAATCTATTAGCAGACCTATAGCCAAAGAAGGTATAGAAGTCCTTTTAAAACTACTTTCACCTTTTGCTCCTCATCTATCTGAGCAAATATGGAAAGAATATCGAGGTGAGGGAAGTATTCATTTACAAAATTGGCCTAAAGTTGATCAAAAAGCTCTTCAAAAAGACACATATGAATTAGTAATACAGATAAATGGAAAAGTAAGAGCAAAGCAGCATGTATCCAAAAAACTTAATGAAATTGAGTTAGAAGAATTATCATTAAGATCTGATCATGTAAAGAAATGGTTAGAAGGTAAATCCATTAAAAGAACTATTGTAGTCCCAGGTAAACTTGTAAATATTGTTATTTAGAAATTAACTATATTTAAATATTAGACTTTTAGGATTATTCCAATCACCAGAAACACTATAACGATGATTATTCTTGCTTAAATGTCTCAAGATCATAAATATTGATTCATAATTAACACTATTAGATAAAGTAGCAATTCCTTCTATATTTCGTGCAATGCCATCAGAGAGTATATTTTCTATTTTAGATTGTAGAAAAATAACATCAGAAGCTGCCTTCTTTCCTGCTTCAACGCCTGGTTGATGGTAAGCATTTATATTAACAATTTCTGCATATATTCCAACAGCTCTTTCAAATAAGGCGACAAGAGCTCCTAAGGATTTTTCATTATAGTTGGTTAAAGTAATTGTAAGATTCTGCCTATTGCTATCACTTAAAGCTGATCTAGTACCTTGTAAAAATCCTGATAGGTAATCTCCTGGATTACGGCCATTTATGGGTTTTATATTATTATTATCAGTTAGGACCTCTATAAAATTAACAAAGAAGTTATCTATTCCATCTCTGAGTTGTTGGACATATGCATGTTGGTCTGTTGACCCCTTGTTGCCATAAACTGATATGCCCTGAAACACGATATTTCCTTCTCTATCTTCTCTTTTCCCTAAGGATTCCATAATTAACTGTTGAAGATATTTACTAAACACTTGAAGGCTATCTTTATACGGAAGAATAACCATATCTCTTAGCCCTTTCCCTTCTCCAGCAACAAGCCATGCCAAAGCAAGTAATGCAGCTGGATTCTCTAAGAGAGTTCTATTTCTAGTTATTGAGTCCATAATCTTTGAACCCTCTAAAAATTTATTAACATCCCTATTAATAAGGGCAATTGGTAGCAAACCAACTGCACCAGTAATACTTGTCCGCCCTCCAACCCAATCTGGCAAATCAAATGTTTTTAACCAATTATCCTCAGTTGCCAATTTATCCAGATTGCTATCTTGCATAGTTATAGCAACAGATTGAGAAGGCCAATTACCACCTTTCTCTGATAGATACTTCTTAACTTGATCCATCGCTAGATTAGGCTCTGGGGTCCCCCCTGACTTACTAACAACAACGATAAGTGCTTCTTTTATTGCATCTCCAAGATTATTAAGCTTACGATTTATACCGTCAGTATCTATATTATCTATAAAATGAAAATTTATACCCTGATTCAGTTCTTGTAAGGACTCAACAATTAATAATGGTCCTAAACCACTTCCACCAATTCCAATCCACAAAACATGTCTAAACTTTTGATCATTTTGATTTGTTATTGTTCCATCTAATATATCCTTACCAAATTTTGAAATAGAACAAATCTCGGAGGATATACGCTTTCCTACTACTTCATCGGGAGCTATTAAGGGATCTCTAAGCCAATAATGACCAACTTGTCTATTCTCATCTTTATTAGCAATTGAACCATTCTCTAATTCTTCTAAGGCAATAAAAGACTTGGAAAAAGATTGCTTATATTTCTCATAATCTTTAGAATTTATATTCATTTTACTAATATCCAACCACATTCCCAACTGGTCACTAAACCAAAGCTGGTCACAAAAGTCACCCCAGTGGTTTTTCTGTTCAGTCGTATCTAATTCTGGAATAGTCATTCAGCATCGAAACTCGAGAAAAAGCAAGAACCACCATTTATAGGAATCTTTCTGATTGCCTTCCTTAGTGGTAAAAAACTTACTCAATTACTTTAATGCTTAGTCAAATCATTACTAGTAGATATGTTTAGCTATTAACAAATTTTTTTAAATCAATATTGCAACATAAAAGAAATTCTTAAATCTATAATTAAAAAAAATTTTTGTCTTATATTCTAAAAGTTAATGAGACTATAAATCAAAATGGTTGAAAATGGGTATCAAGAAGAACCAATTAAAAAATCTAATTTAATCAATTCTATCACATCTACTCATAATATTTCTTATGAAAAGTTTGCACCCCCTTTAAGGTTAGCTGTACTTGCCTCCGGGAAAGGTTCCAATCTAGAAGCAATAATCAAAGCAATTAGACAACGGAAATTATATGCAGAAGTAGTCATTCTTATAGTAAATAATGAGAATTGCAATGCAAGGGTTATTGCAAGCGAACATGGCATTAAATGTATATATACTGATCATAGAAACTTTACAGACCGTATAAGTTATGATCAAAATTTAGTGGATATTTTAAAAAGAACTGATATCGATGGAATAGTTATGGCAGGTTGGATGCGTATTGTTTCGCCTTTATTTATAGAAGCATTTCCTAATAGGTTAATAAATGTTCACCCATCTTTATTACCAAGCTTTAAAGGGAGTAATGCTATAAAAAAGGCCTTATTATCTAAAGCCAAAATAACTGGTTGTACAATTCATAAGGTGATTGATGAAGTGGACTCAGGAGAAATTATTGCTCAAGCAGCTGTTTTAATTTCAGAAGATGATGATGAAAATTCCTTAAAAGAAAAAATACAATTTCAAGAACACAAATTACTACCAATAGCTATATCTATAATTGGAAATGAATGGAGAAAAGAAACTACGGTTGAAAAGAAGTAACTGGTAAGGATATATACTCCTCTAGATTTGCCATTATATTTAAGTTCTGTATAGCTTGACCAGCTTGTCCTTTTATTAAGTTATCAATTACGCTCATTATTACTAAACGACCAGAGCGTTTATCAACTTGAACTGATATAAGAACTTTATTTGTTTGCTTTACCCATTTAGTAGATGGATATATTCCTACAGGAAGAATTTCAACAAATGGTTCTTTCCTATAAAAGGTATCGAGCAGAGTTGCACAGTCTTCGGCTCTGAGTCCAGGATCCCTTAGACGGGCATAAATAGTCGACAAAATCCCTCTTACCATAGGAACTAAATGAGGTGTAAATTGTAATTCAATTGGATGCCCAGTAATACTTCCAGCAATATTTTCAATTTCAGATGTATGTCTATGGCCAATAACTCCATAGGGAGAAATCGATTCTGAACATTCAGAAAACAAAAGGTGTTCCTTAGGAATTCGACCACCACCTGACGTACCTGTCTTTGCATCTATAATTATTCCTTCATAGTCAATTAAACCTTGCTTTAAAAAAGGGAATAAACCCAAAAGAGACGCTGTTGGAAAGCATCCAGGACATGCAACAAGGTTGCTCTTAGCTATTTCCTTTCTATTCAATTCTGGCAAGCCATAAATAGCCTTATGGCACAAATCATAGTCTTCACGTTCATACTTTATAGATTCTGAAGAATACGCTGATTTCCAATCATCTAAGGAGGTATAACGATAGTCTGCAGACAAATCTAATACTCTTAGTCCTTGACTAATTAAGTCAGGGACAATACTCGACGCTAATCCATTAGGAAGACTTAGCAAAACATAATCAGACTTTTTAACTATTCTTTCTATATTTATATTTTCAATTTCAAGATTGTTTTTTAGATTTATATAAGGGAATAGTTCATTCCAGCTTCTTCCTGCATTTCTATCACCGCCAAGAAATGTAATCTCAAATGATGGATGCTCGCTTAGTAACCGAACAAGTTGTATTCCTCCATATCCAGTTGCACCTAAAATTGCAACTCTTTTTTTCTCTGTCTTAGCAAACTCCATATCTAGATACTATCAGTTTTGTATATTGAGACGAATAGGGAATAGAATATATTATTGACAATAGTTCGTTGAATAACTTATTTCATTAATTAAGTGGGGAAAAAATTGAATTCATCAGAAAAAACCAATGATATCCGTTTTGACGAGATAGTTGAGGCTCTTGAAGCAATAAGGAATGGTGAGTGTGTTGTAGTTGTAGATGATGAAAGAAGAGAAAATGAAGGTGATTTAATTTGTGCTGCACAATTTGCGACACCCCAGCAAATTAATTTCATGGCGACTGAGGGAAGAGGTCTTATATGTCTGGCTATGCAAGGTGAACGATTGGATTTATTAGATTTACCACTAATGGTAGATAGGAACACAGATTCAAACCAAACGGCATTTACGGTAAGTATCGACGCGGGTCCCGAATCAGGAGTTTCAACTGGGATTTCAGCTGAAGATAGAGCTAAAACTATACAAGTGGCTATTAATACATCAACCCAACCAAATGACCTTCGAAGGCCTGGCCATATTTTCCCTTTACGGGCTAAGAAAGGAGGAGTTTTAAAAAGAGCTGGTCACACTGAAGCCGCAGTAGACATTTCGATGCTTGCAGGATTAAATCCTGCTGGTGTTATTTGCGAAATTCAGAACTCCGATGGATCAATGGCAAGACTGCCTGAATTAAAAGAATTTGCACAAAATTGGAACTTAAAACTTATTAGTATTGCCGATTTAATTAGGTATAGATTAGAAAATGAAAGATTCGTATATAGGCAGGCCAAAGCAAATCTTCCTAGTCTATTTGGAGAGTTTGAAGCAATAGGATATAAAAACATCCTTGATGGTTCAGAACATATAGCAATAGTTAAAGGAGACCTCCAAAAAATGAAGCCGCCAGTCCTAGTGAGGATGCATTCAGAATGTCTGACTGGAGATGCCTTTGGATCTTTAAGATGCGACTGTCGTCCTCAACTAGAAGCTGCATTATCAAGAATTTCACAAGAAGGAGAAGGAGTCGTTGTTTATTTAAGACAAGAGGGAAGGGGGATCGGTTTAATAAACAAACTAAAGGCCTACAGTCTTCAAGATACTGGCTTTGACACCGTAGAAGCCAATGAGAAACTTGGATTCCCAGCAGATCTAAGGAACTACGGAGTTGGGGCACAAATATTAACTGATTTGGGAATAAATAGACTTAGGTTACTAACAAATAATCCTAGAAAAATCGCAGGTTTAGGAGGATATGGACTTAAGGTTGAGAGTCGAATTCCATTAGTAATCTGTCCAGGTGACCATAATGCAGCTTACTTAAAAGTAAAAAGGGAAAAACTTGGCCATATGTTTGGTGATGAACAATCATTTAAAAATAATCGTTATATTATTATATTTTGGGATGGAGAAATTGAATCAAATGATATAAGTAATTTCAAAGAAAATATCAACAAGTTAGCTTCAACTAATCTATTAAGATTATCTCCAGAAAATTATACACGTCTTCTAGCTTTATGGGAAAGTCCTACATTTGTCTGGAAGGTCAATCCAGTTCTAGAAACGACAGATACTAGTACTAAAAGTATCAATACTAAGGCAGTAGAATTACTCCTAAGGGGTATAAGTAAATTAACTGGGACAAAACGTATTGGACTTTTATCTACTTCTAATATTGAACAAACATTACATCCATCTCAAAACATTCAATGTGTTATTAAGTCATTAAAAACTCTTGAAGATCTTCAGATTTCTATAGAAGAATCGATTATAAATAAAAGCGAGCCAAGTATGTTTATTTGGAAATAGTTAATTTTTATTTTATTATTTCAACTTTATTAATTTTAGATCCATTCTTCAGTGAATAAACTATATCCATGTTTTTGGTTTCACCAAATACTGTATGAACTCCATCTAAATGGGGCTGAGGTTCATGAACAATAAAAAACTGACTTCCTCCTGTATTCTTTCCAGCATGAGCCATAGAAAGTGAACCTTTGATGTGCTTTCTATTATTAATCTCGCAATCTATAGAATAACCTGGGCCTCCAGTACCAGCCATTGCCTTAGATCCATCTCGAGAGTTAGGGCAGCCACCCTGTGCCATAAAACCATTTATTACACGATGGAAAGCAAGTCCATCGTAAAAGCCTTCTTCTACTAATTTTACAAAATTAGAAACTGTGTTTGGCGCATCATTATCAAACAAATCAAGTTCAATGATTCCACATTCTGTTTCCATTCGTGCTTTAATCATTCTTATTAGAAAATTTAAATATAGTATAAAGCGAAAGACATATAATAGATAAAATTCAATACAGTATATCAATTAATTAATTAATTAATTTAATTTGATACTGTCAAAGCAAATCCTCAAGAGATCTTTTAAGATTATCAAGATGACTAATATCCGTTTCTGTTTCATTTTCAAGATCATCACTAGAATAATCTAAATTTTCATCCCATCCGCTAACGTCTAGGTTTGTATGAGGTGGAGATATTAATAGTCTTTCTTCTTGGTTGTTTGGAATAAAACCTTTCTCAACAAATCGACTTTCATATCCTGATTGCTTGCAGAAAATCTCTATTTCTGAACGATCAACAATTTCTACAGTTGGGCTTGGAAAGTCCTGCGCTTCTAATAGACCGCAGTATCTTTCTGCATCATCCTTTTCTTCAAACATTAGAACTACGGTTTTTTCCTTTATTTCTAATGAATGAATACCTTCGCTATCTTCCCCAGCCTGAAATAACAAAACATGAACGTTCATGTATAAACAGATAATATCTAAGATTTACTATATAGGAGTTAAAGTTATTCAGTTTGATTTGATATTTCATGTAGTCTTCTATAAAGAGCCAATTCTGAGTCTGTAAGTTCATTAGGCATAATTATTACTATCTCGACATACTGATCACCAGTAATATCCTCGTAATTGAGCCCCCTTCCTCTCAATCTAAGAAGTCTTCCACTTGATGATCTAGGAGGAACTTGTAATGTCACGTATCCATTTAAGGTTGGAACTTCTACAGCACAACCAAGCAAAGCCTCTGGCGGTAGCAATTCAAGACGATAATTAACACGAAGACCATCTATACGAAGGCCTTCAGATGTCTGCACTCTTAGTTGAATAAAGTGATCTTTACCACTAAAAGCAATACCTGCTAAACGTAATCTCCAGCCATCTCCAGCAAACTTAGGTGTTCTTATTTCAACAATTGTGCCATCATCTAACTCAACTTCAACCTGAGAACCATTTAAAGCTTCATCAACAGTTAACTCAACAATAGATTCAAGATCTTCAACTAATTTAACTGGAGGTGGAGGCACTTCTGACGGTGTAGGCCAATATTCATTGGAACTTACATATGATTCATCATCAACTTGTTGTTCATAGCTAATATTATCTATTTGGTCAATTTCAGTATCATTTTCAATTCCAAGTACCAAAGAAATATATTCTTCATAAGAAGGAAATCCTTCTGCAAATAGATCATCATCACTTCTCTTAAAATCTGAATTAGATTCCCAAGCAACTCGCTTTTTCGGGTCACTTAATACAGCATATGCTTCATTAATTAATTTAAAACGTTCTTCAGCGCTTGAGTCATCTTTATTTAAATCTGGATGCCATTTCCTGGCCTCTTTCCTAAAAGCACTCTTAAGTTGTTGTAAATCACTGTCTTGGTCTAGCCCTAAAATAGACCAATAATCAGGCTTAGCGGTAGATGTCATTATCCCAGTTATCTAGATTTCGTCTGTCATTACTACTCCTATTATTTCTATTTTGATATTCCCAAGGATCATCATCATCCCAATAATCATCAGAGAACAATTCATCTTTTAATGAGCCAAAAGTATTTTTAATGCCTTGCAAGGGATTTGAATCAGTGTTTCTCTCAGCAGAGAGTCGTCTATTTAATCCAAATAATGCTTCTTGTAATGAGCCAAGTGCTAATTCTAGTTGGCTTAAATCATTTGATTCAAGTAAATCTTGAACATCTCTCATACAGATTTCTACTGCTCGTTGTTGTCTTTCCGCACCATAAGGCCCAAGCTCAAGTGCAGCATCGCGAAGTCTTCTTTCTGCTTGGGCAACAAGGGTCAAAGCACTATTATGCCTATCTATAGAAACTCTTTTTTTTCTATCTTCTGCTGCTTTTGTTTTGGCTTCTTCTAAGAGACGATTTATTTCATCTTGATTGAGATTAGAGCCACCATTAACGTTGACTGTTTGCTTCCTTCCAGTTGTTTTGTCAGTTGCACTTACTTCTAATAAGCCATTGGAATCAATATCAAATGCGACTTGAACCTGAGGAACTCCTCTGGGAGCAGGGGGAATACCGGATAATTTAAATTTTCCTAAGGATTTATTGTCAGTAGCAATTTGTCTTTCTCCTTGCCAAACATGTACTTCAACTGAAGATTGATTCGCCTCAGAGGTACTAAAAACATCTGACTGTCTAACAGGGATTGGAGTATTTCTTGGAATAAGTACTTTCATCAACCCTCCATAGGTTTCCAAACCTAGTGATAAGGGAGTTACGTCATTCAATAATAAATCCCTGAGTTCTCCTGAAAGAATTCCTGCTTGAACTGCAGCTCCCACTGCAACTACCTCATCAGGATTGACTGACTGACATGGCGGATTAGGAATTAATGTCCTAACCAGTTGTTGGACCATTGGCATACGAGTGCTTCCACCTACAAGTACAACCTCATCTATGTCTTCCGGCAACCAACCAGAATCACTAATAACTGTTCGAACAGGATCCAATAATCGATCTAATAAGTCAGTGCAAAGATCTTCTAAAACTTTTCTAGTTAAATTTGCTTCGATGTGAAGAGGACCATCTTTACCTGTAGAGATAAAAGGTAAAGAGATATGAGTTGATTGAACACCTGAAAGTTCTTGCTTAGCTTTTTCAGCAGCTTCGGTAAGACGCTGCAAAGATTGACGATCTCTTCTTAAATCAATTCCATTAGTGGTTAGGAAGCTTGAGGCAAGCCAATCAACAATTCTTTGATCAAAATCATTACCGCCTAATTGAGTATCACCGGAGGTCGCCTTCACATCAAATACACCATTTGCAATTCTCATAAGAGAAACATCAAAAGTACCTCCTCCAAGATCGAAAACTAGAGCCTTTTGAGCAGAATTTTTGTCAAATCCATAAGCCAAAGCAGCTGCTGTTGGTTCATTCAATATTCTCTCTACCTTTATTCCTGCTAGTAAAGCTGCATTTCTTGTAGCTTGACGTTGCGAATCATTGAAATATGCAGGCACTGTAATCACAGCTGAATCAACTGTTTCACTAAGGTAGGTTTCTGCATCATCTATTAACTTTCTAATAATGCTTCCAATTAGTTCTTCAGGGGCATACTCTCTTTCCGTTATCGGACAAGTGATTCGAACATTACTGTCTTCGTTTGATCTAACCGTATAAGGAACAGAAAGACTATTTTCGTCAAGCTCTTCCCAAGATCTACCAACGAATCTTTTCAAATTGGAAAAGGTATTTTTAGGATTTAGGACTAATTGTCTTCTTGCTAATTGACCAACAAGCAATTCTGCATCCTTGCTATAGCCCACTACAGAAGGAGTTGTTCGAGTTCCTTCGACATTAGAAACTACAACAGGTCTACCTGCTTCTAAAACCGCAAGCACGGAATTAGTGGTCCCTAGATCAATTCCAACGATTCTCCCCATGTGGATAATTATTGAGACTTAATCATAGGTTTATTAAAACTATTAAATACTTTTTTTGGAAGTGATGCTGACCGAAGGAAAGATACTTAATGCTCTTTTAGTGAAAAATAACCCAATAAGGAATAGATTTATGTATGAGTCTTTTTTAAATGAACCTTGTGTCAAATGAAAAATTCCAACTTAGACGAAGGCAATTAACTGAAAAGTTAATTGATATTGGCTTTAAAAATCTAGCAATTGCAATGGCTTGGATGGTAGCAGTAATACTTTTTGCGATTCTGGTCGTGGTGTTTTATGAATCGACAGAATCTATGGGTAAATATGGCTTGAAATTTTTAACCACATCTGATTGGAATCCAGTAACAGATGAATATGGAGCATTTACAGCAATTTACGGAACAATTGTTACTTCTTTGTCTGCGCTTATAATTGCTGTACCTTTAGGAGTAGGGACTGCAATATTTATCACCGAAAATATTGTCCCTATTCATATTAGAAATATTGTTGGGCTACTTGTTGAACTACTAGCAGCTATTCCATCAGTTGTTCTTGGATTATGGGCTGTTTTTGTAATGGAGCCTTTTATAAGACCTTTTCTCAAAATAATTTATGAGTTATTTGGATGGATACCCTTTTTTAGTACTGAACCTATTGGCCCAGGAATGGCACCAGCAATAATTATTTTAGTAATTATGATTTTACCAATCATTACATCAATATCTCGAGATTCACTAAATCAAGTTCCATCTCAACTCAGACAAGCTGCATATGGAATAGGAGCAACTCGTTGGTCGACAATATTCAATGTAATACTGCCAGCTGCAATATCTGGCATAACTGGGGGGATTTTACTAGCACTAGGTAGAGCAATGGGAGAGACTATGGCCGTAACAATGATAATAGGAAACTCTAATAACTTTAGCTGGTCAATTATGTCTCCAGGATATACAATTTCTGCAATGCTAGCCAATCAATTTGGTGAAGCTGATGGTAGTCAAGTTTCATCACTTATGTATGCTGCTTTTGTTCTTATGTTACTTACTTTACTTGTAAACATATTAGCTCAGTGGGTTGTCCAAAAATTAAAACTTAAGTACTGATAATTAATCAATTAAACAAAAGATATTATAATGATGAATTCAGATCTTTTACTCAAACCTAATTCCAGGAGAAATATTAAAGAGAAGTTATTAACTTCAATTGCTGTAATGTTTGCGATAATAGCTGTTTTACCATTAATTTTAGTAATTATCTATGTTCTAATAAAAGGCGGGTCACAGATCAATTGGGAAATCTTATTTTTAGAACCTCAACCTCCTGGAGATGACCTAGGTTCTGCAGGTGGAATTGGAAATGCGATAGTTGGAACACTTGTAATAACTACTATTTCTTCTATAATTTCAATACCTATTGGAGTTGGAGGCGGAATATATTTAGCTGAATATTCTAAGGGAGGTACATTCTCTAGATTTATTAGGTTTGGGACAAATGTTTTATCAGGTGTACCATCAATAATCGCTGGTGTATTTATCTACACCGTAATTGTAGTTACAAAGATATTATGGGGAAGTATGTTTAGTGGATTAGCTGGGGGGATGGCATTATCAATACTAATGTTGCCAACAGTTATTAAAACTACTGACGAAGGATTAAAGCTAGTTTCTGATGATTTACGTAAAGGAGCCTTAGGAGTAGGTGCTTCGATGTTCACGACAATAATACAAATAACATTACCCAAAGCCATTAGAACAATTGCGACAGGAATTATTCTTGGACTAGCAAGGGCATCAGGTGAAACAGCACCCTTAATTTTTACTGCATTATTTTCTTACTATCATATCACTGGTTTTGGTGATTTGTTATACGAGATGAGTTCATTATCGGTTCTTATTTATAACTTTGCGCTTGAACCATACGCTGCACAGAATGAATTAGCCTGGGCCGCATCATTTATACTAATTATATTTTTATTAGGTATCAACATCTTTTCAAGATTAATAAGTAAATTTGCCGAGAATGACTAATAACTATTAGAATAATAGAATATATAGCTTTAAAAAGGTTGGAACAAATAAACGATAATGAAACTGAAGAAATTGCTATATCTCTTCAGAATGTAACAATAAGCTATGGAAGCTTTGATGCGGTTAGGAATGTCTATTGCGATATACCCAAGGGTAAAGTTACGGCTCTTATCGGACCATCAGGCTGTGGAAAATCAACAGTCCTAAGATCACTAAATAGAATGAACGATTTAATAGATGGTTGCAAGCTTCAAGGCAGAGTTCTTTTTGAAGGTATTGATTTATATAGTAAAAATATTGACCCAGTAGAAGTTAGGAGAAGGATTGGTATGGTTTTCCAACAACCTAATCCTTTTCCAAAAAGCATTTATGAAAACATCGCTTTTGGAGCAAGAATAAACGGTTTTAAAGGAGACATGAATGAACTTGTAGAGAAATCGCTTCGAAAAGCAGCAGTTTGGGATGAGTGTAAAGACAAATTAAACAAAAGCGGATGCTCATTATCTGGAGGACAACAACAGAGACTTTGTATTGCTAGGACAATTGCAATCGAACCGGAAGTAATTTTAATGGATGAGCCATGTTCAGCTTTGGATCCAATCTCCACCTTAAAAATAGAAGAAACAATCCACGAGCTTAAGAAGAGCTACACCATCATTATCGTTACTCATAATATGCAACAAGCCCTGAGATTAAGTGACATGACAGCTTTTTATAATGCCGAGGCTCAAGCTGGTGCTGATGGAGGCAAAGTAGGTTATTTAGTCGAATTTGATAAAACAGATAAAATCTTTAGTTCTCCCTCTGAAAAATCAACTCAAGACTATATCTCTGGCAAATTTGGTTAAAATAATTAATCTTATCTCTTAAAGTCGATATCAAAGTTTTAAACCATAGTGAACGGAGAGAGAGGGATTCGAACCCTCGATAAGGTTGCCCCTATACAGCATTTCCAGTGCTGCGCCTTCAACCACTCGGCCACCTCTCCAAATTCCTTAGAGACTTAATCAGAAATTTTGGAATACTTGATAATCCTAATGATTCCAAGCAGAAATTCATAGGTCAATATAGAAACCAACGCAAAAATGAAATTTATTTAATTTAAACACTATTTCTTATGCCTAGAAGAAACACATTCATTCACGAGGAACTTTAATAGAACACAAACAGTAAATTTGCAAAGCTTAGACAAATCTGAAATTATATATTAATGAATACCGAACAACATATATATACATTTGAGAATCTAATTTAGGAAATTAAACTCCATATGAAGTAATGTAAGAAATTAAAATAATACATAAAAAGACATTTAAAGGACTTCTAATGGTTAATGACTCTATTTGCAAATCAGCTCTTAAAGCTTCCGGATTAAATACATCTCAGATCTCTAATCTATTAGAAGTTGCTAAATCAGCATCTAAAAAGGGGGGTGACATCCTTCATAAAAATTATGGACAACTAACAAAAATAGAAAACAAAGGAAGAGTTGGCGATCTCGTTACATCAGCAGATTTAGAGGCAGAAAAGGTTGTAATTAATTATTTAAAGAGTGAAACACCAGACATAGCAATATTAGCTGAGGAAAGTGGCAGCATAGGATCTGAAACAAATTTAATGTGGTTTATTGATCCACTTGATGGAACCACTAACTATGCCCACGGATATCCATTCTTCGCTACATCCGTTGGATTATGTTGGAATAACAGACCATTATTAGGAGCAATAACTATTCCTTTTCTAAAAGAAACATACTTTGCCGCACCTGGGGTTGGATCATTTTGCAATAGCGAACAAATTCAAGTATCAAAAACCAAGAAACTTATAGATAGCTTATTAGTAACTGGGTTTGCCTATGATAGACACACTGTAGATGAAAATAATTATGCTGAATTTTGTTGGTTAACCCACAACACAAGAGGGGTGAGAAGAGGAGGTGCTGCAGCTGTTGACCTAGCTTTTATTGCTTCAGGAAGACTAGACGGCTACTGGGAAAGAGGACTTGCAAAATGGGATTTGGCAGCTGGAGTACCTTTAGTAGAATTAGCAGGCGGAGTCGTTTGTAATTATCCAGATGGAAACTTCGATTTAAATTCTGGAAGGATACTGGCTTGTAATACGTCTCTAGAAAAAGAACTTAAAAAAGAACTTAAAAATGTCAAAAGAATTAATCCAGAGACACTTACTGCTTTAGCAAGCAATAACAATTTAAAATAAAATAAAAATGTCTACAAGATTGCAACCAGCTAAAGGAACTAGAGATTTAAACCCTCAAGAAGTGGAAATAAGCCATTTACTAACAAGTAAGTTGTCTAATGTCTTTAAATTATGGGGTTATGAAGAAGTCTCACCACCAATTATTGAAAGATTGGAAACATTAAAAGCGGGAGATGCAATTCAAAGTAAAGACATAATCAAACTTGTAGCAGATGAACAATTAGGATTAATTCCTGAAATGACTGCATCAATATCAAGAGTAGCTTCTACTAGATTTATAAATAGAAGTAGACCATTAAGACTATGGGCAAAAGGTAATGTTTATAAAACCAAGGACCTTAAAGAAGGAGGAGTCCAAATAGAGGAGGAGCAGCAAGCAGGAGTAGAGTTATTTGGACTTAAGTCAATAAATGCAGAGATAGAGTTACTCTCTCTATTACTAGAGTCATTAAAAACACTTGATCTTAAAAATAAGTTTCAACCGACTTTATTAATTGGTCATACAGATTTAATGGAACTAATTCTTGATGATTTCGAAGATGACCTAAGAGAATATATAAAAAGTCTTTTAATAAATATTGATATAGTATCAATTCAGAAACTGAAAATATCAGAGAAACAAAGAATAAAGCTGATGGAAATTCTTAAATGTAGAGGTAATCCATCCTACGTATTAAATATAATTAAAAAAACATATGGGAACGTTCCAATAATTAAGAAATTCAATAGTCTTTTTTCAATTATTGAGCCAATATCAAAGAACTATAATGTAAAAATACAATTTGACCCAACCTTTCACCCACACTTTGAACTTTATAATGGCTTCATGTTTAATCTTGTATGCAAAAGTATAACCAATCAAGTTGTAATTGCTAGGGGTGGTAGGTATGACAAAATTGTAAAACGTTTTTCTGACAATAGCGATCAAGCAGCTGGTGTTGGCTTCAGTATTTCTATAGATAAAATAAGAGAACTACTTAATGAGAGAGATATTAAAAACCAAATAAAGGAAAAGATTCTTATAGCCTACGATTCAACTAATAGAATTGAAAAAGCGCTCAATGTTCAAAAATCACTTCATAACAAAGGGAAAATAGCAATAATAGAATTTGCAGAATGTTCAAATAAACAAGCAGCAATAGAACTACTACAAAAGAGAGATTGCTCTGAACTTAACTGGATAGAATGATCGAAAGCTTAGATATAATATCACTATAAGAAAACAATAGTGCGGACAACACAACAATGAAAAATTCAAAAAAAATATAAGCTGTTAATATAGAAAAAATTTTTTTAATAGATCATGACGGTTTTAGAAGAAGGTCAGATTCAAATACATACTGAGAATATATTCCCAATAATTAAGAAAGCCGTTTACTCAGATCACGAAATTTTTCTAAGGGAACTTGTTAGCAACGGTGTTGATGCAATTAACAAAAGAAGAATGGTTTCTATGGCTGGAGATTGTATAGAAGGAGATATTGGCAAAATAAATATACGTATAGACCGGGAAAATAAAACACTTACATTTAGCGATAATGGAATAGGTATGTCTGCAGACGAAATTAAAAAATATATAAACCAAGTTGCATTTTCAAGTGCAGAAGAATTTCTTGAAAAGTATAAAAATGATCAGGATACTTTTATTGGTCACTTTGGATTGGGATTTTACTCATCATTTATGGTTGCAAAAAATGTGGAGATAATAAGTAAATCTGCTATAGAGGAAAATAACTCAATTAAATGGTCGTGCGATGGCTCACCTAATTTCACATTAGAAGAAGGGAATAGACAAGAAATAGGAACAGATATCATCCTACACTTAATGGACGAAGAACTTGAATATATAGAACCTACAAGAATTAAAACATTAATTACCAAGTATTGCGACTTCATGCCTATAGAAGTTGCTTTAGAAGGAGAAGTTATCAATAAAATGAATCCAGCATGGAGGAAGAATCAAAAAGAATTGGAGGATAAAGACTATATAGAACTGTATAAATACCTTTATCCATTTCAAGGAGAACCTCTTCTCTGGGTTCATTTAAATACAGATTACCCTTACAATTTACAAGGTATACTATTTTTCCCAAAAATAACAGGTAGAGCCGATTGGGAAAATGGAGAGATTAAACTTTACTGTAATCAAGTATTTGTTAGTGATTCTATTAAGGAAGTCGTACCTAAGTATCTTCTACCTTTAAGAGGGGTTTTAGATTCGGCTGATATACCACTTAATGTAAGCAGAAGTGCTCTTCAATCAGATAGAAGAGTCAAATCAATAGGAAATTTTGTTGCAAAAAAAGTTGCAGATAGATTAAAAGCTTTATATAAGGAAAACAATGAAAAGTATGCTGAGATATGGGATTCAATATCTCCATTCCTGAAGATAGGAGCAATGGAAGATGAAAAGTTTGCGGACTTAATTGAAAATATTATGCTTTATACCACTACATTAACAATTGATGAAGATACATCAGAAAAGAAGAAAGAAATAATTTCTGTAAAAGATAAGTGTTATACAACAATTAAGAATTATATTGACAGATTAGAAGAAGGTTCTGAGAAAAGAGTAATATATTCAACTGATGATTTGTCTCAACAAAATGCACTTAACCTATGGGTTGCTCAAGGAGTTGAAGTACTAAAAACAGACTCTGTTATCGATTCTCAATTTATTCCTTGGCTAGAAAACAGAAATAATGAAATAAAGTTTCAAAGAGTAGACTCTGAACTGGATAACAATTTGCAAGAAGACCTTCCAGAGTTGGTAGATAAGGATGGCGAGAATGACTCTGACAAAATTCAATTACTTGTGAAGTCTGCAATTAAAAAGGAGAATGTAACCATTCAAGTAAAAGCTTTAAAAGGAGAGAGTGCACCAGCTTCGATGATACTTTTACCCGAACAAATGCGCAGAATAAATGATATTGGAGCTCTAATGGAGCAAAGGTTGCCTGGATTACCAGACCACCATATTCTCCTAATTAATCAGAAACATTCATTGGTTCAAGGTCTACTAAAATTAGACTCTGCAGCTATAGTTTTAGACTCAAATGACGAATCCCCGTCGAGAAAGCTCAGTCTAGAATTGGCCAATCACTTATACGACATGGCCAAACTTTCAGTAGGAGGACTTGAGCCAAATGAATTGGCAGGCTTTTATTCTCGGAACGCTGATTTAATGGGAAAATTAGTTTCAAGTTATTCCTAACCCTAAACCCCTAGCTTTTGGTAAAATAAAAACACTACTTAAAAAGAAGAGGTTATGTCTAGAGTTTGCCAACTCACAGGTACAAAAGCTAATAATGGAATGTCAGTGAGTCATTCGCATATTCGTACGAAGAAATTACAACAAGCAAATTTACAAAAGAGAAGACTATGGTGGGCAGAAGGAAATAAATGGGTAAATTTAAGAATTACGACTAGAGCACTGAAAACAATACAAAAAAAAGGTTTAGGAAATTATGCCAAATCTCTTGGTATAGATTTAAAAAGTATTTAATCTGAGTAAAATTAAAGGGACATTAATGAATAGAAGAACTTTCATTCATATATTCACTATTTTTGTAACTTGTCTAATATCTCCTATTAAGTCCTCTGCAGGAAACGAGAGTATAATTTCTAGTAAAATCAAGGCTCCTGCTTTTAATTTATATGGTTTTGATTATAAGTCAAATAAAATAAAACAATATTCCTATGAAGAATTTAGAAATAGTTGGCTCGTAATATACTTCTACCCAGAAGATTTTACTGAAGGTTGCACTATTGAGGCTAATGGTTTCAGTAAATTAAAAAACGAATTCTCTAATAAAAATGCAAATATCTTAGGTATTAGCTCAGATAATATAGATAAGCATTCTAATTTTTGTGGCAAAAATCAACTTACATTTCCACTCTTAAGTGATCCTCAAGGAACAATAAGCAAGCAATATCATTCTTGGTCAGGCAGTAATTCTTCCAGGAATACATTCCTCATCAACCCAAGCGGCTATATTGAATCTAAATGGATATCAGTCAGCCCTATTCATCATGCTGAGGAAGTTTTGAATACGTTAATATCATTAACAACATAATCATGCATTCTCTATCTCTTCCAACATGGTTTATTCATATAGCAACAGTGCTTGAATGGACTTTAGCAATAATTTTAATCTCAATAATATCGTTTATTAATAAGAATAGGCCATTAAATTGGCTTGCATTATCTATGCTACCTAATCTGGCAAGTGCTATGGCAGCTGTTACTTGGCATATATTTGATAATACTATAGAATTGAAAGGGCTTGTTGTAATTCAAGCAGCACTAACTGTTATTGGAAATTCTGCTATGGCGTTGGCCGCATATAATTTATACAAAAAAGAAACTATTAGCTTATGAATACTATGCTTTCGAAAATACTTTTACTTTTAAATTCAACAGACCCCTCAGCTTTCTTTATCTTATCATTATTTCCCTATATCATTTTTTTGTATTGGGCACAAAAATGTTTATCAATTCCTAGGACTTCTCTAATAGGGTTTAGATTAACTCTCCTTTTTGTACTAATGACAATTATCTTTGCAATAATTTCACTTATTTACTTTGGCGATGAACTAACGAATATTGACCCTCTCCATGGAGCGGCAGAAGCATTCTTAACTCTTAGTGATGCCTTTATTGCATGGGGTTTCATACAGATGCTGAAACCAGAAGAAGTAAAAAACTCTTAAGCAAGAATCAAATAGATAAAAAAAGGGGTAATTTTATTAGAGAATACAAATAGCTTAATTAGGACTCATTAATGCTTACGACTATCTTTGCTGTTGCAGATCCTGTCACTTTTCAATGGTCTCCAAAGTGCGCAGTAGTAATGATCATATGCAATCTGCTCGCTTATGCGATTGCCAGAGCAAATATCGAGAAGCCTAATGAAGGATTTCCAATGCCAAACCCACAATATTATGGAGGACTAAGTCATGGCTCCTTTGTAGCAGCTAACTGCCTAGGTCATGTTTTAGGTATAGGTTCAATTCTGGGGCTAGCAGCAAGGGGAGTCCTTTAAATTATAAACAAATTAAAAATTGAAGATATAAATAGTAGGTAAAAGAGAAGAAAAGCTTCTTATTGCCTACTATATTTTACTGTTTTTATTATTTATAATTACTGCTTCATCCTTGGTCCATCCAAACTTTTGTTTAATTCTTTTAGACATCTGAACAGGAGTTAAGGACAAGGTTTCTTTACTTTGTTGAGGGCTGGCATGATCAACAAGTCTGTCTGGTATACCAATTCTCAAAGTCGACGCTTGAATATCACTGTCAGATAAAGATTCAACTACTGCAGAGCCAAATCCACCAAGTAGTGTTCCTTCTTCCATCGTGACGACTTTTCCAATTCTGAGCGCAAGAGGATGTATAAGCTCTTCATCTAAAGGTCTCAAAAATCTTGCATTTATAACTGTTGAAATTATTCCTGATTCTCTTAACAGCTCAGCTGTGATAACAGCTTGAGAAACCATTGCTCCATAAGCCACAATCAATAGATCGTCTCCTTCTAAAAGTATTTCACCATTACCAACTTTTATTAGCTCCCAACCTTCCTCCATCAAAATCACACCCTCTCCTGGACCTCTTGGAATTCTTAAAGCTGTAGGTCCATTGTGGTTTAAACAAGTAACTAACATTCTTTGCAATTCTCCTTCATCTTTTGGCGCCATCACAGTAAAATTAGGAACAGACCTTAAATAACTAATGTCATATTGACCTTGGTGAGTGGGACCATCTGCACCCACTATTCCAGCACGGTCTAAAACAAAAGTTACTGGAAGGTTTTGTATCCCAACATCATGAATGAGCTGATCATAAGCACGTTGTAAAAAAGTACTATAAATAGCAACAACAGGCTTCATTCCCTCGCAAGCCATTCCAGCAGCGAGAGTTACGGCATGTTGTTCTGCTATACCTACATCAATATATTGATCAGGTATAGACTTCTGAAGAAGATTTAGTGCGGTACCTTCCGCCATAGCTGCTGTAATACCAACAACCCTACTATTTTGCTCACAAAGTTTTACTAACGTTTGTCCAAAAACCTTGCTATAGCTAGGAGGCTTAGGCTTACTAGAAGGTAGTGATTTTCCAGTTGTAAGATCAAAAGAAGATTGCGCATGATATCCAACTTGATCTTCTTCGGCAAATGGATAGCCCTTTCCTTTCGTTGTTAAAACATGAACTAATACAGGCCCTCCGATATCATGTGCAGTCTCAAAAGTACGAATCATCTGTGAAATATTATGTCCATCTATTGGTCCTATGTATGTAAAGCCTAATTCTTCAAATACTGCGCCTACTTTTGGTACAGCCAAACGTCTAACGCTACCAGTAATAGATTTCAGTTCTTCAGATATTTCGTCCCCCATAAAAGGAAGGTTCTTCACACTTTCTTGGACACTGTCAGAGACAAACTTTACTGGTGGACTTAGCCTCATTCTATTCAAATAAGTGGATAAAGCCCCAACAGGAGGAGATATAGACATGTCGTTATCATTCAGAACAACTAATAGAGGAGTTTTAGGTAAATGTCCTGCATGATTAATAGCTTCTAAGGCCATGCCTCCTGTTAAGGCTCCATCGCCAATTACAGCAACACATTTAAACGACTCGCCTTTTTGATCCCTACCAAGGGCCATTCCCAAAGCAGCTGATATAGATGTACTTGCATGCCCTGCTCCAAAATGATCAAACTTACTTTCAGATCTCTTTAAGTATCCTGCAACTCCCTTCTCTTGGCGAAGAGTATCAAATTGATTAAATCTACCAGTAAGTAATTTATGAGGATAAGCTTGATGGCCTACATCCCAAACAACCTTGTCAATATCTAAATCAAGGGTTTGATAAAGAGCAAGAGTAAGTTCTACTACTCCCAATCCAGGACCTAAATGACCTCCACTAGTAGATACAACCTGAAGATGCCTCTCCCGAATTTGACAAGCAATATCTTCAAGCTCTGCTACCGACAAGCCGTGGAGCTGATTTGGATGGCTTAATTCGCTTAGACGCATTTTGCCACTTTTCAATGTTCTTAATCTACGGGTTCCAATGCACTTTTCGTGAATTAATGAAAAATAAAAATGCAATGTTGAAATCAAAGGTCTAATAAAATTGCCAGAATGAACTAATGGACGACTATCTTCAAAAAATTCTTAGAGCTCGAGTTTATGACGTTGCTCTTGAAACCCCTTTAGAAAAGGCAAGAAATCTTAGTAATAAATTCCAGAATAATATTTTCTTTAAAAGAGAAGACCTACAAGAAGTCTTTTCATTCAAAATTCGCGGAGCATATAACCGTATGAATCAATTAACTAAAAAAGAACTCATTAAAGGTGTTGTTGCTTCTAGTGCTGGCAATCATGCACAGGGGGTTGCACTAAGTGCTACTCAATTGAAATGTAGGGCTGTGATTGTAATGCCTTTAACTACTCCACTTGTAAAGGTAATGGCTGTAAAAGCTCTAAAAGCTGAAGTTATTCTTTATGGAGATACTTATGACGATGCATGCACAGAAGCTTTAAAAATCTCATTAAATCAAGGCCTAACTTTTATTCATCCATTTGACGATCCAGAGGTTATTGCAGGTCAAGGAACAATAGGGATGGAGATAATAAGACAATGTGAAAGGCCTCCATCCGCAATTTACGTTGCAGTTGGCGGAGGTGGTTTAATAAGTGGAATCGCAGCTTATGTAAAAAGCCTTTGGCCACAAGTAGAAATAATTGGAGTAGAGCCAAAAGATTCTTGCGCAATGACAACATCATTAAAAGCCGGAAAGATTATTGAACTTGATGAAATTGGACTTTTTGCTGATGGAGTTGCAGTTAGAAAAGTAGGAATAAATACATTTGCTTTAGCTCAAAAGTATGTAGATTCAATGATAACTGTCAGCACAGATGAAATTTGCGCTGCCATCAAGGATGTCTTTGAAGATACAAGGTCTATTTTAGAACCAGCTGGAGCATTAGCAATAGCAGGGATGAAAGCTGATATCACGAAAAGAAACTTAAAGGATAAAGATCTAATAGCTATTGCTTGCGGAGCAAATATGAACTTTGAAAGGCTTCGTTTTGTAGCAGAGCGTGCTGAACTTGGTGAACAAAAAGAATCAATGTTAGCTATAGAGATACCAGAAAAGGCAGGAAGTTTAAGAGAAATATGTAAGCTTTTAGGACGGAAAAACCTTACGGAATTCAGCTATAGAATGTCCGGTTCTAATAACGCATTCATTTTCCTTGGAGTAGAGATTAAAGAACCAAAAGAAATAGAAGAGCTGATAAATAAATTTCAATCAGCCGGATTCAATTGCTTAGATCTTACAAAAGACGAATTATCAAAATTACACCTCCGACATATGGTTGGAGGAAGGCTTCCAAAAACAAAGAAACAAAACCACGGTGACTGTTTCAAAGAACTTTTATACAGGTTTGAATTTCCCGAAAGGCCTGGTGCTCTGATGAATTTTCTTACTTGCATGAAACCAGATTGGAGTATCAGTATTTTCCATTACAGAAATCATGGGGCTGACATAGGAAGAATTGTTATTGGAGTACTAGTAAAAGATTCTGAACTTGAAGCTTGGAAAACATTCGTAAATCAAATTGGTTATAAGAGCTTTGATGAAACTAAAAATCCTGCTTACAAATTATTCCTAGGTGCACAAACCTAATAATCAAGTTATTTTTGGATAACAATTATATTTCCTACAAATTACTAACTCTGGTAAAACTGATTCCATTAAGGAAGCCCTTCAAATCTCACTACCAGCAAGACTGGAAGCAATCCTTTATTTAAAAGGAAGGCCAATGAGATTGCAGGAAATACTCGAAATAGTAAATGAAGAAAAAGATCTTGTTGAGCAAGCCTTATTCGCTCTAACAGCTTCATATGCTCAAAGAGACACTGCTTTAGAAATTAGCGAAAGCAATGGATTATATAGTCTCCAATTAAGAACAGGTTTGGGCGAATTGGTTCAGAATCTCTTGCCTGTAGATATATCCATAGCCACCTTAAGAACACTTGCAACTATTGCTTTAAAAAAGAGAATACTCCAATCAGACTTAGTTGATATAAGGGGTTCTGGTGCATACGACCATATTAAAGAACTAATATCTCAAAAATTTATAGAAAGGAAACGACAAAGAGATGGGCGATCATATTGGATAACTCTCTCTGAGAAATTTCATCAGACTTTTTCTATACTCCCTGATATAAACACACCAGAAAATACAAAAGCTGCATAAAGTGTTTACAACCAACACAATTCCATGGGATCAGAAATCATTTCTAATATTTTTGGTGTTATTAGCCAAACCTTAGTTATCTATTCCTATCTTCTAATTATTAGGGTATTGCTGACATGGTTCCCAAACCTTGACTGGTCTAACCCCATCTTAAGTAATCTATCAGCAATAACTGACCCATATTTAAATCTTTTCAGAGGAATAATACCTCCAATAGCAGGGATAGATATTTCACCAATCCTTGCCTTCCTTTTACTTAACTTTGCACAAAGTTTTGTTAATATTATTAGATATGCATCTCTAAACAATTCAATACAGTTTTACGGATAGATAAAAATAAAGTAAAAATTTATCTGTCATCTCCATCCCCTGATATTTGTCCTCGTTTGGCCCTGCTTGCAAGTTTATCAAGATTTGCTTGAGCAACATCATTTAGCTCAAAACCTAATTCAGAAGAGAGTTGGGCTACATACCAAAGGACATCTCCCAATTCTAATTTGATGGCTTCTTTGGCATCAGGATCAAAAATGCCATTATTGTCTCTAAGAATTTTCTTTACTTTGTCAGCAACTTCTCCTGCTTCTCCAGCCAGTCCAAGTGTTGGATAAATTGGATTATTTCCTAAATCTGGATAAAGAGCTGTTCTTCGAGAATTGTGTTGATAATGATTTAGGTTCATGATTAAAGTAATTGGATTTTGAAAAAGATTTTCCCCATGACAGCTAGATGGTATTTTTTGGATGATATCAGGTCCCTTTAATGACCCAGATTGATCTAAAAAGAAGGACCAAGATTGTTGCGACAATTGGTCCTGCTACAGAAAGCGCTCAAAGTATTTCTGAGCTTATAAAAGCTGGGGCGACAACCTTCAGGTTGAATTTTTCTCATGGCGATCACATAGAGCACGCTAATCGCATTTCAACAATACGAAAAGTATCTAAAGACCTAGGAGTTCATATTGGGATTCTTCAAGACCTTCAAGGTCCAAAAATTAGACTTGGAAGATTTAATGATGGTCCAATAAAGGTATCAAACGGTAGTACTTATCGTTTGACATCTAAATCCATCAATTGCGACAGCCAAATAGCAAGTGTTACTTACGATAAATTATCTAAAGAGGTTAGTCCTGGTAATCGAATACTTTTAGACGATGGAAGAGTGGAAATGAGAGTAGAAAAAGTAGATACTAATAACGAAATAATCGATTGTTTAGTAACTGTTGGTGGAGTCTTATCTAATAATAAAGGGGTTAACTTTCCAGATGTTCAGTTATCTATAAGGGCACTAACAGAAAAAGATAAAGAAGATTTAGCTTTTGGGGTTGAACAAGGAGTTGACTGGATTGCTCTCAGTTTCGTAAGAAACCCTTCTGACATTATTGAAATAAAAGAACTTATAAAAGCACATAATCAGGACATACCGATTGTCGCTAAAATTGAAAAGTTCGAAGCTATAGATCAAATAGATTCAATTTTGCCCTTATGTGATGGCGTTATGGTCGCAAGGGGTGACTTGGGAGTAGAGATGCCAGCAGAAGAAGTACCACTGCTACAAAAATCTCTAATAAAAAAAGCAAATAGTTTGGGCATACCGATTATTACGGCAACACAAATGCTGGACTCTATGGCTTCCAGCCCAAGGCCAACTAGAGCTGAAGTTAGTGATGTTGCTAACGCTATTCTCGACGGTACTGATGCAGTAATGCTTTCTAACGAGACTGCAGTTGGAGATTATCCAATAGAAGCTGTTTCGACAATGGCAACAATAGCCAAAAGAATAGAGAGAGATTATCCACAAAGAGCTCTGGAATCTCATTTACCAAGCACTATCCCAAATGCAATTAGTGCTGCTGTTAGCAGTATTGCAAGACAACTTAATGCTGCTGCAATATTACCTTTAACAAAAAGTGGCGCCACAGCACATAATGTTAGTAAATTCAGGCCTGCTACGCCTATCCTGGCAATCACAAGTGAAGTTGAAGTAGCAAGAAGATTACAATTGGTTTGGGGAGTTATTCCGTTACTTATTCCAGAGCAAGTAAGTACAACTAAAACTTTTAATCTTGCAATGAAAATAGCAGAAGAAATGAAATTATTAAATGCCGGTGATATCGTTGTCGAAACTGCGGGAACACTTAATGGAGTAAGTGGCTCTACAGATTTAATCAAAGTTGGAATAATAGGAGAAAATGTAATAGAAAATAAAGATAAAGAGCATATTATTTAATAGAAATGTCTAGGAATTTAGCAGCTAAAGAAATATTTTATATGGCGCTAAAAACTCTTAGGTCCAATAAATTAAGAAGTTTATTGACTATGCTCGGCATAGTAATAGGGAATGCATCTGTAATAACTCTTGTAGGTGTAGGAAGAGGGGCACAAAGACTTGCTGAAAATCAATTAAGCAACCTAGGTGCAAATGTTCTTTTTGTAGTACCTGGTAATAATGACACTAGAAGAAGAGGAGTTGCCTTTCCCAAGAATCTCGTCCTAAGAGATTCCGATGCGATAAAGCAGCAAGTTCCAACTGTAAAAAGAGTCGCCCCTCAGATAAGTACAACTGAAGTTATTCAATATGCATCAAGTTCTAGTAGTGTTTCTATCTCAGGTATTACTCCAGAATTCCTTCCAGTTAGAAGTTTTGAAATAGCTAAAGGACGTTTTGTAAATATGCAAGATCTCAAAAGCGCTAGGAGTGTTGTAGTAATTGGCCCAGACTTAAAAGATAAGTTATTCAAGCAAAGTAAAGCTATAGGCGAAACAGTCAGAATAAGAGATCAATATTTCGAAGTAATTGGAATAATGGCAGCGAAAGGAGCTGTGTTTGGGAACAATCAAGATGAGAATGCTTATATACCATTAACTACAATGGTAAGTCGTATTACAGGAAAAGATCCTACCTACGGAATAAGCTTGAGTTTTATAAGTATTGAAGCAATAAATGAAAAATCTACAAGAGCAGCAAAGTTTCAAATAACCAACTTATTAAGACAAAGACATAACATAATTAGAGATGATGACTTCGCAGTCAGATCGCAGAAAGATGCTCTAACTATAGTTTCTACAATTACAGGTGGATTGACTCTTATGCTTGCCGCTATTGGTGGTGTTTCATTAATAGTTGGAGGAATAGGAATAATGAACATTATGCTCGTATCGGTTAACGAAAGGACTCAAGAAATAGGTTTAAGGAAAGCACTTGGAGCAAAACAAATAGATATTCTTAATCAATTTCTAATAGAATCACTGATTTTAGCAGTTCTAGGAGGAATAGTTGGAACCTGCACAGGCTTAACTACAGTTAAAATAATATCTCTTGCAACTCCATTACCCGCAACAATAGGCAGAGACATAATACTTTTAACTGTTATGATTTCAGGTTCTATTGGATTGACATTTGGAGTTTTACCAGCAAGAAGAGCAGCTAAATTAGATCCAATTGTTGCTTTAAGGAGTCTTTAATTCCTAAATAATCAGTTTCTAAATTAATCAGGATAAATATTGACCTATTAGAAAATAGATATTTGTTCCCATTCTAACGGAGCAGTATAAATATAAACCAACGAAAAGAGGTCCAATTCGTTTAGAATAAAAGAAAAACTGTTCATGAATCCTAAATTGCGCGGAATAACTTTGTGGTTACTCCCTATAGCAATAGTTTTGCTTCTCTCTTGGCAGATATTTGGTAACACCAGTAAAAATAATTTGGATCAGACTAGAACTTCAATAGCATCTAGGAACCCGCCTGTTTCTAGAATTAGTTATGGAAGGTTTTTAGATTATATAAATTCAGGAAGAGTAACTTCTCTTGATATTTATGAAGGAGGCAGAAATGCAGTAGTAGAAGCGATTGATCCTGATTTTGATAATAGAATACAAAGACTTAAAGTTGATCTTCCAGGCATAACACCAGAATTAATTAATAAATTAAAAGATGAAGGAATAAGTTTTGATATTCATCCAGCAAGAACAGCTCCTCCTGCACTCGGAATATTTGGCAACTTGCTCTTTCCATTTCTTTTAATAGGAGGTCTAATATTTCTTGCTAGAAGATCAAATTCAATGCCAGGTGGACCAGGCCAAGCAATGCAATTTGGGAAAACTAAAGCTCGTTTTGCGATGGAGGCTGAAACAGGGGTCAAATTTGATGATGTTGCTGGTGTAAATGAAGCAAAAGAAGACTTAGAAGAAGTAGTTACTTTTCTAAAACAACCAGAAAAGTTTACATCTGTAGGTGCTCAAATCCCAAGAGGAGTCTTACTAGTTGGTCCTCCTGGAACAGGAAAAACTCTTCTTGCTAAAGCAATTGCAGGAGAAGCTGGTGTACCCTTCTTTTCTCTTTCTGGATCTGAGTTTGTAGAGATGTTTGTTGGAGTTGGAGCAAGTAGGGTCAGAGACTTATTTAAAAGAGCCAAAGAGAATAGTCCTTGTTTAATATTTATTGATGAAATAGACGCTGTTGGAAGACAACGAGGAGCGGGAATTGGAGGTGGAAATGATGAAAGAGAACAAACACTTAATCAATTATTAACAGAAATGGATGGGTTTGAAACTAACAACGGAATTATAATAATTGCTGCAACTAATAGACCTGACGTTTTAGACTCAGCATTAATGAGACCAGGAAGATTCGATAGACAAGTATCAGTTGATGCCCCAGATATAAACGGAAGACTTTCAATATTGAAAGTTCATTCTAGAAATAAAAAGCTTGAAGATAAACTAACTTTAGAAAGTATTGCCAAAAGAACTCCTGGATTTACAGGAGCAGACTTAGCAAATCTGTTAAATGAAGCAGCCATACTAACTGCCAGAAGGAGAAAGAGTTCGATAGGTATTAATGAAATAGATGATGCCGTAGATAGGATTATTGCTGGAATGGAAGGACAAACGCTTGTAGACGGACGCAGTAAAAGGCTCATTGCTTATCACGAAATTGGCCACGCTTTAATTGGATCACTGGTAAAAGCTCATGATCCAGTTCAAAAGGTTACTGTTATTCCTCGAGGACAAGCAAAAGGACTTACTTGGTTTTCTCCAGATGATGATCAAATGTTAGTTAGTCGCTCTCAATTAAAAGCAAGGATAATGGGAGCGTTAGGGGGAAGAGCTGCTGAGGACATCGTGTTTGGAAGGGCAGAAGTAACAACAGGTGCAGGAGGAGATATACAGCAAGTAGCCTCTATGGCAAGACAAATGGTAACTAGGTTTGGAATGAGTAATCTCGGACCTGTTTCTCTTGAAAGTGATAGTCAAGAGGTATTTATTGGAAGAGACTTAATGACAAGAAACGATGTATCAGATGCAATAAATCAACAAATTGATGAACAAGTTAGAAAAATAGTTAAACAATGCTATGAGGAGACATTAGAAATAGTAAGAAATAATAGAGAGGCTATGGACAAATTAGTTGAAATAATTATTGAAAAAGAAACTATAGAAGGAGATGATTTTAGGAATATCTTATCAACTTTTACTGAAGTACCAGAAAAAGACAGATTTACACCTGTATTAAACCAGGCAACAAGTTAACTAAATAGATTTAACAGGCTTCTTGTTGAAAACGGTATCAATTAAACCATATTCAATCGCTTCGTAAGGAGACATATAAAAATCTCTATCAGTATCTTCCTTTATCCTTTCTATGGGTTGTCCTGTCCGTTCTGACAATTCTGAATTTAATCTGTCTTTTAAATAAAGAATTTCATCAGCTTGAATTCTGATATCACTAGCTTGCCCCCTTGCTCCACCAAGAGGTTGATGAATCATTATTCTTGAATGAACTAAGCTACTTCTTTTTCCTTTAGTTCCAGCACAAAGAAGAAAAGCTCCCATACTTGCCGCTAGACCTACGCATACAGTCTGTATATCTGGTTTAACGTGCTGCATGGTATCAAATATTCCTAAACCGTCATAAACCGATCCTCCTGGAGAATTGATGTAGAGATATATGTCCTTGTCTGGATCTTCAGCCTCAAGAAAAAGCATTTGCGCAACAATTCTATTCGCTGAATCATTGGTAACAGGCTCACCTAAAAATATAATCCTTTCCCTGAGAAGTCGAGAGTAAATATCAAATGCCTTTTCTCCTCGGCCTGACTCTTCTATAACTATTGGAATCATAATTAATTTTAATAGTCACTCAATCCTAACGGTGAGAGATTGGCTAAGCTAAGGTTTCTACAGAATTAAGTTGAAAAGCATTTCTTGGCACTAAATACCGTCTCAGACAGCAAACAGGCATTTTATCAGGAATTCCCTTTTGTGATTCCAGATATATTTAGAAAAGTTGTTGATGAAATGCTTGTAGAACTTCACCTTCTCAATCATAAGAAGGAATTCAAACCTGACCATCTATTCTCAATTGGCCTGATCAAGGCCTTCGATGATCTAACCAATGGTTATAAGCCAAGAGAACATTTGGAGATTCTGTTCAATGCAATATGTAACTGCAATGGAGTTGATCCAACAAAAATACAAAGTTATTCCAAAAAAGGATTAGAACAATTAAAGGGAATTAAACTTGAAGAGATAAAGAATATCAAGAGCATAAGCGAACTGAATATTGACTTACTAAACGAAACAGGAATTATATATAGTAGAATATCTTTAATAGGCCTATATAATGTTGTATGCAAAATAGAACAAGAAGACCCAAGTAAAGAAGTAGATAGTAACGATACAATTACTATTACTTTAGCAAAGTTACTTGGCTTTCAAGAAGATAGAGTTGAAAAGGATCTATCTGTATACATATCAAGTGTTGACAAAATTAAGCAATCGCTTGAACTAATCAAACTTATAAATCAAAAGAGCAAATCAGATAAATAAATAATCTATTTAACTTTCTTACTATTTTTAGTTAATTTTAATCTTCTATTATCTTTAAAATTAATATATGATATGTAAATAACACCTGACGTTATAAGTATAAGTAAAGACAGAGTAAATATAGATAAAACAGAATATAAAGATATCGTTTCTAAACTAAGAATATATCTAAATATCAATTGAACCATCTCCATTCCTGCCCCAAACAACCATTGCTATTGAGAATGTAAATATTGCAGCTAAGGCTGCCCAAGCGAAAGTGAAGATCATTTTTTTTAGAATTATATAACATTAAGGTTAGTACAGACAAGACATAGAACTTAGCGGGAAGTGTTTACATTAATATTATTTGATGACTGCAGCAGAACTAATTTGCAAATGGGAAGGCTAGTCCTTACGCATAGTACATACATAGATGGACTGATAAAATGGGGAAAAAGAGTAGCTAAAAACAAATCTATTAAAACTCTTACACCTGGAGTAATAGGTAAGACAAAGGGCTTATCTGAAAATTTAGATATACGAATCACAAGGAAGACTTTAGGCGGCTATAAACTAGTTGCGAGAAAAGGTAGCATGTACCAAGAAATATACATAGTAACAAGTTTGTCTGAAGACGATTTAAAAAAAATAATAAAGTCTTAAACAGACTTATCATCGAGTGAATTATCTAGTAATTTATCTAAGTTCTTACTCTTAATACTATTATATAAGTCTTCAATTAATTCATCCTTTATATTATTCATAGCCTTATCTACTTCGGTAATCCTTAGAGTCATAATTGTTTTTTTACAATCCTAGACTGAATTAGCATCAGATCAACACGGAAAATATGTAGAAAATATTAATTTAGAATCCTAGCTAAAATGAATTGATCTAGTAGAATATAATAAATTTATGATTAAATATCCATTTTCACTAATATTGCTACTGAGTACATTGATGTTGTCCCCTTCCATTAGAGGAGAAACTACATACGAACTCAGAAAACGATGCCTGAATTCAAATGATTACAACAAATGCATTTCAACAGTAAAACAAAAAACTGATTTAAATAGTCGATCTACTCGAATTATTTCCAGTGGCCCAATAGAAATAGAAGTAATTCCATATAAGAAATCAAGATGATTTATAAAAGCTATAATTCATATTCTTGCAAGAACTTATCTAGATAAGTTAAATAATTAGATATCATCTTTTCTGATTCATCAGAAAATCCAGAGGTCTTGTAATATTCATCGACAGCACTAACTTCAAGTACAATCTTTTGAAATGCCTGTCGGTATTCAACCTGTATCTCTTCCTCATCTATATCATTAATTTTGGCTGTAATTAATTCGACCTTCTTTCTAGCCGAGGAAATCTGTTGCTCCATTTCCTTGTTCAGTTTTCTTCGTTTCTTAGGCATCGATAAAGAAGTTTTTTTTAATATAAAACATATCAAGATAGTATCTGATATTCACAACATTTTTTAAACACAGAAAAATAGCAATGAAATAAAATCGAAATAATATCTAAAACTTTGACAAGTTATAAATTAAGTTATATTTTATTATAAGGATACATAGACCTCTGCTAGATGGAAGAGTTGAATGCCAACAACTAGCTCAAATCTCAAGTCAGATGACAAAATTAAAAAAGGGCCTCATCTACCTTGGTGGGTAGAGCTTCTTTTTGTACAAATTGGCCTTCCTGACAAATGGTTGCCCAAAATCCTAAAAAGGAAAAATAAAGCACAGAAAACCATAAATGAAAATAAGAAGCGTATTCTTTATACATTTTTATTCTTGTCCACCTTTATTTACCTAAACCAATATACAAAGTATTTCTATTATCAGAATAACTGCATTGAGTTTGAATTATCTAAATCAACAAACGAAGCCAAAGATTACAATATTAGCAAAAAGGAAATGCAAGCCATCGCAGTAAGAAAATGTAATTCTAATATTCAGAGTTATTAACTTAGACTTGATTAAAATTTATTGATCTCTTAGTTTATAGGTTGGATTATTTTTTGGTGGTTTACCTTCAATTACAGGTATAAAAAGTGCTAGTAGTCTTCCAAAAAATGGCACCCATATTTTTCTATAACTTGATTTGAGAAAATTAATCATAAATTTTAATTTTTTAAATTATAGCAAATAAATTAAATTAATTTTATATCATGCTTAAAAATATAATATTGTATATAAAATCCTATTTATCTATGACTTGTAGAAAATTATGTAAAATGATATTATAAGTGATATTAAAGAAACTAGATTAAATGGCAACAGCTAAAGAAAAAAAAGAAGAAGTTAAGGTGTCACTGAAGATGCTAAGGCGAGAACTTAGAAAAATGCATTTAGGAGTAACTGAAGAGCTTACATTACCAGATCCAGTTGAAGTAAAACAATTGATGACTAAAATGGAAGAATTGTTAGCAGTAGTAGAATCAAAAACTACGCGAAAGCCTAAAGCAAAATAATAATGTTTACATTCTAAATGGATAAAAAGATACTAAACAAGAAATTAAACAAGGCTATAGATGAATTATCAAAAGATCTGCAGAAGATAGGTATAAGCAAGAGGCAAGCACAGATAAAAAAAGAATTATTAAATATATTATTTAAATACTAAGAAGATTTATCCATTTGAAATATATAGTAAATATAATAGCAAACAGCACCTAAAAGGATGGATATCATAATATTCACACTATGAACAAATTCTCCTGAAATCATTCTAATATAGCAATTAAACCTATTCTAGACAAAATTTTCTACTGCCGTGATGATTATATATAACTTTAATAAAAATAGTTAGATAGTATATTTGAGACTCTACTTAGTAGCTTGTTGCCATATAAACATAAGACCTAAACTTATTAAGAATGATTCAATTAATAATCTTACAAGTAAAATAAATATTATTATAAATGATACTAACAAGATATATATTATCCAATTATTTTTTAGACTAAGAGCTTTATATCCATCATTACTATTAGTCGGTATTATTTCTGGCTCTATAGCATGATTATTCATAATAAATAAAATTAAAAATCATCTGGAGTATTTTCGAATTAAAGAAGGAGAAATTAATAGGACAAAAAATGATAACATATGAGATTTAAAAGCAAATAATAAAGAAGTAATAGTAAAATGATCTAGTAGAAGTCTAATCTCTGTTCTAATATCTAATAAAGCAAAAATTATTAATATAGAAGGAATATACCTTGAGAAGTTTTTATACATTATAGATGTTATTAACTATTGGAGGGCAAGGCTGATTCAGCTAGTGATGATTTAATAAATAAGCTTAATAGACTAGGGGCCAATGCAATACTTGACCAACTTCCTATGACTACTCCTAATGACAACGCTATCGCAAATAACTTCAAGGTAGGTCCTCCTAGAAACACCAATGCCAATAAAGGTAATAAAGTACTACCACTTGTATAAAGTGTTCTAGTAAGAGAAGCTGAAACAGCATAATCTATTTTTTCCATAGGTGAATAATTCTCTAATTTATTTAATTCCCTTATTCTATCGAATATAACAACTGTATCATTAACAGAGTATCCAGCAATAGTTAACAACGCAACAGCAAATAAACTATTAATTTCTATATTTAAGAGTATTCCTAACCAAGAAAAAATACCGCATACTATTATTACATCATGAATCAAAGCTAACATTGCTAAAATTGCATATTTTCTATCAAATCTAAAACTGATGTAAATAACGATTCCAACGAAAGCAACTATTAGAGAAATGATACTACTTTTAAGTAGTTGGATTCCAAGCTTAGGTCCAATGGCATCCACAGACAATCCACCTTTTTCAATAGGACCTATGCTTTCACTTAGGTTATTGATAACTAATTGTGTTATATCAGCTGAAAGGAAAGGAAGTCTAACTATTATTGACTTTGAATTATCTAATAATTGAACTTTTGAATTAGATAGATTGAATTTAGAACCATTTTTAATACTATCAATAGTTAATGATTTAAGACTATATTTAATTGAATCAGGATTTATTTTTGAACATGACTGTACATCACATTTACGTTCTAATTTAATCTGCGTTCCTCCAGTAAAGTCTAAGCCTGGTTTAAGTGGAGCATTTATAGACGGATTTATAGTAGAGAGAAAAAAACCTATAAAGCTTATAAATATTGCAATAACAGATATAGTAAACACTTTACTTCTACTACTACAAAGTTTTATTTTATAGTTAATTTTTGGGAGATTAGAATTCATAAAAATTTATCTAGTTATTTGCTAATGGTAATTGATTTGCTTTTAGAAAATATGTTTTATTTCGAAGTTTCTGATAACTCATTAAAAATTTTAATAGAACCCTGGTACAAGTTAAGGCAGTAAATAGACTTAGTGTTACCCCTATACCTAAAGTAGCTGCAAATCCCTTAACAAAACCCGTACCAAAGTTAAAAAGTGCTATACAGCTAATTAGTGTTGTTATGTGACTATCAAGAATAGATGAAAAGGCTTGTGAGAATCCTGCTTCTATTGATCTAATTAAAGTATTTCCTCTTCTTAATTCATCTTTAATCCTTTCAAATATCAATATATTTGCATCTACAGCCATTCCTATACTTAGGATGAAACCTGCAATACCTGGTAATGTTAAAGTTACTGGTATCAATGCATAAAAAGAAATATTAAATAACGAATATAATAATAAAGCTATAATAGCTACAAAGCCTGGCAATCTATAAATAGATAACATAATTAATGCAACTAGAAATAGTCCTAAAAGTGAAGAGAATAAACTTCTTTTGATATTCTCAGTTCCTAGTGTTGGTCCTATTGTTCGTACTTGTAGAATTCTTACTGGTAAAGGCAGGGACCCCCCCCTCAATTGAACTTCCAACTCTCTTGCTTCTTCAGCTGTAAAGCTACCGGTTATAGTTGCTGATCCACCAGATATTCCAGCCGTCTTAAATTGAGACCCAACTGAAGCTTCACTTATAGATTCTCCATCAAGAATAATCCCAAGAAGCCTATTAGATCCTGCTATTGATTTGGTTAACTCTGCAAACTTCTCTCCACCCTCCTTATTAAATCCTAGTGTTACTTCCCAGCTAGATAAATTTTGTTCCTGTCTTCTACCTGCTGTAATTAGATCTTTACCAGTAAGATTTGTAGGTTCAAATAAGTTAGTTATTTTTTCATTTAATACCTTTTTTATATTAACTACTTCTTCAAATCTATCTGTTGTAGTTGAAGAAATACCTAATTCATTCTGGAATTCATTAATCTTTTCAGTATATGTACTGTCATAATTAACATCTTTTATATCAATATTGCTAGAAATACTAAAATTGGAATTAAATTCTCTTCTTAAATCAATTAACCTTCTCAAAGGTTCATTAGTCCCAATTTTTTGGGCTCGAAATTCAAGTAAAGCTGTCTTACCAAGAATTCGGGCGGCAGTTGAAGGATCTTGCTCCCCAGGTAATTCAAGAATCAATTGATCTGAACCAATTGTCTGAATAGAAGATTCTGCAACTCCCAGTCCGTTTACTCTTCTATCTAATACAACTTTTACAGCCTCCACTAACTCTGGTGTTATTTTACTTATTTCTTCTGTCGGTTGTATTTCCAACGTTAATTGACTTCCACCTTTCAAATCAAGACCTAATTGAAATGGAAAGCTAATACAAACTGACCATCCAGCAATTGCTAACGCTATTACTAAAGCAAACCATCCTTGCTGTCTTGCCATAAATCAAATTTCCTTATTAAGCATACTTTTAGCTGCATCTACAATTTGATGAGGTTGAATTATTGTTAAGTTCTCAAGATTGCCGTTATATGGAGTTGGAATGTCTTGACTAGAAAGCCTCACTGGACGAGAGTCCAACTCATCAAAACAATGCTCAGTTATTAATGAAAGCAATTCAGCAGCAATACCCCCTGTCTTCATACACTCCTCAACTATAATTACTCTATGAGTTTTCT